>JAMOMH010000298.1 GCA_027068675.1 Sedimenticola sp.
GCGCGTACTGAATGGCTGCGTGCTTTAGGCTTTGATCAGGATCGAATGATGGCCGAAGGGGTGGTTTTTGTCGTTGGCAAAGTGACTATCACCTACATTCGCCCACTCCGATTTAATGATGAGTTAGAGATTAATACCAAAGTGATCAAACAGGGAAGAGCATCACTCATTTTTCAACAAGAGATACGAAGAAAGAATGAACCCGAAAAACTCCTCTCAACGGCTGAGATCAAAGTGGCCTCCGTCGATACGACAAATTTTCGCCCAACCGCGATACCCGATGATATCAAGGCGGAGATAACCAGTGCAGACTAATGACCTCTCCATTCTTCACCTGATCACCCAGGCCAGCCCCGTTGTACAGACGGTTATCGGCCTACTGATTCTCGCCTCATTTCTCTCATGGACGTTGATTATTGACCGATCACGGGCGTTGAAAAGAGCAAGAAAAGCGGCTGATGATTTTGAACAGCGTTTCTGGTCTGGCGGTGATCTTAATGCACTCTTTCGTCAAGTGGAGATGGAGGAGAGTATTACCGGCATGGCGGCCATCTTCCGTGCGGGCTTTAAAGAGTTTGCCCGTCAACGTACCCGCACCAATATGGACCCAATGGCGATGGTACAAGGGGCGCAACGCTCTATGCGTGTAGCGATGAATCGAGAGCTGGATGAGCTTGAGAAGAGTCTTCCCTTCCTCGCAACGGTTGGTTCTATCAGCCCTTATGTCGGTCTGTTTGGCACCGTTTGGGGTATTATGAGCTCATTTCAGGCGCTAGGTAATGTCAAACAGGCGACCCTTGCTCTGGTCGCCCCGGGTATCGCAGAGGCATTGATTGCAACGGCCATCGGCCTATTTGCTGCGATTCCTGCGGTGATCGCCTACAATCGCTACTCACATGAAGTTGAGCGCCTTAACAATCGCTATGATGACTTTTTAGAGGAGTTCTCAACCGTTCTACAGCGTCAGGCGCACGGCTAATGGCACGAAACGGCAACCGTCGTCGCCCGATCTCAGAGATTAACGTAGTCCCCTACATCGATGTGATGTTGGTGCTGCTGGTGATCTTCATGATTACAGCACCACTGTTGACTCAAGGGGTGAAGATAGACCTGCCACAAGCTGATGCGGAACCTGTCTCAACTGAGATGGATGATCCTGTGGTGATCACCGTTGATAGCGAAGGCAATCTATATATAGATATTGGCGATAACAAACAGCAACCAGTAGAAGAGGAAACCCTTGTTTCACGCGTGCGTTCGGTACTGAAATACAAGCCAAAAACACCCATTATGGTACGTGGTGATAGCCGTGTTGATTATGGCCGAGTGGTTAAGGCGATGACGCTATTACAGTCAGCGGGTGCGCCAAGTGTCGGCTTGATCACTGAACCACCGGAAGATAAATAGTCGATGATATCTCTTCTACGCCAAAATCCACTGGCCGCTATCTTCGCACTATTACTGCATGTGGTTCTTATTGCATTGCTGTTGTTTGGTGATAGCTCAGCGACAAAACCTAAACCAACTGCCGTAAAAAGTGAACCTATTCAAGCGACTGTGGTGGATGCAAAGCAGTTAAATGCAAAAGCTGAAAAAGAGCGCCAGGCTGAAGAGAAACGCAAAGCAGCAGAGCGCAAAAAACGTGAGCAGAAACAGTTAGCTGAACAAAAAAAGAAAAAAGCGGCTGAAACAAAGCGTAAAAAGGCAGAAAACGAGAAGAGGCGCCAAGCTGATCTAAAGAAAAAACGTGATGCCGATCAAAAACGAAAAGTGGCTGAAAAAGCTAAAGCAGACCGTAAAGCAAAAGCGCTAGCCGAAGCCAAACGCAAAAAAACAGCTGAAGTTAAACGCAAAGCTGAAGCAGATATCAAACGTAAGGCTGAAGCAGAGGTAAAACGCAAAGCAGACATCAAACGCAAGGCGGCAGCAGAAGCTAAACGTAAAGCGGAGATTAAACGTAAGGCAGCAGCAGAAGTTAAACGTAAAGCTGAGGCGAAGCGCAAAGCTGAAATTGCCGCCAAGCTCAAAGCAAAGGAAGACGCCCGTAAGCGGGCAATCGCTGCCCAGAAGTCGCGTGAGGCTGCACTATTGGCTCAGATGAAGGCTGAGCATGATGCTCGGGAGCGTGACCGCTATGTGATTGCCATTAAACAGCGCATTGAAGGCGGCTGGTTGCGGCCACCTAATACAGGTGAGGGGCTATCCTGTCTAATTAAAGTGCGACTGATCCCCGGTGGAGATGTGGTGCCTGGCAGCGTAATGGTCATCCGTAGTAGTGGTAATCCTGTTTTTGATCGCTCTGTTGAGAGTGCCATCTACAAAGCAGCACCACTGCCGGTACCAAGCGGCGGGCTTTTTGAGACTTTCCGTGATCTACAATTTGAATTCAAACCAGGAGCTTAGTGTGTTAAACCGCACAGGTTTTTAGCTAAAAATAGTGTTAAATAACGTAATGAAAAAACTACTGATAATATTGGCCCTGCTGCTATGGCAGGCAAGCGCCCAAGCGGCTCTGACGATTGAGATCACCGAGGGGATCGAAGGGGCGTTGCCCATTGCGATTGTGCCGTTTGGTCTGCAAAAAGGTATGCAGCCGCTAGAGCAAGATGTCGCGGCGATTATCAATGCTGATCTGGTTCGTAGTGGTCGCTTCAAGACGTTGGCCAGCAAAGATATGCTCTCCAAACCAACCAGTGGTGATGGTGTTGAGTTTCGTGATTGGCAAGTGCTCGGCATGGATAACCTGGTGGTTGGCTCCATTCGTAACGATACCCGCGGTGGATATGTGGTGCAGGTTCAGCTGTTTGATGTCTTTCGAGGTGAACAGCTATTTGGTTTTACCGTACCCACCACAGAGCGTAATTTACGCATAACGGCACATCGAATTAGTGATCGAATCTATGAGAAGTTGATTGGTGAGCCAGGCGCTTTTGCAACCCGTGTCGCTTATGTAACCTCGCAACGTCTCTCTAAGCGAAGCCACAAATTGGCACTGAAAATTGCTGATGCCGATGGTTACAATCCACAGACCATCGTCACCTCTAAGGAGCCGCTGCTCTCACCCTCATGGTCACCCGATGGTAACCGTATCGCCTATGTCTCCTTTGAGAAGAAGCGCCCCTCTATCTATATACAAGAGGTGAAGACAGGGCGTCGTACAAAGGTGGCCTCATTTGAGGGGATTAATGGTGCGCCTGCATGGTCGCCTGATGGTCAGCAGTTGGCCATGACGCTATCAAAAGATGGTAATCCTGATATCTTTGTTCTCAACTTAAAGAGTAGCAAACTACGCCCGTTGACCCGCCACTACGCGATTGATACAGAGGCCTCCTGGTCGCCCGATGGGCGCCATATCATCTTCACCTCAGATCGTGGTGGCAGCCCCCAAATCTACCAAGTACCCTCGTATGGTGGAAAGGCCAAGCGCATCACCTTTGAAAACCGTTATAATGCCCGCGCATCCTACTCGCCCGATGGAGAGTCACTCATCTTAGTGACCCGTATTGGTGGTCACTATCGAATTGCTGAGTTGGATCTTAAATCAAATATTACACGGGTGCTGACCAATGGCACTCTTGATGAATCACCCAGTTTTGCACCCAATGGCAGCATGGTCATCTACGCCACCAGTGAGGGGAATAAAGGGGTACTCTCTGCTGTCTCCATTGATGGCCGAGTCAAGCAACGCCTAGCTCTCGATGAGGGCGATATTCGTGAACCTGTATGGTCACCTTACCGTAAATAGGAGAGGATAAAATAGATATGAAATGTTCTACCATGATTAAAGCACTACCACTTATGATGGTCGCACTACTCTTTGCCGGTTGCTCTAGCACGCCTGTAACCAGTGACATTGAAGTGAGTGATCAGACAACGGACGTGAATGGGAGCGATAGTGCTCAAACATCTGGTGCGGGTGGTTATGGTTCTGAGGGCGATGCTACCACGATGGGCGCTACCGATGGCGGTGGTGAGTGGCAAGGGAGTGAACTTGAAAACCCCGAGAGCCTGCTCTCAATCAGAGTGCTCTATTTTGATCTTGATAGCAGTGATATTAAGGCTGAATATCGTGATGTAATTCGTGCCCATGCTGCTTACTTGGTGGCTACACCCTCTGCTCAAGTTTTACTCGAAGGGCATGGTGATGAGCGTGGTACACGTGAATACAACCTCGGTTTGGGTGAGCAACGTGTAAAATCTGTTCGCATGGTATTGACAGCTGAGGGGGCCCCTTCAAGCCAAATTACTATCATCAGCTATGGCGAAGAGCGTCCAGATTCCGATGTACATGATGAGTCGGGTTGGTCTCTAAACCGCCGTGTTGAGTTTATCTACTAATAACAGGCTTTGCTGATGAAACTGCCTATTGGTCTCTCTATTCTTCTCTTAGCCAGCACCCCTGCAATGGCGGCTGATGAGCCATCAAAAAGGTTCTCTCCTGTGGCTAAACAACAGCTACAAGGCTCTACCTTGGAGCAACGCATCACCCTACTTGAGCGCAGATTAGAGAATCAGGGGTTGGCTGATATTGTGCTCACACTTCAGCGGTTACAGCAGGAGGTGCAGCAGCTTCGTGGTGAGGTGGAGCTACAGAATCACACCATGGATGCGCTGAAAAAACAGCAACGTGATCTCTATATTGATCTGGATGGCCGTATTAGCCGGCTGCAAAAAACGCCGGCTGCTGGTGTTCCCGTTGCAGTTAAACCTGTTGAGGCTCCTGTCGTTGTTGCTCCAGCCACGGTAACAACTACTGAGGTTAAGGAAGCTGTTGGTACGCTAACACCACAAGTTGCCGGTGATCCTGCACTTGAAGAGAGCCGCTACCAAACTGCATTTAATCTGCTAAAACAGGCACACTATGCTGAAGCTACCACTGCTTTTAACCAATTTCTACTGAGCTACCCCAGTGGTGACTATGCTGATAATGCGCAGTATTGGTTAGGCGAAGTGAGTTATGTCACCCGTGATTTTGCTCAAGCATTGGCCCATTTTGACCAACTGCTACAGAACTACCCCGATAGCCCTAAAGTGCGTGGTGCATTGTTAAAGAGCGGCTATATCCACTATGAGCAGAAGGCATGGCAATCAGCACGCACTGTATTGGAGCAGCTTATCAGCCGTTATCCAGGTTCTAGTGAGGCTCGTTTGGCTGAGACACGTCTACAACGCATGAGCAAAGAGGGATATTAATTCCCATCCATGTTGATAGGGTAGGGGTTATGCCACAGCTGCAAATTAGTGAGATTTTTTGCTCCCTTCAGGGGGAGGGACGCAGCACAGGGTTCCGTACCGCCTTTATCCGTTTGACCGGTTGTCCGCTCCGTTGTAGCTACTGCGATACGCGCTACGCCTTTACGGGTGGCGAGCCGATGGCGTTGGAAGATATTCTGCACCAGACCGCTCAATACAAGGTCAAATATGTCACCGTTACGGGTGGCGAGCCGATGGCCCAACCAGAGGTCTTGCCACTACTGAGCCAACTTTGTGATCAAGGCTATGAGGTCTCTCTAGAGAGCAGTGGTGCACTCGATCTTAGTGGTGTTGATGCGCGTGTGATCAAAATAATGGATCTTAAAACGCCAGCATCGGGTGAAACATCAGCCAACCACTACTCCAATATTGAGCTTTTACAGCCTCAAGACCAGTTGAAATTTGTCATCTGCAGTGAGGCTGATTATGTATGGTCAAAAGAGAAGCTGCTGGAATATAACTTGGCTGAACGGTGTGAACTACTCTTCTCCGCTTGTCATGGCTATCTTGCACCGACTCAATTAGCTGATTGGGTTTTGCGTGATGCACTGCCGGTGCGTTTTCAGTTGCAGCTGCACCGAATTCTCTGGGATGACAAACGTGGCAAATAGTTACTAAGGGGCCTCAGAAGACGTCATGATTCTCTATCTGCATGGACTCAACAGCGCTGGTACTGCTGGCAAAGCGATCACCCTACAACACGCTTTTGAGCCGCTGCCTGTTCTCTCTCCAACCTATCCCGCCTATTCACCACATCATGCCGTTGAACAGCTGACTCAGCTGATGAGTGAAGTATCACACCCTGAGCAGGTGATAATTGTCGGTAGCTCTATGGGAGGTTTCTATGGCCAATACCTTGCACGCCAGTTTCCCATCAAACGTCTGATGATGATCAATCCTGCATTGCACCCCTGGCAGCTACTGAAAAATTCGGTTGGCCCACAACAAAACTTTGTCACTGGTGAGTGCTACCAGCTTACTCAGGTGTTAGTTGATGCAACTCGTCAATATGGCATTGAAAATGTTAACGATGGTGTGGCGACCACGCTATTTTTAGATAGGGATGATGAAACGATTGATTGCCAGATAGCGATTGATACCTATTGTGGTGTAGGAGAGCTGTGCATCTTTGATGGCGGTGATCACCGTTTTCAACATATGAAAGAGGCGGTAGAGATTATTCGGCGTTATATCAGTTGATCGGTAAAAAGATCAAAACAAGTTGCTCTGACTAAAAAAGATAGATTATTTTTGACCCAATTTCTGCCTGAATAGTGCGCCATTATCTTTGTAACACACTATAAAACATAGCAATTTACTAAGATATTTACCTGGTCGTAAAATGGTTCTCTATATCCCACATATTGTAGGGGGTTGAGCCCCTCAAGATCGGCTGATAGATTCCACTCCAACAACATAATTTCAATTTACACCTGTCTATTTTGGACAAAAATTTAATTTACAAATCTAATAAGATTTAGGAGAGATTAAGATGGCAACAGTTACTCTGAAAGGCAATGCATGCAACTTGGCTGGTACTGAAATCAATGTTGGTGATGCTGCCCCTCAAATCACCGTTGTTGCTTCTGAAGGACTGGCCGACAAAGTTGTTGGTGGCGCTTCTGATAATGCACAGCTGATTGTTGTTGTACCTTCACTTGATACCCCTGTTTGTGCTGCTGAGACTCGCCGATTCAATACCGAAGCTGCTGGTATTGATGGCGTTGCAGTGACAGTTGTATCAATGGATCTTCCTTTTGCTGCTGGCCGTTTCTGTAGTGCTGAAGGTATTGAAGGATTGACAGTCACCAGTGATTTCCGTAACAAGGATTTTTCTAATGCCTACGGCGTTCTGATTGCTGATGGCGCACTGGCGGGTGTTACCTGTCGTGCAATCTTTGTTGTTGGTAAAGATGGCAACGTCACCTACAAAGAGATCGTTCCTGAGATCACTGAAGAGCCTAACTTCGAAGCTGCTATTGCTGCAGCTAAAGCAGCTGCTTAAGCTGCTCGTTAAAACCAGCCCCAAGCTATGGGGCTGGTTTTAACATCTGTAGACCACCAACTCCTACGTTCTAAGCAAGTTCCGCCTTAACACAAGCACGAATCTTCTCCTGCATTGCCTCATCGGTGATGGGTTGGTTCTCGTGGTCGGTGATGATGAAGATATCATCCACCTCAGCGCCCAGTGTCGCGACTCGGGCATTGTGTAGATAGACATCGCACTTGATAAAGGCACGCCCAACTTTTGATAGGATGCCAGGGCGGTCGAGGGTTAAGAGCCGCATATTGGTGCGTTGGTGCTGCTCATCTTGGCTGAAGTCAACGATTGTTGGCCGGTCAAAATGTTTCAATTGCCGTGACTCACGATGGGCCGCCTGTTGTGGTAAGCCCTTATCACTCGACAGCCCCTTCTCTAGGGTAGCGATGATCTCTTCAGCTCGCTGTGTGCTGTTGACAGTATGGCCATCTTCAAGAACCAAAAAAGTGTTGAAGTAGCGGTTTGTGGCGGTGGTCATAAAACGAGCATCGACAACAGAGAGACCTAGCTGATCAAGTAAAAATGTTGAGATGGCGAATAGGTTCTTCTGTTCAGGGCCGTAGATCAATATCTCTGTAGCACCCTGTTCAGTCTCCTGCCGTACTGCAACAATTGCTTTCTCATCAGATTGATAGGAGAGAATGGTACGGTAGTGCCATGCGATCTCATCGGGTGAGTGATGTAAAAAGTAGTCGGGACCAATGCAGACCCACATTTTCTGCACCTCATGTGGTGAGATGTTGTGATCATGCAAAATACGAATCGCTTCGCTCTTCTTTTTGTAGATTAGCTCCTCTTCGGCTGGCACATTATCCAACCCTTCAAGCAGGGCGCGACGGGTTGAGGTATAGAGCACGACCATCAGCGAACGTAACCATGAGTTCCACCGTTTGGGGTTGGTGGCGCGAATATCGGCAACGGTCAGAATCAAGAGGTAGTCGAGGTGGTTGGCATCAACCATCTTTGAGGCAAACTTATGGATCTCCTCAGGGTCACTGACATCTTTGCGTTGGGCGGTCATCGACATGAACAGGTGGTTCTCCACCAACCATGAGACCAAACTGCTGTCGTACTGGCTTAGCTGGTGGAGGCGACAAAATTCCATGGCATCAACCGCTCCGAGTTTAGAGTGGTCACCCCCACGGCCTTTTGCGATATCGTGAAACAGGACGGCGATGTAGAGCAGCTCCTGCTTGGGGATCACCTGCATCAATCGACTACTGATAGGGAATTCATGACTGTACTCAGGGATGGTGAGGCGTCTGATGTTTGCGAGCAACTTGAGGGTGTGCTCATCCACGGTATAGAGGTGGAAGAGGTCATATTGCATACGACCAACAATATTGGCAAATGCGGGGATGTAGGCAGCTAGGATGCCGTAGCGGTTCATCCGGCGTATCTCATAGGCGATGCGGCGAGGTTGGCGCATGATCTCCATAAAAAGGGAGATAGCGGTGGTGCTCTGCCTGAATTCATCATCAATGAGATGGTGGTGGGAGCGTATTAAACGGATGGTGGTGGCTCGCACCCCTTTCAGCTCTTCGTGGGTCTGTAGGAGTAGAAAGATCTCCAACAATGCTGTTGGATGGCGTCTGAACACCTTCTCTGATGTCACCTCTATATAGCCGTTTCTGGACTGGAAACGTGAGTTGATTGGTACCGGTTCTTCGAGCTGATTACCGAGTAAAATCACCTCTTGGAAGAGCTGTAGCAGCATCTCGTTGAGACGGTTTAGCTTTAACACGGTGCGGTAGTAGCGCTGCATGAGCTGCTCTACAGCAAGATCTTTCTCGTTATCCTCATAGCCAAATTGTGTGGCGATGGTTTTCTGATAATCAAACAGCAGGCGATCCTCACGGCGTTTAGTCAGAAGGTGCAGGGCAAAACGAATGCGCCAGATGAGATCTTGCCCATCTCTTAAGGTGTGGTACTCCTGTTTTGTCAGAAAACCGTGGCGTACCAAACCGTACATGCTTTCGGCACCAAAGTGGCGTTTCGCCACCCAGCCGATCATCTGTATATCGCGTAGGCCACCGGGTCCCTCTTTGATATTAGGCTCTAAATTATAGGCGCTATCATCAAAGCGACTGTGACGCTTGTTCTGTTCATTTAACTTCTCTTTAAAGAAGTCTTGGCTGTTCCAAATGTTGCCTGGGCTGGTCTTCTCCCACATCTCTTGAAAGAGAGAGATGGGGCCTGTTAAGAGGCGGGCCTCCATTAGGTTGGTGGCAACAGTAATATCTTGTCGACTCTCATTAATGCAGTCATCAATGGTTCTAACACTGTGGCCAATTTCAAGGCCGATATCCCACAGAAAAGTAAGAAAGGGTTCGATCGCTTCACACATCTCCTTGTCTGGCTCTTTTCGGAGCAAAATCATGATGTCGACATCGGAGTAGGGGTGCAGTTCACCCCGTCCATACCCTCCTACAGCGACGAGAGCGAGGT
>JAMOMH010000299.1 GCA_027068675.1 Sedimenticola sp.
CCGTGACCACAATACTCCCTCACTACGGTGTAATTGGCTGATTCTGCTAGTTTCTGAATGGTATAACCAATATCACCAAGGTGCGCACCAGGGCGAACCTGCTCCATGCCGGCCCAGAGTGCATGTTGGCATGTATCCATCAAGCGTTTGGCCAAAATAGAGGGGGTGCCAGCTGTCAACATTATGCTGGTATCGCCATGGAAACTATCTTTAATGATCGTAATATCGACATTGATGATATCACCATTTTTTAATTGCTTACCCCCTGGAATGCCGTGGCAAACCTGATGATTAACTGAGGTGCAGATCGATTTAGGAAAACCACGATAGTTGAGCGGCGCAGGAGTGGCATTCTGGACATTGACGATATAGTCATGACAACGGGTATTTAGCTCATCGGTAGTGACACCGACAACAACGTATGGCTCGATCATCTCTAGAACCTCAGCTGCCAGTCGTCCCGCAATACGCATCTTTTCAATTTCATTAGCCGATTTTATTATAACGCCCATTATCTCTATTTCTCGTTAATTATCTTAAAGTTGCGGGGTAAATATATACTCCCACAGTGTTGTTTAGGTTTGTTGCTTAGCGCGATATATGGTATAAAACGCGCCCTTGAATCGCAATCGGTTCAGGACTAACCCGCATTTTGCGGAAATACACACACACACCGACACGTAATAACGGGGTGCCTGGGGAGACTTAGGTCGTTTTATGGGGTGTGTGGAGGTCTTAACCCATACATTTTGGAGAATTTAACATGAGTGCAGTATCAATGCGCCAAATGCTTGAAGCAGGCGTGCACTTTGGTCATCAGACCCGCTACTGGAGCCCTAAAATGGGCGCCTACATCTTCGGTCAACGCAACAAGATTCACATCATCAATCTTGAGCAGACCCTGCCTCTTTTCAAAGACGCGATGAACTACATCGGCAGCTTGGCTGCTAATGGCGGTCGCGTTCTGTTTGTTGGTACCAAGCGTGCTGCAAGCAACGTGATTCGTGAAGAGGCCGAGCGTTGTGGTATGCCTTACGTCAACCATCGCTGGTTGGGTGGCATGCTGACCAACTTCAAGACCATCAAACAGTCAATCAAACGCCTGAAAGAGCTTGAGGCGATGTTTGAAGATGGCAGTGTTGAGACTCGTTTCAACAAGAAAGAGGCCCTAGGCCTGAAACGTGAAATGACCAAGCTGGATCGCAGCCTTGGTGGTATCAAAAATATGGGCGGCGTTCCTGATGCGCTCTACGTGATTGATGTTGGTCATGAAGATATCGCTATTAAAGAGGCCAAAAAATTGGGTATCCCAGTGATTGGTGTGGTTGATACCAACAATAATCCTGATGGCATCGATTACGTCATCCCTGGTAATGATGATGCAATTCGTGCCATCCAGCTGTATGTACAGGGCGCATCTGCTGCCATTCTAGAGGGCAAGACCAGTGCTGCTCATCTTGGCGATAAGCAGAATGACGAGTATGTAGAGACCGCTGAATAGAGCTCATATTTATTCAGTTCGCCCGACCGGGGGAGACTTCGGTCGGGCGATTTTTGTAAAATATTTCTGGGGTAGAGAGAGATGGCAATTACAGCCTCTATGGTTAAGGAACTGCGTGAGCGTACTGGCTCAGGCATGATGGAATGTAAAAAAGCACTTGTTGAGACTGCTGGTGATATTGAAGCTGCGATCGAGATGATGCGTAAATCAGGTCAAGCTAAAGCCGCGAAAAAAGCGGGCCGTACCGCTGCAGATGGAATTGTCCAGGTCGCTCATAGCGATGGCCAAGCCGTGCTGGTTGAAGTGAACTGTGAAACTGATTTTGCAGCAAAAGAGGATAACTTCATCTCTTTTGTTAATGCCGTTGCAGAGCGCACACTACAGAGTGATGTAGCAGATGTTGCTGCTCTGATGAATCTGTCGCTGCATGATGGTGAAGAGGCTACCGTCAATCAGGCTCGTGAAGCGCTGATCTCAAAAATTGGCGAGAATATGAATGTCCGTCGTTTTTTCCGTATTCAATCTGAAAATGGTGCGATCTATAGCTACCGTCACGGTGTTCGTATCGGCGCTATCGTAGAGCTTGAAGGCGGTACTGAAGAGCTGGGCAGAGATATCGCTATGCATGTCGCAGCGACAAATCCTGTCTGTGTATCTGAAGAGGGTGTTCCTGCTGATCTGTTGGCTAAAGAGCGTGAGATCTTTACCGCTCAAGCGCTAGAGAGTGGCAAGCCTGAAAACATTGTTGAGAAAATTGTTGATGGTCGTGTTCGCAAATATCTGGCTGAGGTGACTCTGGTCGGTCAAGCTTTCATTAAAGACCCTGACATCACTGTTGATAAACTGCTCGCTAAAGCGGGTGCTAAAGTGATCTCCTTCAAACGCTTTGAAGTGGGTGAAGGGATTGAAAAGAAAGAAGAGAACTTTGCTGAAGAGGTTATGGCCCAAGTACGGGGCGACTAAGCAGCCGAAGAAAGGGCACATTTGGTGCCCTTTTTTTTGATCTGGTTTTTTTACCGGTGCCGCTTTAATGCTTTAATAAAAAATTGGCACTGCACTCCATGATCCTAATAACTACGATAGAATGGCGAGCCTATGTCTGAACTGATCTACAAACGTGTTCTGCTCAAGTTGAGCGGTGAAGCCTTAATGGGGCCTGGAGCATTTGGTATTGACCCTGAAACCATTGGCCGTATGGCGGATGAGATTAAGGAGTTGGTCGATGCAGGGCTACAAATTGCCCTGGTTATTGGCGGTGGAAATATCTTCCGTGGTGCAGGTCTCGCTCAAGGTGGATTGGATCGAGTAACCGGTGACCATATGGGCATGCTGGCAACGGTGATGAATGGATTGGCAATGAAAGATGCCTTGATTAAACGAGGTGTGGCCGCTCGCCCTCTCTCTGCACTAAGTATGCCTGACGTTTGTGATGACTTTAATGTGCGGGAAGTACGCACTAGCCTAGATGCTGGTGATGTGGTTATTTTAACCGCTGGTACCGGCAACCCCTATTTCACAACTGACTCAGCGGCTAGTTTGCGAGCAATAGAGATAGAGGCTGATATACTGATCAAGGCTACTAAGGTTGATGGGGTTTACTCCGCAGATCCTGTTAAAGTCCCTGATGCTGAATTTTATTCCCACCTGACATACGATAGGGCGATCACCGAGAAGCTTGGGGTGATGGATACGACAGCGATAGTTCTCTGTCGCGATAACAATATGCCGTTGCGCATCATGAATATCAATGAACCTGGGGCTCTTATGCGTCTAATGAAGGGTGAAGAGATCGGTTCCTTGGTTGAGAGTAAATGTTGAAATGATCGATGATATTAAAAAAGATGCCACACAACGCATGGGAAAGAGCGTTGTTGCGCTGAGTAACGAGCTAGTTAAAGTCAGAACGGGCCGTGCTCATCCTAGCCTGCTGGATCATATTCAGGTCAATTATTATGGCTCAAATGTGCCGTTATCACAGGTGGGTAATGTCAGTGTTGAAGATGCTAGAACACTGGCAGTTACTCCTTGGGAGCAGACGATGGTTTCTGCAATTGAGAAGGCGATCATGAGTTCTGATCTTGGTCTCAACCCCAGTAGTCGTGGCAATGTAATTCGTGTTCCACTGCCACCGCTCACAGAAGAGCGCCGCAAAGATCTCATCCGTGTAGTACGTGCTGAAGCTGAGGGGGCGCGTGTTGCGATCCGTAACATTCGCCGTGATGCTAACCAAGAGCTAAAAAGCCTAGTTAAAGAGAAGCTGATCTCTGAAGATGATGAGCGACGCGGCCAAGAGATTATTCAGAAGCTAACTGATCAACACGTTAAAGAGATTGATGACGTTCTTGAGACTAAAGAAGTTGACTTGATGGCCATCTAAATGGGTCACCAAAACATATTAAGTTAGAGAAAAAGTTTGAGTCAGAAACAGGAAAGTGAGGTCAGCTCTGAGAGTGGCCTCTGCGGGCCACGTCATGTTGCCATCGTTATGGATGGTAATGGTCGCTGGGCGCAACGTCGTAATTTGCCACGCCATGCAGGTCATCCGGCGGGTGTTGAATCTGTCCGAGAGATCGTTGAGGTAGCGATCTCTCGCGGGGTAAAAGTTTTAACGCTGTTCGCTTTTAGTAGTGAAAATTGGAATCGCCCACCGACTGAGGTGAGTCTGATTATGGATCTTTTCATGCGGGCATTGCAGCGTGAAGCAAAAAAACTGCACCGAAATAATGTCCGTTTGAGTATTATTGGAAACCGTAAAGCACTTTCTAAAAAGCTTCAGCAACGTATTGATAAAGTAGAAAAAATAACTGCTGAAAATAGTGGTATGGTACTTCAAGTTGCCGCCAATTATGGTGGGCGATGGGATATTACACAGGCAGCTAAAAAGCTTGCAGAGCAGGTAGCTCGTGGTGAGTTGGCCCCTGAGTTGATCACCGAAGAGAGCCTCTCATCACAGCTCTCTTTCTCCGATCTCCCTGATCCAGACCTCTTTATCCGAACGGGGGGTGAACAGCGTATTAGCAACTT
>JAMOMH010000300.1 GCA_027068675.1 Sedimenticola sp.
CCGATCCTTTTTGCAGGCGCAGCCGCTTTCCGTACGGCTGGTAGCTTTCCCGCCAGATGAGGTTGCCGTCTTCATCGGAGGCTGCGATCGGGGAACCCAGCGCATCGGTGTGGATGTAGGTTACGCGCTCCTGCGCACCCGCCACAACACTCAGCTGGGCGAGCAACAGCAGTAGCAAGAGCTGGATCGTTTGTTTGATTTTGTTCATGACGCTAGTATTCTCCTGCAGGAACAAAGCTGCTGCCAATGCTCAATCACCCACCATCACGCACCCTGAAGCCGCTTTGCAGGCGTACGCTGGGGGCGTAGAAACAGGCCATACCTCTCGATGATACGGTAAATGAGCGCTGGCTGGTTTCTTGCAGGATGTTAAAGTGGCCAGACTAGCCCTTGGCTCGCAATTCATCATGCAGTTTTTCTAACGACTCGACAGGAAGCTTGTACTTCTTGCCTGCATGGATCAGCACTTTTAACGTCGCCAATGTGAACAATCTCTTTAGCTCGTCCCGGTCAGCCTCTATCAGTTCGCATGTATCCAACTCAATGGCCAGCGGCAGTTCTCCATCTTTACTGTCGATACGCTGATAATGCGGATCATCTTCATTTTTGAGACCATATCGAAGCGTAAGGCCGACCCATCTAAATGGTGTATCACCCAAGTACCTAGATGTTACAAGAAGGCTTTCAAGTTCATCCATGATTTCCCCCATAACTTCGATGTCGTGTCTGTTGGGACGCGCCTTAGTTAACGAGACACCACTAAGAACTAGTTTTCTATCGTGTGCCATAGCATTCCCCGTCACCTATTTGTTTTATTTCCTGGCAATGCATTCTGCCCATACCGACGCCGGAAACGCTCAATCAATCGGGTTTCATACTCACGGGCTGAACGTTTATCAGGGAAAGTTCTTCGAATATCTGAGCGATATGGCCCTGTGTGTCAACCTAAGCCTGAGCCATGCTATTGTGAGATAACATCGATTTCAGGGCGAAAGGAGCTTGAAGATGCCAAAACCCGATACTGCCAAGACCCAGGAAGTCCGCCCTGATCCCCA
>JAMOMH010000301.1 GCA_027068675.1 Sedimenticola sp.
CTACCAGCCGCTGGCAGAAGAGGGAAGTGATTTTTTTATTCATATTACTGTACTCCTTTTGTTCCACAGGTAATAGCCTGTAAATATTCAGCCAACCCATTACCCCTCTCTTCTCGTTCCCACATTTTTGTGTGGGAACGAGAAGATATTAACCCTATCTATTTTCTCTAGCGCATATCTGCCAGCTTACCTTTGGAGAACCAGGCGAACAGTGTTGGCAATACAAACAGAGTCAGGAAGGTGGCCGTAATCAACCCACCAACAATCACCGTGGCCAGGGGCCTTTGAATCTCTGCTCCAACACCAGTTGAGAGTATCATCGGAATCAGCCCTAACGCAGAGGTAATGGCCGTCATCAATACCGGACGCAAACGTGAGGTTGCACCACTGAAAATAGCTTCATCCACGGAGAGGCCATCGGCAATGCGTTGGTTGATGCTCTCCACCATGACCACACCATTGAGTACTGCCACACCAAACAGCGTGATAAAACCGATGGAACTGGGCACCGATAGATATTGCCCTGAAAGATAGAGCGAAAATACACCACCGATGACGGCAAGGGGTACGTTGACCAGAATAAGCATGGCCTGCCCCACCGAGTTAAAGGCAAAGTAGAGCAGCAGCGCAATCAGTGCCAGTGAGAGTGGCACCACCATGCTCAGCCGCTTTTGCGCCCGCTGCTGGTTTTCAAACTGACCGCCGATATCCACCGAGTAACCCGACGGCAGCTGCACCTGCTCTTCAATCGCCTGCCGGATGTCAGCCACCACGCTGCCCATGTCACGCCCCTGCACATTGGCCTGGATTACGACACGCCGTTGCACATCATCACGGCGCACTTGAGGCGGGCCTGATTCAATGCTGATCTGGGCAACATCACCCAGCCGCACCCAGGAGCCGGTGGGGGATTGCAGCCGCAGGTCAGCAATGGCATCTGGGTTATTGCGAAAGGCTTGATCAAGGCGCACATAGATATCATAACGCTCATTGCCGCTGATGATCTGCCCCGCCTCATGCCCGCCCAGTCCATCCCGCACCACCGCCATCACATCACCTACCGCCAGACCATAACGGGAGAGCTGTTTTCGGTCAGGTCGCACCACCAACTGCGCCTCACCAGCAATCTGCTCCATGGCAACATCCCTGGCACCTTCAACCCCTTTTACCACTTTTTCAATAGCCTGGCCCTGCTCTGCCAGTACCTTGAGGTCGGGGCCAAAGAGTTTGATCGCCAGCTGCGCCTTAACACCTGAGAGCAGCTCATCCACCCGAGTTGCAATCGGTTGGGAGAAGTTCAACAGTAGGCCAGGGTGCTGCTCCAGCTTTATCTCCATCAACTCTTGTAGCGCCTGCCGGTTGGTTGCGCTGGTCCATTCAGCCACCGGCTTCAGGCCGATGTAGATCTCAATGTTGTTGACCGGCTCTGGGTCACCACCAATCTCCGGGCGACCAATTCTACTCAGAGCGTAGGTCACTTCGGGAAACTCCAGTAGCATCGCCTCCAGCTTGGGGGCCACCTCAAGGGTAGTCTCCAGGCTGGATGAGGGAGCTAGTGTGATGCGCAGATTGATAGTGCCCTCTTCCAACTCGGGGACAAATTCTGTACCGAGCTGAGGCAGCACAGCAAGCGCTGCCACTACCAGGATCACAGCACAGCCAATGACCAATGCGGGTAACCGCAGCGCCAATTTCAAGCCCCATCGGTAGAGCTTATCCAAGGGTTTCAGGACAAAACTCTCTCTCTCCCTCACACCACGCCGAAACAGGTAGCTGGCCAGGGCAGGTACAATAATAAGCGCTACAAAGACTGCCGCAACAATGGCCAGCATGATACTGACTGCCATCGGTTGAAACAGTTTCGCCTCTACCCCTTCAAAGCTGAACAGCGGCATAAAGACCACCAAGATGATCGCTGCGGCAAAAAATATCGGCCGCACCACCTCTTTGCCAGCCTCTTGTAGTCGTAGCTCAATACCCTGTCGGTCATGGGTGACGTCATGGGGATCGGCATCCTCAGCGCCAACACGCACCTGAACTTCCGGGTCATGCTCTGCATCGGGGTGAGAGAGATGTTTGAACATATTGTCCACCATCACCACCGAGCCATCCACCAGCATGCCAATGGCAACAGCAATACCACCCAGTGACATCAGATTGGCGGAGAGTCCAAACCAGGCCATAATCATCAGGGCAATGCCGATGGAGATGGGGATGGAGATCAATACCAAGAAGGTTGCACGCAGATTCATCAGGAACAGCGCCAGTACAACCACAATGAAGACAAAGGCCAGCAACAGCGCATCCACTACTGTTTTTACTGCCTGAGTAATTAAATCAGCCTGATCGTAATAGGCCTCAAAACGCACCCCTTCCGGCAACGCCTGTTGAATCAGTGCAACACGGCTATTGATGCCATCAATGGTGGCTTTAGTATTGGCCCCCATACGCTTCAACACAATACCGGCAACCACTTCACCCAATACCTCAATGCCACCCTGGGCATTCCGGCGCGTCATGGTCACGGCCCCTTGACGGATTTCACTGCCCAGCCTCACGGTGGCTACCTGTGCCACTGTCACTACGATGCCGTCTACCGTTTTAAGTGGAATCTGGCGCAGCTCCTCTAGCCCCTGCTCATCATGGCTCAACCACCCCACGCCACGTATGACCAACTGCTCCTGGCCACGGTTCATATACCAGCCGCCGGCATTGGAATTATTATTTTCCAAGGCATCGACAACATCCTGCTGATTTAAGCCATAGGCCAGCAGGCGTGATGGGTTTAGATTGACCTGGTATTGTCTGACATCACCACCAAAGGCGAGTACATCGGTCACCCCTTCTACCGGCATCAGCAACAACTTAACCACCCAGTCATTGAGACTGCGCAACGCCATAGCGTCATAACCAGAGTCGGTATCTGCCAACAGCAGGTATTGATAGATCTGCCCCAGCCCGGATGTATTGGGGCCTATTTCAGGGGTACCCACGCCTTCAGGAATAAGCTCTTTTGCCGATTGCAACCGCTCGAATACCAACTGGCGGGCGAAGTAGATATCCATCCCCTCTTTGAATACCACCGTGATACCGGAGAGACCGGTCTTGGAGATGGAACGAACCTCCTCCACATCAGGCAGCGCGTACATCACCGCTTCAATGGGGAAGGTAATCAGCTGTTCAACCTCTTCCGAGGCCAGTCCGGGGGCTTCGGTGTTGATGGAGACCTGCACATTGGTGACATCTGGAAAAGCATCCAGATTCAGGCGGGGGATGATTAAAGTGGCTGACACAATTAACGCCAGCAGGGCAATGACCACCAATAACCGGTTGGTAACTGACCAGTCTATTATACGATTCAACATAATTTGGTTCCTTCGCAGGAGCACTGCCCTGCCGCACTATTCACAGCAGAGGCACCACTCCTACTTGTTCAATTAGTGGTTGTGCGGATCAAAGCCGCCCTTGGCCATTTCAGACTGAACGAAAAAAGCACCTTTGCTAAC
This sequence comes from Sedimenticola sp., assembly GCA_027068675.1. Taxonomy (GTDB): domain Bacteria; phylum Pseudomonadota; class Gammaproteobacteria; order Chromatiales; family Chromatiaceae; genus JAKITT01. The sequence continues at coordinate 3,507 of JAMOMH010000301.1, forward strand.
GATGGTGGTGCCTTCGGCAATACCTTGAATCAGCATCCGGTCACCCACTGTGCGTAACACCTCCACCTCCTTTGGCTCAAAGCGGCCAGGAGCAGACTCAACAAACAGCTGCCAATCTCCATCCGCAGAGCGCAAAACAGCCTCCACAGGCACCACGATGCCCGACTGCTTCCGGTTGCCTTCAATAACCACAGAGACAAATTCGCCAGGGTGAATCTGGTCATTTGGATTGGCAACTTCCACATGCACCGCCAGAGTACGGGTGATCGCATCCAGTGTATGGCTGGCTTGAGCCACTGTTCCTGTCAACCAGCGGTCACCAACATTGATTTTCACCGCTGCACCAATGGCAATATTGGCTGCCGCTTCTGGGGTCAGACGCGCCTCGACCCAGAGCAGAGACTCATCGCTGATCTCAAACAGTACCGTGCCGGGTTCAATAAGCTCACCAACAATAAATTCATCACTAATAACCGTGCCATTTTGAAAGGATAACAGTGCAAATTCTCCCGTGGCCTTGGTGGCATCTCCCTGTTTTAGCAGCCTCTTGATCTGCACCGTCGTCATGCCATAGGCACGAACCGTGGCATAGGCCTGTTGGTAGGCAATTTGAGCTGAGGTAAAACGCCTTTCTGAAACCACTTTGCGGCCCAATTTCTTGACGCGACTCAGCTCAATGTTTGTTTCCAACAATGCCCCCTGTGCCTCAGCCATCTCGACACTGGAAAGCATCACCAACGGCTCTCCCTTTTTAACGTGATCGCCAAGACGAACCAGGCGTTCCATCACTTGAGCCGGAATACGGGGTGTAACTTTGGTGGTACGGTAGGCGTTGAGCACCACTTCACCAGGCGCCGTGACCGCCTCACCCAGCGTCTGCCGTTTAACCACCGTGGTTTCAATCCCCGCTATGCGGCGTTGGGTCTCATTCAGCTCAGCATCCGTTGCCTCCTCACCATGATCACCGTGCCCTCCGTGGTCATCATGATTCTCTTCTTCAAAATCAATATCTGAGAAATCATCAAGCGTTACCTCTTTGTCATGCCCCATCTCATTACTAGCATGGTCATGACTCTGTTCCTCTGTATGTTGTTTATGGGCTGGCTCATGTTTGTCATTATGATCATGCTCTTCCTCAGCAACTGCCCAGCCGGACAGAGAAGCAAGCAGGCTGCAAAAAATGAGTGTGGTAATTTTTTTATTCATGTTGCTATTACTCCTTCTGTTTAGTCGGTGGATGTGGCAGTTACATCAGGCATGCTGATAACGGGGTTGCTAATCCACTCAAACACTCGGCCAGTAGCCGCTTGCCATTTAATCCAGGCGCGCCACATGGCACCGTGCAGCTCAGCCCCAGCGATGCGGGTATCCAACATCTGCTGGAGCTGTACCAGATACTCTGTCGTCTCCAATTCACCAGCCTGCCAGAGTTGTTCTAATAGTTGAGATTGTTTTTTTAGGCTGCTCTGACCGCGTGAGACCCATACGTGCCAAGCTCTGGATACCAGGGTGTAGCGCTCTCGAGCAGTTTGCAACTGTGCCAGAGTGGTTCGGTAGACCTGCTGCGCCTCCTGTTCTGCCTGTAGTGCCTCACTGCGGGCAATCGTGACGTTGCTACGAAAATTGTTCCGAACTTGCAGCGGCATTGAGAAAGAGAGTGTGAGCTTATTCGCCTCATCTTCACGTCCAACCATTAGCCCCAGCGTAGGGTCAGCCTTACGTGTTCGATCCGAAGCATTGATCTGCACCCGAGCAGCCAGTGCCAAGAGGTGAACCTGGCGAACGCTGGGGTGAGTACTGGCAAGCTGCTCACTACTCTGATCTGGCAGGTGGGCAGGAAGGGTAGCGGGCAGGTGAAGCTCTTTTGGCGCTGGTTCACCGGCCAGGGTAAAAAAGTCGCCCTTCGCCTCCACCAGCTCTCCTCCAGCCTGAGCGTGAGCCATTGCCGCTTCTGCGACAGCCAAGCGGGTCAGCTTCACTTTGATCAGCGGTATATCACCCGCACTGTGGCGCTGCTCAGCAAGAGCCTGGAATCGCTCCAGTAACTGAAAACGCTGCTTGGCCAACAAAGTAATCTCGCTGCTATTCAGGATACGAACCATAGCATCCAGCAACGCAACCGCCTTTGTCTGCCTCAGTGCACTGAGTGCAGATCGAGTAGCCTCTAATTCGGCCTGGATCACCTGCTCTTGTGCGCCACGTTTGTCATGTATATCAATAGTTTGACTCAGACCAACCCCGACATCATAGAAATCAGTATGCGCCGTTTTTGCCCCTTCCAGCTCTAGTTCGGGGTTGTAAATGGGTAAGTCAGCACCCTGCACTCGGGCGCGGGCGGCATCAATTGCAGCCTGTGCCGCCTGAATCTCTGGGTTTCGATCCAGGATTCTGTTTATAAATTGGCTAAGATTAGTGACATTTCCAACAGGTGGAGATTGAACTCCAGATGGGGTATCAGATGACCAGGCAGCCGTGGCACTGACCACAAGGCAGGCACAGAGGCCTGCACGTAAGCAGGTAAAAAAAGACATAACAAAGGTCTCACAGGTTCAGACGAACACAAAACCACTGGCAAAATTCAGTGGTGCAAACAGCAGATGAGACTTAGGCTTTTGGAGGACGTGCAGGAGGGGGGGTGAGAAAAGAGTTCCAACTGGCCAGATAAGCACTCTTTAACGCAAGAGTGCTAAGTGCTGGGAGTTTAATTGTACTGAAATTCAACCCGATCAAATGAAAGGATCCGTGACTGCAATGGTCGTAGGTCGACAGATTGTGTAGATCATCGGGGGTGTCACTCAGCAGCATCACATGATCAACGGCTGATTCTCCATAATGCGCATCAGCAGCAACCACCATCCCGTAACCCAGGATAGTGATGACAAGCCATGTGATGATGAGGCGTTTGATCATTTAATGTAGAGACTGTTTCCAAGCGATAATGGGTTAGTCTAGCAGAAGAAATATCGACATTACAGGCTAGATACCAGATTTAAGAGTGGCATGTGACGGTGAAAGTTCCATTTGCAAGAGAATTCTTCCGAAAATTAATCGCTGGCAAAAGTAGCGTTTTTAAGGTTCGCTAAAGCTCAGCTAAAATTTAGGCTGAGATGAAATTGGGGCAATTTCAAAAACAATCATGACTTGCTCCAAGCTTCCTTAAGGGGCTCATATCACCTTAAGTTTAGTACATCCTGCATGTCGTAGAGACCGCTCTCATGTGATCTTACCCACGCAGCAGTACGTACCGGCATCATCTGTTCTGGTCTAGTAAAACTGGACACCTTGCTAAGAACTTTTTTATTTAATCGAAGCTGCAGAGAGGGTTTGTAGAGATAACTCACACACTTGCTTTTACTGAAACAAAAAACGGCTACAGCAATAGCTGCAACCGCTTGATTTTACTGCTTAATATGGCGCGCCCGGAAGGATTCGAACCTCCGACCACCTGGTTCGTAGCCAGGTACTCTATCCAGCTGAGCTACGGGCGCTTTGTTGGAGGGCGGATTTTGCGGTTTTTACCATATCTTGTCAACTGAAATCTCCATCCTGTAGGTCAGTCACAGGCCCACCTCTCTTTGCCTTTAATTTTAAAAAGGAGAGTAGTACGGGTGAGTGCGGGTAGATTCAGTTATCATTCAGCACTTCTATCAACTGGCGACTTTGAGACTGATGAGGATGGCAAACACGTTACACCACGCTAAGAGATACTCTCTCATTAGCATCGCACTCCTCAGCCTGTTCATGACAAACAAGGCGTTAGCCGATCAAGTTAACGTGGCGGTTGCCAGTAATTTCATCACTACATTACGGCAGCTTGCTAGTTCATTTGAGCAGCAGAGTGGGCACACTCTGCGTATCAGTAGTGCATCGACAGGTAAGCTCTATGCTCAGATTGTTCATGGAGCACCTTTTGATCTTTTTCTAGCAGCTGACGAGGCTCGACCAGCACGCTTGGTGCAGGAGGGTAAGGCCGTTAGCGGTAGCCTATCGACCTATGCGATGGGGCAGCTGGTTTTCTGGAGCCCTAAGCATGCATCCGATAGCGATGCAGTGGCGCTGCTAAAGTCTGGTGCTTTTAAGAGAATAGCCATCGCTAATCCTAAAACAGCGCCTTATGGTTTGGCAGCTCAAACTGTATTACAAGAGTTGGGGCTTTGGCAGCCATCAAGCATAAAGAGGGTGCGGGGTGAGAATATCAGCCAGACATTCCAGTTTGTCGCCTCAGGTGCGGTGAGTGGTGGTTTTATCGCACTCTCACAAGCTCATACCGTTGCCCAGGATGAGTTAGTTTGGCTGATACCAACCATATATTATGCCCCTATAAAACAGCAGGTGGTGCTTCTCAACCGTGCAGCTGAGAAGAGTGCTGCACTGAGTTTTCTTGCTTTTCTTCGCTCTGATATGGGAGAAAAAATCATCCGTGAAAGTGGTTATGCCATTGAGGAGAAGAGGTGAGCGAGGCAGATATAGGGGCACTCTGGGTCACATTACGGCTTGCCCTGACAACAACAGTGATTCTATTACTGTTGGGTACACCTCTTGCTTGGTGGCTCTCACGCACTCAGTGCAAAACTAAAGTATTGATTGAGGCATTGGTAGCGATCCCTCTTGTCTTACCACCCACCGTACTCGGATTCTATTTACTCATCATGTTGGCACCTGATGGCCCTATCGGTGCACTGTGGCAAAGTGTGGGAGGAGAGACACTCGCCTTTTCCTTCTCAGGACTGGTGATCGGTTCTGTACTCTACTCTCTGCCATTTGTGGTGCAGCCACTGCAAATTGCCTTTACCAATATCGGCAATCACTACCTTGAGGCGGCAAGCACACTACGCGCCTCACCACTGAACTGTTTCTTTACTTTAGTCGTGCCACTGGCTAAACCTGGGTTTATCACCGCAGCCACTCTTGGTTTTGCTCATACTATTGGTGAGTTTGGCGTTGTGCTAATGATTGGTGGCAACATCCCGGGTGAGACACAGGTGTTGTCAATTGCTATCTATGACCATGTTGAATCACTTGAATATGCCAATGCCCATATACTCTCTGGCGGACTGTTGGTTTTCTCACTGGTTGTTTTGATCTTGGTCTACGGCCTGAATCGCCAAAGCCCTCTCAATGGGAGGTACCGATGAGCCAAGCGATCCATTTTCAGTTTAAGGTGGTGCGTAAGGAGTTTAGCCTCAACGCATCTGCCACGATTCCAGGCCAGGGTGTTACAGCTCTCTTTGGTCGCTCGGGTTCAGGTAAAACAACGCTCTTACGGGCGCTTGCCGGATTAGAACCAGAGGTTGAGGGTGAGCTAGTGGTGGGCGAGCAACAGTGGCTCCATTCAGCCCAAGGTATCAATCTTCCAATCCATCAGCGAGCCATTGGTTATGTCTTCCAGGAGACCGCTCTATTCCCTCATCTGCGGACTGAGCAGAATCTACTTTTTGGCTGGCAGCGTACTGCTGAGAAAGATCGGCGGCACAACCCACCACAGGTAATCGAGAGTCTTGGTTTAGCGCCACTATTAAAGCGCTACCCTCATCAACTCTCTGGGGGTGAGAAGCAGCGAGTGGCAATTGGTCGTGCCCTGCTAAATAGCCCGCAACTATTATTGATGGATGAGCCGATGGCTGCATTGGATCGGCAGCGTAAGCGGGAGATCATGCCCTATCTTGAGCGACTACATGCTGAGGCAAAAATCCCAATCCTCTATGTCACTCATGATTTGGAAGAGCTGGTACAGATCGCTGATCACCTACTGTTGATGGATCAAGGGGAGATTATTAAGAGTGGGCCAATTGAGATATTACTCGCTGACTCCAGCCTCCCCATTGCACAGGATGAGGATGCTGGCGCGCTGATCAAGACAACCTTAACGGCTCAGGATGAGCACTATCTATTGAGTGAATTGAGCTTTAGTGGCGGTACAATCACTGTTGGTCAGGTCAACCAACCCATTGGCAGTGAGATCCGTATCCGCATCCACGCTAAAGATGTCAGTTTGGCACTACAACCACCGCTAGAGAGCAGTGTATTAAACGTAGTGAAGTGTCGCATTACGGGCATCACGCCACAGGGTCAGAGCCGTGTAATTGTCTCGATGGATGCCGCTGGTTCGCCTCTGCTATCACGCATCACCCAAAAATCCGCCGACAGACTTGCACTGCGCGAAGGGTGTGAGATCTACGCTCAGATTAAGAGTGTTGCTCTACATAGTTGAGTACAAAGCTGGCTAGTGCCGGAGTATCATTGATATCAAGCAGCGTCAGTGTCGTCTCAACAGGTAGTACATCATCAGTCGCTACGGCGATGATCGAGCTATCCTCAGCATAGAGTACAGGTCGCCCCATCACTGGACGGTGTAGCTCAATCTTTGGAAAAGCTTCATGACGAAACCCTTCAACAAGAATCAGATCAAGCTGCTCTTGATGCAGCGCATCAACCATCTCCTGTAGTATCGGTTCATTCGGCTCCGCCTTCTCAACCATCAGCGCCCAGCATTTATGTGCAGCGAGTACCATCTGACAAGCCCCAGCTTTACGCAGCTCATAGCTATCTTTGCCTGGCTTATCAATTTCAACTTTATGGTGGGAGTGTTTAATCATGCCGATGCGTAGACCAGCAGCCGTCAGGTGTGGCAACAGTTTTTTAAGTGTTGTCGTTTTACCCGTGCCGCTATAAGCGGCAAAACCGAGAATAGGCACATCAGCCTGTAAAGCTCTCTGCACTGCCATTAATTACTCCTCATCAACCAGCCACTGAATCTCTCGCGCTGTCTGCTCACCAATGAGACAAACATTCAGGCTTGATGGCATCTTTGACTCCCCTTGATCAACTGCCAACCGCCCCGCCATAATCTCTGCGCGGTATTGGGGGTATCTCGGCTCTTTATCGGGTTTAGCAAACCCTTGTGGATAGATGGGGTTGCCATATTGATCATATTTATCCAGCGCCCCCACCGTGTGCAGCAGCTCATGAGTGATCACAATATTGTTCTGCTTATTCTGAGTAGGCCTCGCATAGGCATTGATCACACCCAATAGTCCCTTCTGCATGCCAAGAGAGTGCTTCAGTGGCTGGCCATCTAACCCCTGTTGGTAGATTACAAAGAGCTGAACAGAGTCAAGCGCTGAGTCATTATCCGGCGTGATCTGCCAAGCCCAATAGCGCAATTTAAGGCTCCAAATCAGTATCTCAACAGGGTTAGACCCAGGCTTTGGTGAGTTAGGTGGGCGCTCATCAATCTGTTGGCCCAGGCGGGTTTGAGTTGGCCTCTCCACCATCAATTGGTAGCGCCGCCCCTGTTGCGCCATAAAATCATCGATTGCAACAAAGTTTTTTATTGTGAGCTGCTCAATATAGGCGGTCGTTTTTGCATCACCATCACCATTGATGGGGTAGATGATGACATCCAACGGCTCAATCCAATCTGTCGATGCGAGACGCTGCTCTTGCGCTTTGATGGCAACCACCAGCAGCAGAATAATTAATAGCAAAATCCGTAGGTTGCGAAAGCTAAAGAGTTTCATCTAATGACTTGTTATACACACAACAAAAAAATCCCTACTTAACCTACATCTTCGTGTCAACAGAATATCAATGCCCAGAAGAACGAATATGTAACTCATTGTAATTTATAATATATAAATAGATCGTATATTTTTTATACAATTTAGCAGCCATCTACTGCTACTGCGGCTTGGCAATGACTATTCAAGATTTATCAACAAAGTTATGCACAGATTCTGTGGGTAACTTTTTAGGCATATTTGACCAATTTTATTGAGTAAAAAAACCTTAGGGAAATTCTGAACAAATCTGTCTGCACTAAAGTATAAGGTTCGCTAAAGCTCAGCTAAAATTTAGCCCGTATAAAACAATCATGACTTGTTCAGAGCTTCTTTAGCTATTCTCTGCGGCCAGCTCCTCGCTGGATGACTCCTCATCCCCCTCAACCCCTTCTTCACGATCAAAACCGAGGCGACGCTGCTGTAGATCATCACTATGCGTTAGTTTTCCATTCACCTCGGCACCAATCGCCATCTCCAACAAATTGTAATAGACCGTACCTGTCACTTTTGCCTTTTCAGCCAGCTCTACACGTTCACTGCCATAGATATCACCAATAACCGTGCCATTGAGCAGTATATTGGCAACTCGTACATCACCTTCAATTTTACCCTCTTCACTCACCGTTAGAGTTGCAAGATCATCTGCCGTTGCGGAGATATCACCACATACACTGCCATCTATATGCAGGCCGCCTGTAAAGTGAAGATCACCCGTTATCTGAGTTTCCTTGCCAATTACTGTTGTGATTCTAGGTGCTCGGAGCCGCTTAAACATCACCATTTCTCTCCTCAATCATTTGAAAGCCCCTGTACTCAGAGGCACCATTTTTAGTTAATCAGGTATCGCTTAAACGCCACTCAAAAGTTTCCGTAAGCGGAGCTACACCTCTATTTTTTGGTTTAATCTCTAGGGTAAGTTCATCTGCCACAAACCCTTCTGGTAGATGTATGATCTCATCCACCTCTTGAAAGTACCGAAAACGCATCTTAATACTGCTCATCTTATCTTCAGCCAGCGCCTCAAGTTTTAGTATTCTCTTTTTGCCATCTTGCAGCCCAACAACACTCAGGTAGATACGCCCGATAACCGTTGTGGAGTCCTTCAACACTTGGCTTACTGAAAAACGGTAGCGGTAATCACCCTCCTCCAGATCCTTCTCAAGACGAAAATTCTGAATTTTTAAGCCTTTTTTCTGTTTATCTGTCGAGACAATATTACGCAAGAAGGCGAGCTCTTCCTCCATCGAAGAGCGCTCTTCCTGTAGCAATTTCTGCTGCACTTTTGCTGCTTTAACCAGCTCTTGATCAAGGAGGCGGCTACGCGCCTGTTTAGTTATGCGCTTATGCAACTCAGCGCGTTCATCTTCTACCAACTCTAATTGGCGCTGTAGATCAACCACCTGCCCGATAGGGGCCATACCAGCCCTCTCAACACTTCTGCCATATAGATAACTGAGAACAGCAGCCAGGCCGAGCAATACTAAACCAACCAAAGCAAGCAACAGTAGCCGCGGTATATTGTGCTGAAAAATAGCCGGTGAGCTAAATGTTTTTTTCACAACCATGATGACGACTCAATTAAGGCAGCAGAGCCACCGCATCAAGACCAGCCCGCTCATCCAGGTCAAACATTAAATTCATATTCTGCACCGCTTGCCCCGCGGCTCCTTTCACTAAATTATCGATCACACTGGAGACCACAACGGTGTTGCTATCCTGCGGCCTAAAAACAGCAATACGACAACTATTTACACCACGAACACTACGCGTCTCTGGATGTGATCCAGCAGGCATCACATCAACAAAAGGTTCATCTTTATAGCGCGACTCAAACAGTGCTTGTAGATCAACATCCCCTTTCAACTGACTGTAGAGGGTTGTCTCAATACCACGAATCATCGGTAGTAAATGGGGTACAAAAGTGAGACTAACAGGCTTTCCAGCTGCTCGTGCCAAACCCTGTTTAATCTCGGGTAAGTGGCGGTGGCCTGGGATGCCGTAGGCCTTGAAGCTCTCACCGCACTCACCCATCAACATGCCGACACTCGCACCTCGCCCTGCCCCACTAACGCCTGATTTAGCATCGGCAATCAGCTGTTCAACCTCAATAAGTCCCGCTTCAACCAACGGCAGAAAACCCAGCATTACGGCTGTAGGATAGCAGCCAGGGTTAGCCACCAACCGTGCCTGTTTCACAGCCTCACGATTCACCTCGGGCAAGCCGTAAACCGCCTCCTCTAACAAGGCTGGGCAGACATGAGTCATGCCATACCACTTTTGCCACTCATCAACATCACTGATACGGAAATCAGCAGCAAGATCAATCACCCGAACACCTGCATCAAGCAGCTGTGGCACCATCTTCATTGCCGTACCATTTGGAGTAGCAAAGAGGACAAGATCACAAGCGGATAAAAGCTCAATATTTGGCTCACTAAAGTTGAGATCAAGGTGACCACGCAGATTGGGGTAGAGCTGTGATACAGGCGTGCCAGCTTCGGCACGAGAGGTGACAACCTGCACCACAACATGGGGATGTTTCACCAAAAGCCGCAGCAACTCCACTCCGGTGTACCCTGTTCCACCAACAACTCCAACCTTTAACATCTCAATAATCCAAATATATTTAGTCAATACTCAAAACAGAACTCTAACACCCTACGGTGCGCTATAGAATGTGATGAAGAGAAATATTGTTCGACAACATCCATATTCTAGATGAAGTAAAGTGATTAGGAGTGTAGTTTTTAAACAAGCAGATGCCGCAACTTATAAGTGCCCCTCTCAACACGCTTGAGGCGTAAGCGATAAAGCTAGACCACAATGCCATTAACTTAAGCTCCCCCTCAACGAGTACGCTTGTAACAGCCATGAAACCCCTGAAATTTTTGTGATCTTACTGTTGCGCGGATAGCTTCGATCCGGCCTGATCGGTTCGACAACTCCGGTCATTTGGCTGGTTCCCCCTCTGTCAGGATAGTTGTCATCCAATCGAAATTGGATTTCAATAATCACCATGAGGGTGGCAGAGAACGTATGAAATAGGTTTTCCATTAGAGAGAAAAGAGGCCGTCTTAAAAAAGATGTTACGGTAATCCTCCAGAAAACTAACCACTAGCGAGTTGAATCCAAGATATTTATTAAAGCTTCTTCTAGTGTTTTATACTTAAAAGTATAGCCTGCACCTAAAGCCTTTTTGGGTATAATTTTCTTACCTGCCAATAATAGCTCTTCCCCCATTTCCCCCATTAATAGTTTCACAACTATTGCAGGCATTGGAAAAATAGTTGGTCGTTTTAAGATTACACCAAGAGTTTTAGTAAACACTTGATTTGTCACAGGGTTAGGTGATGTTCCATTAACAGCTCCTTTTAAATTATCATGATTTATACAATATAAAATAATTCCAACTAAATCATCAATATGAATCCAAGACATCCATTGTTTACCATGACCTATTTTTCCTCCAAGACACAATTTAAAAGGGAGTAACATTTTGCTTAATGCCCCTCCATTTTTACCCAAAACAACCCCTGTTCGCAGCAAACAAGTACGAATTCCAAGTTTTTCTGCTTCTAAAGCAACGGCTTCCCACTTTTGACATAACTCACTAGAAAAACTATTGTCCCCCTTCTCTTTTTCTTCGATAACATTATCTGTTTTATCAATACCATAGTAACCGATAGCTGAGCCACTAATAAATAATTTAGGTTTGCTTTCTAATTTTTCAAAGTAAAAAATAAGTTTTTTTGTAATATCAATGCGACTACTAATAATTTTATTTTTCTGCTTGTCACTCCACCGTTTGTTCGCAATAGGTTCACCTGATAAATTAACTACAACATCAAATATATCACTATCTTTTAGATCATTTAAGTCGGAAATTGCTTTAATGGGGGGCTTGATTTTTTCAGGATGCCTACTAAGCACCACAATTTTATTGTTTTCTTCTAATAAATGAGAACAAAGAGTAGAACCAATAAAACCAGTGCCACCAGTAATTAGTATGTTCATTGTTTCTCCTTAAAATTAATGTTTAATTTTACTGAAAAATCTAACGCCTTGTTCATTGGCGTTCCGCCCATCTCTGGTTGACAGGCTGAGTTCTAACTGGACGATGCCATCCCTTCGCTGACCGTTTTTGACGGCAGAAGCTGATCCTTTTGTATTGCGAGACTCTCTTCTCAACACCATTACAGTGCCTTCAACGCTACTACGAATGACTCCGCCCCTGTGTTCCGCATTGGTACTCGATCACTCCACGGGGCTTCCGCTCGTGATTCTCCCTTAGCATCGGAACCAATAAACCCCAAAAAGATATTTTTATAGTGAATGTAGCTCGGCGCGAGATTGTCGAGCTTGTCCAACAAACGGTTCAGATTGTGGTTCGCTTCTGTGCTCGTTCTTTTCAGATTACCCATATTATTTCGTTTTCAAAGCATAACGCTTGGTACCAACCGACTACTCAATTACTTTTAAATATCTACTTTTGGATAAATATAGCGTATCTCCATCCCATCCTTGATATGCTTCAGGATTATCAAAATCATCAAATTTTGAGTTTTTGGGAAAAATTTGCATCACTCCCTTAAAAGATAAATCACCTGAAACATAATATATTTCACTTAAATATGTACTTTGATTCATCCTTTTTTGTTTACTAATTGAAATAAATACCCCCCCATCAATACCTCCAACCCATACCGAATTATGAGGAGCGCTTGATGGTCTTGATGGCTCAATAAACTCTGGCTCAACCTGCTCACAGCTTGTAAGAATTGATAAACAACATAAACTGATAAGCAGTAAAAATGAATATTTGTGGATTTTAATCATCTAATATTTACCCATATTTTCGATAATTAGTACATTACCTGAATAATCTAGATCACTAAATTCATCTCTAAACTCACCTATGTATGAATTTGGCCTTGGATCAATCATCCATGGCGCTGATACACCAGCCTTGGCTACAATAGCTTTGACAAAATGAATGCAACTGTTTGACCAAATATCATATGGAATACGTTTTGGATTACCATTTTGCATCTTTTTTAAATTAGCGAACTCTAACATAGCCTTGAATTTATTTTCCACTTCAATGTAAACACCCTGAATTCTTCCAGATTGGCCGGATACCCTTGATATAAAGGCAAGGGGTTTCTTTAATGACTCAATGACAATGCTTCCATTCAAAATCTGGACATCTGGCAAATTTCTAACTTTTATTACTAAACCTATATTTTGCGGGTCATATCTTCCGTATTCATAATACTTAGTTGTTCCTGTCTTTCCATTTATGAATAGAACTCCTGCATGACCAAGGTTCGATATTTTATCGCTGTATTTAGGGATTGTAAAATTATCAAAATCAACCCAAGGAAAAACATCAACCTTTGTTTTTTCTACCTCAATAGCTACCTTATAATCAGGAAACACAATAGGTATAACAATATCCATAATATTTATCCTCTATTGCTACAAGCAATATCTCTTTATAACTACATAACATGTAATATTCCGCAGTATCTTACTGCCAAATGTCTCTATATATAGAGAATAATATTTACGTGTACTATTCAAGCACCTATATATGTGAGGCTGGCCTTATTCTTCAATGATTTATCCTCAACTATCAGTCCATAGAGTAGTTCCCAATAGCTGTTGTCGTGAGCGCCATATTTCTCCGGCGGCTTTCACTTGGTCATGAACTTTCGATTCGTACTTTGACACATAAATACCTAGCCAATCAGAATTATTTTTGATCAGTTTTACCCATTCACCTTCACCCGCTGACCGCCATGGGAAGGCGGTTAAGCCCCCACGCACCGTATACCCATCCCAGAGGGGATACGAAATAGGCACCAAACACAGCATCGAATCATGTTGGGAGCTAGCACGTAGCTGCAACGAGCAGAGCGAAATTGGAGCGTAGAGCTAGTGTCCAGGACGTCCTGGGCATAATAGGCTGCCGAAAATCGATTGCAAAAGGGTGACTGGGATGTCCCGTTTTGTATTATGAGATCAAAGACTCACTTAAGATTATTCACAGCAATTAACAGAAAAGATTTTTCCCGCTATAATCGCCACCACCTTCAGGATAAACGCACTGATAAATATCGTCGGTGCCACGAAACACGGCTAAACCCACCCAAGAATAATCAGTAAAACACTACCGGAAACCATCTGCCATGCACATCATAAAACAGAATACCGCAAAAACAGGGCTGCTACTGATAGGCCTTATTTTTATCCTTGGCGGATGCCAATCCGTCTACTACTCTACACTGGAAAAAGCGGGCTATCACAAACGTGACATTCTGGTGGAGCGCGTTGGCAAGGCACGCAATTCCCAGCAAGAGGGGAAGGAACAGTTTAAATCTGCATTGGAAAAGTTTTCCAGCGTTCTGAATTTTAAAGGCGGCAAACTGGAAGATAAATACAAACAGCTGAATGAAGAGTATGAAAACAGCGAAGAAGCCGCCGATGATGTACGCAGCCGGATAGACTCTGTGGAATCTGTTGCTGAAGCACTATTTGAAGAGTGGCAAGACGAGCTGAAAGAATACAGCAATGCATCATTCAAGCGAGACAGCAAAGAGAAACTGCACAATACTCGCAGCCGTTATAAAAAATTGATTACCGCGATGCGGCGAGCTGAAAAAAAGATGGGCCCCGTACTTAAAGCATTTAAAGACCAAGTGCTCTACCTGAAACACAACCTCAATGCCAAGGCCATTATGTCACTGCAAAAAGAGCTGCGTTCTGTTGAATCAAATATCGCAGTACTGGTTAAAGATATGGAAAAATCAATCCAGGAAGCAGATAGGTTTATTCGCGAAGCGGGATTGTAAGCTAACCCATCAGATCAATTCCACCTCCTAAAGAGGTGGAATTGATGACTCAATAAAATGAGCCGTCAATCAACACCAGCATTTTTTACACCGCACTGTATGCTGTGTGATGCAGTCGGCATGGGAGATAGAGGTATCTGTCAAGGCTGCCTTGACGATCTACCGTGGAACAGACACGCCTGCCTTGGCTGCGCACTACCCCTGCCTGACCTCACCTCAAGCGGCACTCTTTGTGGCAAATGCCAGAAGAGCCATCCTCATTTTGACCGTACCCTTGCACCTCTTAAGTATGAAAGAGAGGTCGCTCCATTGATTAGTGGCTTTAAATTCAGGAACAGGCTTGAGTATGGCAAGCTGCTCACTCAAATTTTGGCCGATTTTTTAGAAGAGCATATTGACCACAGACCAGAGCTACTCCTGCCTGTGCCACTACACAAAAACCGACTGCGTGAGCGCGGTTACAACCAATCGTTAGAGATTGCTCACCTGCTCAGTAAACGGTTTGGCATCCCTATTGATTTTCAATCTCTACAGCGTCATCGCGACACTGAGCATCAGAGTGAACTCAACTACACCGATCGGCGGAAAAATATTAAACACGCCTTCACACTAACCCAACCACTCAACATCAAAAGCGTTGCACTGATTGATGATGTCATCACCACTGGTGAGACGGTTGCTGAGATATCACGGCTATTAAAAAGGGGCAGCGTTCAGCAGGTCGATGTCTGGGCATTAGCCAGGACACCCTGACACTTGGGGCAAAGAAAGGTCGGCTGACCATTCATTTTAATCTTCAAAATAGCCGTTCCACAGCGATAACAGGGTAGCCCTGCCCGCCTAAATAGATGAAATCTTGCCGCTTCAAAAGTGGCTCCTTCAGCCATCAATCTCTCAGCTCGTTGCAAATCATTGGTAATGCCTGCCGTTTTATAGGATTGCCAAATGAGTTGGTCAATCACTGTCGCTAACCGGTTCAGTGTTGCAGCATCACACATGCCGACGGTGACATTAGGTGCCAAGCGAGCAACAAAGAGTATTTCACAACGCAGATAGTTGCCAATACCGGTGATAAAAGATTGATCTATCAGCAACGCCCCCAACTGGCGGCGGCTAAATTTTGGCTCAGCTAAACGGGCCGCAATCTGCAGCACAGTCAGCTCACCTCCCAATAGATCTGGCCCCAGTTTTTTCAGGAAGGGGTGTTGGACCAACTCGGCATCCTTCAGCACGCTGATATCTGAGGCACTATAGAGTAGTGCTGAGTGGTCACTGTTATGGATAGCCAGGCGTAATTGCCGATTAGTTTCAGGCAGCTCTCCAGCAGGCATAATCATCCATCGGCCATAGAGCTGATTATGGCTATAGATGTTCAGACCACCTTCAAAACGGGTCAACATCGCTTTACCACGGCTCTCCACAGACTCAATCTGCCGCCCGCTCAATAGAGCTTCATGACATTTCAAAGCAGGCTGACCAAACCAAACCTGCTCAGCAACTCGACCCTGCACCGCATCGGCCAGTTTATCCGCTGCTAGTCTAATCTCAGGGCCTTCAGGCATTTGTCTCGTCTCTGAACAAGCCAAAATCAGCTGATTTTTTGATGGAACCCCACTCTCTATTCAGAGTCATATCACCTTCTTACTAAGATTTAACACAACGGGAACAGAGTCGATGAGATCAAAACTATTCACCATGGCGCTTTTACTATTGGTCGCCAGCCAAAACCTATTGGCCGTTACACCCTTGGTGACAACCGACTGGCTAGTCAACAATTTACAGCAACCCAACCTACGCCTCATTGATCTACAACCTAAGTCAGGCTACAAGCTGACCCATATTACCGGTGCTGTCCACAGTGATTACAGCCAGTGGCGACAGAGAGACCAACACGGCATCAACAATATGATACCCAGCGTTGCGACACTAGAGAAGCTAATTGGTGGCTTAGGTATCGATAACCAAACCTATGTAGTATTGATCCCCTTTGGTCGTAGCGCGGGAGATATCGCCTCCGCCACACGCGTCTACTGGACACTTAAAGCGGTCGGCCATGATAAAGTCTCAATCCTTGATGGCGGATTGATCGGCTACGCTGAGTATCAAGACAACCCACTCGAAACCACTATCAACCGTCCAAAAGCCAAAATATTTAAAGCCCATCTGCAAGATGACTATTTAGTCTCTACCACTCAAGTCAAAGCCGCCATCGACTCTAAAACCCAGCTCTTTGATACGCGTAGTGTTGCCGAATTCAGCGGCAAGCGTGGCAAACCAGGGCGTAGTGGCACCATTCCCACATCAGCCAACCTACCCTTTAACCAACTTATTAAACAGGGTGGTGGCTATTTTAAAAAACCAGATCAGCTAAAAAATATTTTCGTCCAGCATCAGGTCTCATTAGAGGGCGAGCAGTTCATCTACTGCCAATCGGGCCATCGTGCATCACTAAGCTGGTTTGTTGCCCATGAGCTACTCGGCAACTCACAGGCCAAACTCTACGATGGCTCCATGCTAGAGTGGACTGCCAACCCATCACTCCCCGTTAAATAACTCATTCTCCCCCCTGATGAAACAAAGAGAAACCTGAGAGCATTGCCTGTGCTCCCTGATCACGTTGCACGACACCCAGGCCACTTGCCATCAATCAAACTGTTCAGGAACGAGCCATGAAAAAGCGACAGACTCTACTCATCTCTCTCGTACTACTCTTTACGATATCTGCTATTCAAGCTAAAGCGCCACAAGCCCCTAAAGCGCCCGAGTGGGATATCTCCGAGTGGCTCAATGGCGATGCTGTCACCCTTGAATCACTCAAAGGCAAAGTGGTTATCGTTGAGTTTTTCCAACTCTGGTGCCCCGGCTGTAACCAGTTCTCAATTCCCTTAATGCAGGAGTGGCATCACACCTTTGCCGATGAGATAGAATCGGGGCAACTGGTGATGCTGAGTATTCATACCGTATTTGAGGGACATGTTATGCAGTCACCCAGTCGGTTGAAATCATTCATCAAAGAGAAGGGGATCACTCACCGCGTTGGCATCGACCGTCATGTTGATAACCAAGATACACCGGAAACGATGCGTCGCTACCGTACCCGTGGCACACCGGAGATGGCCTTTATCGACAGAACAGGCCACATCCGTGTGCAGCAATTTGGCAGTTTTGACCCCAAGCGGGGTGAAGCACTGGTTCGCCAACTGCTGGGAGAGTCATCATGAAATGCCGCCTAATCGCCGCCCTGCTCATCACCTTCAGCGCACACACTTTTGCCAGTTCGGAGATTGATGTTATGACCGGCCCTCGCAGCGAGTTACAGAACCAGCAGCTACAGCAAGCACTACAAGCCAAAGGCTCCGACTACCTACCGCGCACCGAACATCTGCGCGATGATGGCTCTCCACACTACACCAACCGATTAATCCTGGAAGACTCCCCCTACCTGGTACAGCACGCGCACAACCCGGTCGACTGGTACCCCTGGGGCGAAGAGGCATTTGCCAAGGCAAAGCGTGAGAACAAGCCAATCTTCCTCTCTATTGGTTACTCCACCTGCCACTGGTGCCATGTGATGGAGCGTGAAAGCTTCGAAAACCACACCATCGCCAAAATTCTCAATGAACACTTCATCGCAATCAAGGTGGATCGCGAACTTCTGCCAGATGTTGATGAGACCTACATGACCGCTGTGATGATTATCAACGGTAGTGGCGGCTGGCCGATGTCCAGCTTCCTCACCCCAGAGGGCAAGCCCTTCTATGGTGCCACCTACTTTCCACCCGATCAGTTTCGTTCACTACTCGAGCAGGTCGACACATTATGGCGGACAAAGCAGTCTGAACTCATTGAACAAGCTGACAAAGTAGCCGAGGCCGTTGCCAACTACAGTCGCACTAAACAGGCGGCTGGTACATTGAGCCAAACCGCCGTCGCAAAAGCTGTTCAGCAGGCATTGCAGATGCATGATGCCAACAAAGGGGGCTTCGGCCCTGCGCCTAAATTCCCCAATGAAAATATCCTGCTCTTCTTATTAGGCCAGGCTGAACGCCTCAACGACCCCACCATTTTGGCTGCTGTACGGAAAACTTTAGATGCTATGGCCCAAGGGGGGATTTACGACCAAGTGGCAGGCGGCTTCTCCCGCTACTCGGTCGATAACAATTGGTTAGTGCCACATTTTGAGAAGATGCTCTACAACCAAGCCCACCTCAGCCGCGCCTATTTGGCAGCATGGCGATTAACGGGTGACTCTGGCTACCGCCGCATCGTCACCCAGACCCTTGACTACGTTCTGCGTGACATGGCCGATAGCAATGGCGGTTTCTACTCTGCCACCGATGCCGATAGTGAAGGCAAAGAGGGCACCTTTTTCCTCTGGAGTGAAGATCAACTAAAAGCCCTGCTAACCGAAGATGAGGCGGCGCTTGCCATTGAACTCTATGGTGTCACACCCGCAGGTAATTTTGAGGGGCACAACATCCTCAATCTTCCGCTATCACTTCCTCAATTTGCCAACAAAAAAGGGATGGTACTGGAGGTGCTCTACCACCGGGTCGACAACATCCGTGAAAAGCTCTACCACGCACGAGAAAAACGCATCCACCCCATTCGTGATGAGAAGATCCTCACGGCCTGGAACGGCATGATGATCAGCACCTTTGCTCAAGCTGGGTCTCTACTAAACCAATCGCTCTACACCGAAGCGGCCCGCCGCTCCGCCGAGTTTATCTGGAACAATAACCAAGATAGTGATGGCCACCTGCTACGCTCACATCTCGATGGAAAATCCTCCATTGCCGCCAGTC
>JAMOMH010000302.1 GCA_027068675.1 Sedimenticola sp.
AGCCCGCCTGACTGCGAGACTGACAAGTCGAGCAGAGACGAAAGTCGGTCATAGTGATCCGGTGGTCCCGCGTGGAAGGGCCATCGCTCAACGGATAAAAGGTACGCCGGGGATAACAGGCTGATGACGCCCAAGAGTCCATATCGACGGCGTTGTTTGGCACCTCGATGTCGGCTCATCGCATCCTGGGGCTGGAGCAGGTCCCAAGGGTTTGGCTGTTCGCCAATTAAAGCGGTACGTGAGCTGGGTTTAGAACGTCGTGAGACAGTTCGGTCCCTATCTGCCGTGGGTGTAGGAGAATTGAGAGGATCTGCCCTTAGTACGAGAGGACCGGGGTGGACGTACCTCTGGTGGACCTGTTGTTACGCCAGTAGCATTGCAGGGTAGCTATGTTCGGAATGGATAACCGCTGAAGGCATCTAAGCGGGAAACCAACCTCAAAACCAGTTCTCCCTTGAGAGTCGTGGAAGACCACCACGTTGATAGGCTGGGTGTGGAAGTATGGCAACATATGAAGCTTACCAGTACTAATAGCTCGATCGGCTTGATTGTTCTCATTAATCAATGCTTATTCGCTAAGCGAATAAACATTGTTTGTTGTTAAGGCTGGCGCTCAAGCGGCGCGCGGCCTGCGCACCGCAATGGTGCTAGTCGTCACTTTGTTCCTCCAAGGAGCAAAATAGACGAATTGCAACAAAAACCTAATTGAAAGACTTATGTGTAAATAGTTCAATGGAAACTCGGCTAAAACCGAGCGACCAGCGAGGTAAGACCAACGGTCGCCAGCGCTTATGCGCTGTACCCTCGCGGAGCATACGGCGCAAGCCGTTAGCGTGAGCGGAACAAACCAAAACTCAAACGCAAGTTATGAGTTCTGATTAGTCCAATCCCTCCTAAAACATTTTCTTTGCCGGCCTGGTGGCCATGGCGAGGTGTCCAAACCCGATCCCATCCCGAACTCGGCCGTTAAACGCCTCCGCGCCGATGGTAGTCTGTCTTAAGGCACGCGAGAGTAGGTCGTCGCCAGGCCTGCAAAGAAAA
>JAMOMH010000303.1 GCA_027068675.1 Sedimenticola sp.
GAATCTGTGGTTGCTATGCTGCAAGGCAGTGATCGTGATACCGGCCTTAATATCGAAAAACTAGAAGATATCGCAGCTTACTTCCGTGAAGTACGGAAGAAATATGTCAAATTTGAAGGGGCTCTCAAGGGGGTTGATTCCCGCATCTTAGTTGCTCAGGTGCCTGGTGGCATGCTCACCAACATGGAGGGCCAATTAAAAGAGCAGGGTGCCGCCGACAAGTTGGATGCTGTACTGGAAGAGATCCCACGCGTGCGTGAAGATCTCGGTCTGCTTCCTCTGGTCACCCCAACCTCACAAATTGTTGGTACACAGGCTGTACTGAATATCTTGACAGGTGAACGATACAAGAGCATCACTAAAGAGACTCGCGGTGTTCTACGCGGTGAGTATGGTGTAACACCTGCACCAATGAACAGCGAACTTCAACAGCGTGTACTTGAAGATGGTGAAGAGGTGATCACCTGCCGTCCTGCCGATCTACTTGCGCCAGAGATGGATAGGTTGACTGAAGAGTTAGAGACACTGGCTAATGAGAAGTCACTCAATCTGGCAAAGGATGTGGTTGATGATGTACTGACCTATGCACTCTTCCCGCAGATTGGCCTTAAGTTTATCGAAAACCGTAACAATCCAGATGCCTTTGAGCCCGCTCCTGGCACTGAACCTGAACCAGTGGTTTCGGCTGCGCCGGCTGCTCATGCAAAGGGTGGCTCAGAATCTTATACCGTGACGGTTAATGGTATAGGTTATGCCGTTACTGTTTCTGAAGGAGGGGACGTGCAAAATGTTGCACCAGTAGCCGCTGCCCCAGCCCCTGCTGGAGGTGCGCCTGTAACGGCCCCGTTGGCTGGAAATATCTTTAAAATCATGGTGGGTCCCGGACAGATCGTTAATGATGGTGATGTTGTCATGATCATGGAGGCGATGAAGATGGAGACAGAGATTCGTGCTGCCAGTAGCGGTACTGTCTCCTCTGTTGATGTGAAAGAGGGCGATGCAGTGCAGGTCGGTGATCTTCTGCTGACGTTGGGCTAATTAATCGATGGATATTGGATTTGAAACACTATGGCTCTCCACTGGGATAGCTAATTTCACGATAGGCCAGGCTTTCATGATGTTTATCGGCTCGATGCTGATTTACCTTGCTATCGTGAAAAAATTTGAGCCCTTGTTATTGTTGCCGATCGGTTTTGGCTCAGTATTGAGTAACATTCCGGTTGCAGGTCTTGCAGAAAATGCCGTTGGTCAGTTGTTGATTGAAGGTCAAGTAGAGCATCTTGCCCTGTTGGCGAACATGTTAGGGACATCGGTTCAAGAGGTGGCTAGTGCTTGGAAAGGAGCTGATCTTGCAACGATTTTCGCCGGTAAACAGCTGGCTGCGGAGCTGGGTTACACCCCAGGTATGCTCTACCGATTTTATGATATTGCTGTTGCTACCGGTGTAGCACCGCTGCTGATTTTTATGGGTGTGGGTGCATTGACCGATTTTGGTGCATTGATCGCAAGACCATCAACGCTCCTGCTCGGTGCCGCAGCCCAGTTTGGTATTTTTGCCACCCTGCTAGGTGCGCTGGCGCTCAATTTTGTCCCTGGCTTTGAATTCACTTTGGCTGATGCTTCAGCTATCGCCATTATTGGTGGTGCTGATGGCCCAACGGCTATCTTTTTGGCCTCAAAATTAGCACCTGATTTGCTGGGTGCCATTGCTGTTGCTGCATACTCATATATGGCTCTAGTGCCAATTATTCAGCCACCTATCATGCGTGCATTGACGACTGAAGCAGAACGCTCCGTGGTGATGGAGCAGCTACGCCCTGTCAGTAAAATGGAGAAAATTCTCTTCCCTCTCTCTGTTTTGATTCTATGTATCCTCTTCCTGCCATCAGCAGCACCGCTGATTGGTATGTTGATGTTTGGAAATTTGCTGCGTGAATCAGGTGTGGTAGAGCGCCTTAGCAGTGCAGCACAGAATGAGATCATTAATGTAGTCACCATCATTTTGGGGCTATCGGTTGGTTCTAAATTATCCGCTGATACATTTCTCTCAATTGAGACGCTTGGTATCCTTGCACTTGGTGCGTTGGCCTTCTGTATTGGAACTGCAACAGGCATCTTAATGGCGAAAGTGATGCACCGAGTTTCAGGTGGGCAAATTAACCCACTGATTGGCGCTGCTGGCGTATCAGCTGTGCCGATGGCTGCACGCGTTGTAAATAAAGTCGGGCTTGAGAGTAATCCACACAACTTCCTACTGATGCA
>JAMOMH010000304.1 GCA_027068675.1 Sedimenticola sp.
AAGTAATTTGAAACAACCCAATTAAGTATTTAGGAGACCCATTATGGCGGTCCAAAAGAATAGAAAAACCCCATCAAAACGTGGCATGCGTCGTTCACACGACTCTTTAACTGCAGAGACTCTCTCAGTTGACCCAACCTCAGGTGAAACACACCTGCGCCACCACATGACAGCTGACGGTTTCTACCGCGGCAAGAAAGTTATCGTAACTGAAGGCGACGAGTAATTTTCATCGCACTTTGTCTTTGACAGGTAGAGTCGCCTGGCAGCTGTGGCAGTTTAATACGCTGGAAACTTTGGTAATTCTACCCGTAAAATGAGCAAAAACATCACCATCTCCTTAGATGCTATGGGGGGCGATTTTGGCCCTTCTGTGGTGGTCGCGGCTGCCTCCCTTTATGTTAAGCAGAACAGAGATGTCTCGCTTATTTTAGTGGGGCGTGAGGATGAAATTAAGAAGCACCTAGAGCAATTTGAGTCTTCTGATCGCATATCAATTCATCACGCATCGGAGACGGTGGAGATGGGCGAATTGCCGTCAAAAGCACTTCGCTCTAAAAAAGACTCTTCAATGCGTATAGCCCTGAATTTGGTTAAGGATGGGACGGCTAACGCTTGTGTTAGTGCTGGGAATACCGGTGCTTTGATGGCAACGTCACGCTTTGTTCTTAAGATGCTGCCGCATATTGACCGTCCTGCCATCATCACGGCACTCCCAACTAGCAGAGGCCACACGCATGTGTTGGATTTGGGGGCAAATGTTGATTGCAGTGCGGAACATCTCTTCCAATTTGCTGTGATGAGCAGTGAACTGGTCTCTTCCGTAGAGAGCAAGAAATCTCCGACAGTTGGTTTGTTAAATATTGGTCAAGAGGAGATTAAAGGGAATGAGCAGGTGAAGCGTGCTCATGAACTTCTGATTAATAGCTCACTTAACTATGTGGGTTATGTTGAAGGCGACGATATCTATAAAGGGAGTGTGGATGTTGTCGTTTGTGATGGTTTTGTTGGCAATGTTGCACTGAAATGCAGTGAAGGTGTTGCCAAAATGATCAGCAAGCTTCTGAAGGATGGCTTTAATCGGAACTGGCTTACAAAATTGGCTGCCCTGTTTGCCCTTCCTGTTCTCAATAGGCTCAAATCGGACATAGACCCTGGCAACTACAATGGAGCAACATTCATCGGTCTGCGTGGCGTTGTTGTTAAAAGCCATGGCGGAGCTGATGTGAATGCTTTTTGTAATGCGATAGGCATCGCTTGTGATGAGGCTGATCTCGACGTCCCCTCCCGTATAGCGCGTCAAATAGAGGTGCATCTTAGTTGTGAGGAGGCGGTATGATCTATTCAAGAATAGCGGGTACCGGCAGTCACCTACCAAAAAATGTGGTAACCAACAGTGATCTTGAGAAAAAGGTCGATACCACTGATCAGTGGATTCAAGATCGAACAGGTATCAAAGAGCGCCACATAGCGGCGGATGATGAAACTACCTGTGATCTTGCTGAAAAAGCCTCACGTAATGCACTTGATGCTGCAGGCATTAAGGCTACAGATATTGATCTGCTGATAGTCGCCACCACCACCCCCGATCAAATTTTCCCTAGCACCGCCTGCCTGCTCCAGCAACGATTAGGTATTGCTGGCCCCACTGCTTTTGATATCCAAGCGGTCTGCACCGGTTTTGTCTATGCACTGAGTGTTGCAGATAAATTTATTCAATCTGGTTCGCATAAGCGGGCGCTAGTAGTTGGAGCGGAGACCCTCTCTCGCATTATCGACTGGAGCGATCGGAATACTTGTGTACTGTTTGGTGATGGTGCCGGTGCCGTTGTTGTTGAGGCTTCGGATGAGCCAGGAATCATCACAACCCATCTACATGCTGATGGTGCATATGAGAGTCTCCTGCGTGTACCTGTTGGTGTCTCTCGTGGTTTTGATCAAATGATACGCGGTGAAGGCTATGTTGAAATGAAAGGCAGTGAAGTCTTCAAAATGGCTGTCACTACGTTGGGTCGTATTGTTGATCAAACGCTTGCCTCCACAGGGTTAAAGAAGTCAGATATCGACTGGTTGATCCCGCATCAAGCCAATATTCGAATTATTCAAGCCACGGCAAAAAAATTGCGTATTCCTATGGAGCAAGTTGTTGTGACGGTAGATAAACACGGCAACACCTCTGCTGCATCTATCCCGCTCGCGTTAGATGCAGCAGTGAGAGATGGCCGCATCAAACGGGGGGAGACGTTGATGATGGAGGCCTTTGGTGGTGGTTTTACCTGGGGTTCTGTGCTTCTAAAGTACTGATAAAGTTTTGAGTTTAAAAGGTAGCAAAATGCTTAAAGATCAAGTTGCATTGGTAACAGGTGCCAGCCGCGGTATTGGCGCTGCAATTGCCATGACGTTGGCTGAAAATGGTGCCATTGTCATTGGAACGGCAACCACTGATGCAGGAGCTGCGGCTATCAATGATCGCCTTGCGGCACTGGGTGGTTGTGGCATGGTGCTCAATGTCTCCGATAAGGCATCGATTGAGAGAGTTATCAAGATGATTGGTGAGAAGTTTAGTGCGCCAACTATCTTGATCAACAATGCAGGTATCACAAAAGATAACCTGTTGATGCGTATGAAAGAGGATGAGTGGGATAGTGTTATCAATACTAATCTGACCTCAATCTACCGGCTATGCAAAGCCTGCATGCGTGGCATGATGAAGGCTAAGCAGGGACGGATTGTTAATATTGGGTCTGTTGTTGGCTCAACAGGAAACCCAGGTCAGGCTAACTATGCCGCCTCTAAAGCAGGTGTGCTGGGTCTTACTAAATCTTTAGCACGCGAGCTTGGCTCACGAAATATCACCGTCAACACGGTTGCGCCAGGATTTATTGAAACAGATATGACCAAAGCACTCTCTGAAGAGCAGCGAAATGGATTGCTTGAGGGGATTGCTTTGAGCCGATTAGGCCAGCCACAAGAGATTGCAGATACAGTGCTTTTCCTAACCTCACCAAGTGGTGGTTACATCACTGGTGAGACGATACATGTCAATGGTGGCATGTACATGGCGTAAGCATTGCGCTGGCTAAATTGAATACTCAATGCAGGCTCCAATTCATGCGAAAATGGCGTGAATTGAAGGAACATATAAATTAAGCGTTGTGGTTATCACGATGCTTTAAAGAGATAAGATAACAATTCCGCTTTGTGAGGCAAAAATTTCACTTTGCACCTGTTGGGATTGCTAATACAATAGTGCGACAAGTTTTCCGTCGCCGGATCAATATCAGAGGATATGTAAAAAATGAGCGATATCGAAGAAAGAGTACGCAAAATCGTTGTTGAGCAGCTGGGTGTTAAACAGGAAGAGGTTACTATTGAAGCCTCATTCGTGGATGATTTGGGTGCTGACTCTCTCGATACTGTTGAGCTGGTTATGGCACTGGAAGAGGAGTTTGGTACTGAAATTCCTGATGAAGATGCTGAAAAAATCACCACTGTTAAGTTGGCAGTTGATTACATCAACGCTAACAGCTAAGCACCTGTATTTAGGAGGGCCGCTAGCTGTCGATGAGACGGCCGCGGCCTTTCGCTTGTCTGAAATAAATTTACAAAATTAAATAGGTAGTTCTTTCATGTCAGATAGAAGAGTAGTTGTCACCGGGTTAGGCATTGTATCTCCCGTTGGGTTCGACGTGGTATCTGCATGGGAGAATATCCTGGCAGGCAAGAGCGGTATTCAGCCAATTACCCATTATGAAATAGAGCCGTTTAGCACACGTTTTGGTGGTCCCATCTATGACTTCGATGTCACTGAATATATCAGTGTCAAAGAGGCACGTAAGATGGATCCATTTATGCAGTATGGCGTGGCAGCAGGTTGTCAAGCCTTTGCGGACTCTGGCATAGAGGTCACCGAAGAGAATTCTGATCGAATTGGTGTTGTTGTCGGTTCTGGTATCGGTGGTATCACCAGTATTGAGAGTACCTACACATCCTATCTGAATGGTGGGCCACGCAAGATTTCACCTTTCTTTGTGCCAGCCAGTATTATCAATATGGTTGCTGGCAATCTGTCGATAAAATTTGGCCTTAAAGGGCCGAATTTCTCTATTGTCTCAGCCTGTAGCACCGCCTCGCATAATATTGGCGAAGCGGTGCATATGATTCGCTCAGGCCGAGTTGATGCGATGTTGGCGGGTGGCGCAGAGATGGCTACAACTCCCGTTGGTCAAGGTGGGTTTGCCGCTGCTCGTGCACTCTCTAAACGTAATGATGACCCTCAAGCAGCAAGTCGCCCTTGGGATCGAGATCGTGATGGTTTTGTTCTCAGTGATGGTGCAGGTGTCATCATGGTTGAAGAGTATGAACATGCTAAAGCGCGTGGCGCACGCATCTACTGCGAAATACCGGGTGTTGGTATGAACTCAGATGCTTATCACATGACCTCGCCTTCAAAAGATGGTTCAGGTGCTGCTGAGTGTATGCGTTTGGCGTTGAAAGATGCTGGAGTGAATATAGACGAGGTTGAATATATTAATGCTCATGGTACCTCGACGCCTGCCGGTGATTTGGCAGAGACAATGGGTATCAAAGCTGCTTTTGGAGACCACGCATATAAGTTGGCTGTTAGCTCAACCAAATCGATGACTGGACATATGCTAGGTGCAGCAGGTGCTGCTGAGGCGATTTTTACCATACTTGCTTTGCGAGACCAGGTAGCGCCAGCAACCATCAACTACGAAACCCCTGACCCTGAGTGTGACCTTGATTATGTTCCAAACAGTGCTCGGCAGATGAAGATTAAAAATGCCATCTCCAACTCGTTTGGTTTTGGTGGTACCAATGGTTCGCTGCTATTTCGTACGATTGACTGAAATAGAGCGAAAATGAACACACTGAAAAGCGCTACTTGTTATTGAGTAGCGCTTTTTTTGTATATGCTTGCCTGAGATGTTTATACCGATAGATTTCAATATGAACCAGTCATTGATTAATGGTGAACCCGCAACGTTGATATCGGTGATGGACCGAGGATTATTATATGGTGATGGTCTCTTTGAGACGATTGCGGTGTCAGCCGGTAGAGCCACACTTTGGTCTTATCACATTGAACGATTGAGTATGGGCTGCTGCTCTCTTGGTATTCCTGCCCCAGATGAGTCACTCCTGCTACGAGAGGTGGAGTCGTTGATGCAGGGTGTCGTGCGGGGGGTGGTAAAAATCATCATCACTCGTGGTGGTGTTGGTCGCGGGTATCGTCCCTCAGCATCACCCTCTCCCAACCGAATAATTAGCTTACACCCGTGGCCAGACTACCCAGCCTCATGGTTTAAAGAGGGGGTTGTTATACGTTTGTGTGATACTCGGCTTGGCTCTAATCCTGTGCTTGCAGGTATCAAACACCTCAACCGTCTTGAGCAAGTGCTTGCGCGTCATGAGTGGTCAACCCCAGAGATTTATGAGGGGTTGATGTTGGATGGTGAAAACCGAGTGATTGAGGCTACGCAGAGCAATATTTTTTTGCTAAATGATGGTGTACTTTATACGCCTGATCTCTCCTCTAGTGGCGTTGCCGGGACATTAAGACGGTTGGTAATTGAGCTGGCTAATGAGCTGGCTATTCCGCTGAAGGTTGAAGTGATGACACTGCAACAATTACGCAAAGCAGATGCGCTTTTTCTTACTAATGCTATTACGGGTATTTTGCCTGTAAAACAGTTTGAAGAGCATCAATATGCCCCCTCTTTAATTCCAGAGAAACTCATTCAACGAGTCAACAAACAGCTGCACTGGTGATAAACTTAGCGGATGATCTATCGAATTTTAGCTGTAGTGGTATTGACTGTAGCCACCCTCGCCACCTGGCAGTGGGTGCAGTATGAGTCATTTAAAACCACCCCATTAGAGTTACCCGCGGAAGGTCTTCTCTTTGATCTGAAGCCAGGAACCTCAATGAAAAGGGTCGCCTATGGGCTTGAGCAGAAAGGTGTTATCTCCAATGCACTCTATTTCCGTAGTATGGCTCGCCTGAGTGGCCAGGCGGCAAAAATACAGGCGGGTGAATTTCTCATCCCTAGCCAGATTACACCAGAAAAATTATTAGCACTTTTTGTTTCCGGTAAGGTGAGACAATACTCATTGACACTAGTGGAGGGTTGGACCTTTCGTGAGATGATGAAGGTTGTATCTGAGCATGGGTCACTAACACACACACTGGCTGGCTTATCGGATAAGGATGTTATGCAGCAGTTGGGGTTTCCTGGGCAGCATCCAGAAGGGCGATTTTTTCCAGATACCTACCACTTCCCTAAAGGGACGACTGACCTTGCCTTCTTAAAACGCGCCTACAGTGCCATGAGCAGATATTTAGCTCATGAGTGGGAGAGACGAGAGAAAAACCTACCCTATAAATCGGCTTATGAAGTGCTGATTATGGCCTCAATTATTGAACGTGAGTCTGGTCTTGCTGAAGAGCGACCAAAAATTGCTGGTGTTTTTGTCCGTCGCCTACAGAAGAGGATGCGTTTGCAGACTGATCCAACCGTTATTTACGGGATGGGGGAGCGTTATGATGGCAATATTCGTCGGCGTGATTTGAGGGAGGAAACACCCTATAATACTTATGTTATCAAAGGGTTGCCACCAACGCCAATTAGTATGCCGAGTGCAGAATCGATAAAGGCAGCACTACACCCTGCTAAGGGTGATGCACTCTATTTTGTTGCCACAGGTGATGCTGATGGCAGCTCGCAATTTTCAGCAACTCTGGAACAACATAATAGAGCCGTCAGGGACTATCTACGCACGATGAAAAAAAGGCACAATAAATGAGAGGGCGATTTATTACCGTTGAGGGGGGTGAAGGGGCGGGGAAAAGCAGTAACCTTGATTTTATCCGCCAACTGCTAGAAGCCTCGGGTAAACAGGTACTCTTTACACGAGAGCCTGGGGGTACCGAGCTGGGTGAAGCGATTCGTGAACTGCTCTTGGGCCATAAACATACCGGCATGGCTGATGATAGTGAGTTACTACTGATGTTTGCTGCGCGGGCTGAACATCTCCATCGTAAAATTAAACCTGCATTGATTGAAGGAACCTGGGTGTTATGTGACCGCTTTACTGATGCAACCTATGCCTACCAAGGTGCAGGAAGGGGCATTGAATTGAGTCGTATTGCTCAACTTGAACAGTGGGTACAGGGCGATCTGCGACCAGATTTAACGCTACTATTAGACCTGCCCATAGAGATAGGTTTAGAGCGTGCAGGAAAACGCTCAGCTCCTGACCGGTTTGAGTCAGAGGCGTTGCACTTTTTTGAAACAGTGCGGAGTGGTTATCGAGAGATTGCCAAACAGCAACCTCAGCGTGTCAAAGTGATTGATGCATCGGTTCCACTACCCGATGTGCAGAGACAAATTACAGCTGTTATAGAGCAGTTTTTGGCATGAATGCACTTGCTACCGAACAGCTCCCTTGGCATCAGGTGCCATGGGAAATGTTATCCATAGCCCGCCATAGTGACCGCTTGCCTCATGCTCTGCTATTAGTTGGCAATGCTGGGCTTGGCAAATGGCAATTTGCCCAACAATTAGCTCACAGCCTACTTTGTCATTCGTCTGATCAGTCGGGTCATCCTTGTTGTAGCTGCCAATCCTGTCACCTCTTCAATGCCGGCACACACCCTGATCTACAAAAAATTATCCCCGACCCCGAATCAAAGAGTGGTGATATCCGTATTGATGATATTCGCCAGATGAGCAACAAAGAGGCGCTAACGGCACAAGCGGGTGGCTATAAAGTTATCTTGATTCACCCTGCAGAGCGCATGACTGCTGCTGCCGCTAATAGCTTGTTAAAAACTTTGGAAGAACCAACGGCGCAGACCCGCATTATCCTGGTTAGCTCCTACCCGCATCGACTGCCGGCTACGATACGCAGCCGCTGCCAGCAGATTCGCTTTACGGCACCTGCAAAAGAGGAGGCGACTCAGTGGTTACAGCAGCAGGGTGTCACAAGTGGTGCAGAGACCCTACTGGGTTTAAGTGGTGGTTCGCCGCTGGCTGCATTAGCCCTTAGCCAGCCGGAGATAATACAAGAGCGTGATCAGCAGTTGGCTGAGTTTTTAGCACTTGCCAAAGGGCAGGCTGATCTAACAACTGTTGCAGCTCGTTGGGCTAAATTAGATCAAACAAGAACCCTAACTTGGCTCAGTGGTTGGTTGATCGATATTATCCGTCTACAGACAGCAGATGGAACGGTTCAACTCTTCAACCCTGACCAGAGAGAGATCTTGCATACAGTAGGTAAACGTCTAAAATCTAAACTGTTACATCAACTTTTAGAAGCAGTACATGAAGCACGCCGTTTGGCTGATTCAACACTTAACTCACAGCTGATATTAGAAGATTTGCTGATTCAATGGTCCAACGGCTTTAACTAGAGAACGCTTATGCCAGCAATGCCCGGAGGTGCTCGACAGGGGATTTTGTCGCTCACTATCAAAGATAAAAATGGCCTATATGCCGCCTATATGCAGTTTGTAAAAAATGGCGGTCTCTTCATCCCAACCAATAAAAAATATAAGTTGGGTGATGAAGTCTTTATGCTACTGACCTTGATGGAAGAGTCTGAGCGGCTCCCTGTTGCGGGGAAAATTGTCTGGATCACGCCAATTGGCGCAGAGGGTAATCGCCAAGCCGGTATTGGTGTGCAGTTCAGTGATCAAGATGGCGGTGCGGCTCGTCGAAAAATTGAGACCTACCTCGCGGGTGCCCTACAGGCTGACCGCCAAACCCATACCATGTAATATTCCACCTCCTGAGCGTATGCTTTTTTAGTAATTTACAGTGCCAATCTGGTGCTATTTTATGCAGCCGCTTGGCCCATCTAAATACCTTCACAAATAGGATAAAAAATGCTGGTAGATTCGCACTGCCATCTGGATCGTGTTGATCTAGCGCACTACGACAATAGTTTTGATAACTTCATAGCTGCAACACGTGAAGCAGGGGTAGGGCGCATGCTCTGCGTAGCGATTGACCTGGAAGCCTATCCTGCTATGTTAGCGTTGGTTGAAGGGTACGATGATATTGATCTCTCCATTGGTGTTCACCCCTCTGATAAGGAGGATCGAGAACCTAAACCTAATGAGCTAATTGAGTTAGCAAAACACCCAAAAAATGTAGCAATTGGTGAGACAGGGCTAGATTATTTTCATGGGAAAGGTGATTTAGAGTGGCAACGTGACCGCTTTAGGCACCACATCCAAGCGGCTCACGCTTGTAATAAACCTTTGATCATCCACACCCGTGAAGCGAAAGCGGATACGCTACAAATAATGCGTGAAGAGGGTGCTTCAGATGTTGGTGGTGTGATGCACTGTTTCACAGAAGATTGGGCGATGGCAGAGCAGGCTTTGGAGATGGGGTTCTATATCTCATTCTCTGGCATCATCACCTTCAGAAATGCAGACCAGCTACGGGAAGTGGCTAAACGTGTTCCGCTTGATCGACTGCTAATTGAGACTGACTCCCCCTATTTAGCACCCGCCCCACATCGTGGGAAACCCAATCAACCACTACGGGTTATTCATGTTGCTGAGATGGTTGCTCACTGTAAAGATCAGTCGGTTGAAACCATTATTGAAGTGACAGGTAACAATTACAGCAAGCTATTTAATGTAGCACTGACAGGTTGATGGAACGGATGAGTGACGAGCAGCGCTGGATGGCTCATGCTATGGCGCTGGCTGCAAAAGCTGAAGCACTTGGGGAGGTGCCTGTGGGTGCTGTCGTAGTGCTGAATCGTGAAATTATTGGTGAGGGTTGGAATAGTCCAATCACAGATAGTGACCCAACAGCCCATGCTGAGATTATGGCACTGCGCCAAGCAGGTGAGCGCAGTGCCAACTATCGCCTACCCAATGCTGAGTTGTATGTCACTCTAGAGCCCTGTGTGATGTGCGCCGGTGCGATGGTTCATGCACGAATTAAACGGGTTGTTTTTGGCGCTTTTGACCCTAAATCGGGCGCAGCGGGTAGCATTTTTAATCTTCTGCCATCTGAGCAACCCTTCAACCATCGTGTCGAGGCAACGGGGGGGGTGTTAGAGGCTGAATGTGCGGAGCAGTTAAAGACCTTTTTCCGTAAACGCCGAAAGGCTCAAAGAGCGGCAGGAACAGCGGCGGGTAACTCAACCTTGGCTGCTTCAGGTGCTGCTTCAACGGGTGGCTCATCAATTTGAGTCTCAGTCCACTTCAGTAATTCATAATAACTGCGGATATTATCGACATATTTTACCGCCTCATTTCCTCGTGTATAGCCGTGTTTAGTCTGTTGGTACCAGCGTTTTTTGCTCAATTTAGGTAGATGTTTTTTGATATCAGCCCATTTGTCGGGGTTATCTCCTGCTTGCTGAGTCAAAATCCGAGCATCTTCCAGATGCGCATAACCGATGTTATAGGCCGCCAGCATTAGCCAGAAACGATCAGGCTCTTGGATACGCTTGGGAATGCGCTTATCAATAAAAAGCATATATCTAGCTCCACCCATAATGCTCTGCTCGGCATCCGAACGCTTGGTTACATTGACCTGTTTGGCGGTGATCCGCGTTAACATCATGATACCTCGCACCCCAGTGGGTGACTTCGCATGAGGGTTCCAGTGAGACTCTTGGTAACCAACGGCGGCGAGTCGCTGCCACTCAATACCACTCTCAGCCTCTGCCTTCTCAAAAAAAGGCTGATACTTTGGCAGACGGCTCTTCATCTGTCGCAGAAAGGTGCGGGTATCGACATAATTTAGCTGCTCAATATGGCCATAATAGCGCTCTAGTAGCTGGTCTAATGTGCCGTCATTACGGATACGCTCAAAAAATCTCTCCATCGCTTGGAAGAGACTAGCATCCTCTGCGTGGGTAAAGGCCCAAGCTAAAGGTTGGGGTTCAGTGAGGTCAAAGGCTACACGTAACATGGGATAGTAGCGGCGATAGACGGCAATCTCATTGGAATCAGCAATGGTGTAATCGATCTCTTGGTTCTGCACCCGTTGCATCAGCTCTTCACTGCCGATATCTGAGCGACTGAGCCAGTGGAGGTTGGGGTGCTGTTGCTGCAGTCGCTCTAGCTCCTCATCATGGCTAGTGCCTGCAATGACCTCCACTGTTTTACCAAATAAATCCTCTAGTTTACGGGGGCGATAGCTTTCACCACGATAGACCACCTGCTGTGTAACTTGCTGATAACTTGGCCCAAAACGGACACGGTGTTCACGTCCTGGCGTGACGGTTAGGCCAGCCGCTGCCATGTGTGCCTGCTTATTGATCAGCATATCGAAAGTCTCATCAAATTTATCGGGAATAAAGTATTCAACCTCAACCCCCAGATCATCAGCAAACATCTCAACCAACTCATACTCAAACCCCGCAAATCCTTGTGACCCTTCATAAAAAGTTGTTGCTGCATTGCGGGTAATGACTTTTAGTTTGCCTTCAGCTTTTATCTGTTCAACCAATGGTGGTGGGATGCTACAGCCAGCCAATGCAATAACAATGGCCGCAATAAGTAGTTGAAATAGAGGAGGAAAATGTATGGGGAGCATTAGTATCTTTGGTGTGATAAGGGAGGTATTGCTGTGCAGAAGAGTGGTGAAGTCATGGGCTAAAGTATGGCATAACAAAACTAGTTGGTGGGTAGTTGAGTTACTAAGAGGGCTGCAATATCAACACCTCTCTTTGTTAGTAGTGTACCACTCCATTTTTGCTGGCTGTAGGGGTGAGGGTGTTTTTACTGAGTAGGTTCTTCTGTTTGCTGTCTATTCAAAGACTTATCTATACAAACTGCATTTGGCCCAAAATGAGTGGTGATTTCTATAGATTGGTAGCCTATTTATCTTAAATATCATGGGTAACTAGGGTGGCTTATTACCATTATGTTGGTTGTGATCAGTTAGACTATAGGGATATATTGCCGAAAAAGGTGGTCGTGTGAAATTTTGTAGTAGTTGTGGATCAGAGGTTCAGGTTGCAATCCCCGATGGTGATTGTCGGCCCCGCCATGTTTGCAGTACGTGTGACACCATTCATTACCAAAACCCAAAGATGGTGGTGGGTACTATTCCAGAGTGGGAAGATAAAATTTTGCTCTGTAAGCGTGCGATTGAACCTCGTGTCGGGTTATGGACACTCCCCGCTGGATTTATGGAGAACAGGGAGACGGCGCAGGAGGGAGCGCTGCGTGAAACCTTTGAGGAGGCAAATGCGCGTGTCGAACTAACAGGTCTCTATAGCCTCTTTAATTTGCCGCATATTAGCCAAGTCTACCTGCTCTTTCGTGGGCGTTTGTTGGATCTTGATTTCTCTCCAGGTGAGGAGAGTTTAGAGGTGGCGCTGTTTAGTGAGGATGAGATTCCTTGGGATCAACTCGCTTTTCCTATCGTCATTGAGACTTTAAAGCTCTATTTTGAGGATCGTAAAAAGGGAGATTTTACGCTGTGTAGTGCCACGATTAAGCGTGATCATGACTCATTTGTCGGTTATGAAACGACTCAGCATGAGTAGTCGGCTACCTTTTACCGTCAGTTAAAAAAAAGGGGCAGTGCCTCATAGCAAATGCCCCTTTTTTATTGCTGCTCTTTTACCTATTTATTGGCTCTGTTTTCAACCAAGTGTTCGACAACGGATGGATCAGCCAGTGTGGAGATATCGCCCACGGAGTCCAACTCATTGGCGGCGACCTTACGCAGGATTCGACGCATAATTTTACCTGAGCGTGTTTTGGGTAATCCAGGTGCCCACTGGATAACATCAACACCGGCGATAGGGCCAATCTCGCGGCGTACCATATTATTCAACTCTTTTTTTAGCTCATCGCTCTCCTCTACACCATTCATCAATGTGACATAGGCGTAGATACCTTGGCCTTTAATGTCATGAGGAAAACCAACCACTGCAGCCTCTGCGACGGCTGAGTGCAGAACAAGCGCAGACTCAATCTCAGCGGTGCCGAGACGGTGGCCAGAGATGTTGAGCACATCATCTACTCGACCGGTGATCCAGTAGTAGCCATCCTCATCACGACGTACGCCGTCACCGCTGAAGTACATCCCTTTGTAGGTGGTGAAATAGGTTTGTAGAAAACGCTCATGGTCACCATAGAGTGAACGCATCATGCCAGGCCATGGTTTGGTGATGACCAAATTGCCCTCACATGCGCCCTCTAAAATGTTGCCTTCGGCATCGACAATAGCGGGTGCTACGCCAAAGAAGGGTTTGGAGGCAGAGCCTGGTTTTAGTGCAGTTGCACCAGGTAGTGGGGTGATCATGTGGCCACCGGTTTCGGTCTGCCACCACGTATCGATCACTGGGCAACGCTCTTCACCCACGACACGGTAGTACCACTCCCATGCTTCAGGGTTGATGGGTTCACCAACGCTGCCGAGGATGCGCAGAGATTTTCGAGAGGTCTTGGTGACAGGCTCATCGCCCGCTTGCATCAATGAGCGAATGGCTGTGGGAGCGGTATAGAAGATGGAGACTTTATGTTTGTCGACCACCTGCCAGAAACGGGAGAGATCAGGGTAATTGGGTACCCCTTCAAACATCACTGAGGTAGCACCATTACAGAGCGGGCCATAGACGATATAGGTGTGACCAGTGACCCAACCAACATCAGCAGTACACCAGTAGACCTCACCCTCTTGATAGTCGAAGACATATTTGTGGGTTGATGCAGCAAATAGCAAGTAACCGCCGGTGGTGTGTAGCACCCCTTTGGGTTTACCGGTTGAACCTGAGGTGTAGAGGATGAACATGGGGTCTTCAGCATCCATCTCAACCGGTTCACACATGGCTGAGGCCTTAGCCATCTGCTCGTGGTACCAGAGATCACGGCTCTCATCCCAATTCACATCACCACCGGTGCGTTTAACGACTAGAACAGTGCTAACATTTGGGCACTGAGTAACAGCCGTATCAGCATTGGTTTTCAGTGGCACATGCTTGCCACCACGTACACCTTGGTCGGCAGTGATTAGAGTGCGGCAGTCAGAGTCTAAAATGCGATCACGCAGTGAATCAGGGGAGAACCCACCAAAAACAACGGAATGGATCGCACCGATACGAGTGCAGGCGAGCATCGCCACGGTTGCTTCAGGGATCATCGGCATGTAGATGCAGACACGATCACCCTTTTCCACGCCACGTGATTTCAGCACATTGGCAAGTTTGCACACCTCTTCGTGCAGCTCGCGATAGCTGATATTACGATCTTCACTGGGGTCATCACCCTCCCAAATAATGGCAGTTTGATCAGCGCGTTTCTCTAGGTGACGATCAAGACAGTTGTAGGAGACGTTGAGCTTGCCGCCCTCAAACCACTTAATAGTAGCGGTGTTGAAATCCCACTCAGAGACGCTGTCCCACTTTTTGTACCAAGTGATGAACTGATCGGCTTGATCGGCCCAAAAAGTATCAGGGTCATCGATAGATTGCTGATACATCGCCTCATACTTAGCAGCATCAATATGAGCATCAGCAGCGATTTTTGCGACAACGGGATGGATTTTAACCTCTGACATTATATTCTCCTTGTTTGCATGAGTTACCACTTGGGATTCTGTCTAAAACAGCCATGGTTTTCTCAGAGACTCCCTTAGGATGGGGTTAGTGTATTCCACAACAGAGTGTGGGAGAACCTCAGAATAAGTCAGGTTGAATTTTAGAGTGGTTTGTTTAGATTTTATATTAGGCAACGTTGCTGTCCCGTTAACTTATTAAGTGAAGAGATCTGATATCTTCTGATTTTGGTACAATTGAGGTTCCTTAACGACTAAAAACCCATCTATTTTCAGAAGAAAGCTCAGCATTAAACCCATACCCCAACTCACTAAACCCCTTAATTCCCTCAACATCCAGCAGCTGATTCTGAATAATATACCGCCCCATCACCCCACGCGCCCGCTTGGCATGCACCCCAACAACTTTATACTCATCTCCCTTCAGCTCTTTAAACTGCAGGTCAATCAAACGACCATTAATCAGTGGTGGCTTGACCGCTTTAAAATACTCATTAGAGGCCAGGTTAATCACCACATCATCTCCCTGGTCAGCCAAATCCTGATTAATATGGTGAGTGATCTGCTCACCCCAAAAAGCGTAGAGATTAGCCCCTCTCTCATTAGGTAGACGAGTCCCCATCTCCAAACGATAGGGCTGCATCAGATCAAGCGGGCGTAGCAATCCATACAGGCCAGAGAGGATGCGAAGATGTCTCTGTGCAAAAGAGAAGGCATCCTCACTGAAACTCTCAGCATCCAAACTGGCATAAACATCCCCCTTCATTGCCAAAATAGCCTGTTTGGCATTCTCAGACGTAAAGGGTGGAGACCAGTCGATATAACGCTGGCTGTTGAGTTGAGCCAATTTAGGGCTTATCTTCATCAGCTTGCCAAGCTCCGCTTCTGAGTAGTGGTGAAGATTAGCAATCAGCCTCTCTGATTGAGGCAGAAAACGGGGTTGGCTCCACTGCGATATGACGGCTGGCGTTTCGTAATCAAGTGTTTTGGCCGGTGATATGAGGAGTAGCATTGTTTTACCCATTGAGAATTTGCTCTGTTTAGTCAACACTCTAATACAGTAATAATGGCAATATGTAATGAGATATTTTGAACTTTTTTTAACTCTCTTTGACACCTCAATGCCAGCCGTGTAGATTGCGCCCCTTCTTGTAGAGTCCTTATCTGCACACCTAATATTTTAACCGCCGGTTTCTAAGCCGGTTTTTTTCATGTGACCTTGCGTATGGGCCACCACTGATAGAGAATCAAAAATGCCTCTAATTACCCTCCCCGATGGCTCCGAACGGAGCTTTGATAACCCTGTGTCTGTACACGATGTTGCCGCTGATATCGGCCCTGGTTTGGCGAAAGCTGCACTGGCGGGTCGTGTAAATGGTGAGTTGGTCGATACCGCTTATGTGATGAGTGAAGATGCTCAACTGGCGATTGTTACTGATCGTGATGCTGATGGTCTGGAGGTGATTCGTCACTCAACTGCCCATCTGATGGCACAGGCTGTGAAGATGCTCTACCCCGAGGCGCAGGTCACTATCGGCCCTAGTATTGAGGATGGTTTCTACTACGACTTCTCCTACGAGCGCCCCTTCACACCCGAAGACCTAAAGGCGATCGAGGATAAGATGAAGACGTTGGTGAAGGCTGATCTGCCGATCACGCGTTCTCTGATGTCACGTGATGAGGCGGTCACTTTTTTCCGTGATCAGGGTGAGGCGTATAAGGCAGAGATTATTGAGTCGATCCCCAGTGATGAGGATCTCTCACTCTATAATCAAGGTGAGTTTACCGATCTCTGTCGTGGCCCCCACGTGCCAAGTACCGGCCGTCTGAAATCATTTAAGTTGATGAAGCTGGCGGGTGCCTACTGGCGTGGTGACTCTAAAAATGAGATGTTGCAGCGCATCTACGGTACCGCCTGGAAAGATAAAAAAGAGCTGAAGGCCTACATTCGCCGTCTTGAAGAGGCGGAGAAGCGCGATCACCGTAAAATCGGCAAGGCACTTGACCTGTTCCACACCCAGGAAGAGGCACCGGGCATGGTCTTCTGGCATGGCAAAGGGTGGCAGATCTATCTGGTTGTACAACAATATATTCGTGACAAGTTGGATAAAAACGGCTATCAAGAGGTGCATACACCACAGATGATTGACCGTAGTTTATGGGAGAAATCGGGT
Organism: Sedimenticola sp.; assembly: GCA_027068675.1. GTDB lineage: Bacteria > Pseudomonadota > Gammaproteobacteria > Chromatiales > Chromatiaceae > JAKITT01. The sequence goes on from JAMOMH010000304.1 coordinate 16,742, forward strand.
CACTGGGATAAGTTTGGTGACATGATCTTCACCACCCATTCGGAGCATCGTGACTATGCAATCAAACCGATGAACTGCCCTGCGCATATCCAGATCTACAACCACGGACTGAAGAGTTACCGCGATCTGCCGCTACGCCTGGCTGAGTTTGGCTCTTGTCATCGAAATGAGCCATCAGGCACGCTGCACGGTTTGATGCGGGTGCGTAACTTTGTACAGGATGATGCACATATCTTCTGTACTGAAGCGCAGATTCACTCTGAGGTCTCCGATTTTATCGACCTGCTGTTTGAGGTCTACCGTGATTTTGGTTTTGATGATGTGATCGTTAAGTTCTCAACACGCCCTGAACAGCGTGTTGGTGAGGATGAGGTGTGGGATCGTGCTGAGAAGGCACTTGAGGATGTCCTTAACCATAAAAAGCTGGATTGGGAGCTGCAGCCCGGTGAGGGCGCTTTCTACGGGCCAAAGATTGAGTTCTCACTGCGTGACTGCCTCAATCGTGTCTGGCAGTTAGGTACTATCCAGCTCGATTTCTCGATGCCAGGCCGTCTCGATGCCACCTTCATCGCCGAAGATAACAGCAAACAGGTGCCGGTCATGTTGCACCGTGCAATCCTCGGTTCGATTGAGCGTTTTATCGGAATTTTGATCGAACACTACGCCGGTTTGCTGCCGCTTTGGCTCTCGCCAGTGCAGGTTGTTTTGATGAATATTACCGACCGACAGGCCGACTATGTCGAAAAAGTAGCGAAAACCTTGCAGGAACAGGGATTTCGCGCAGAAATAGACTTGAGAAACGAGAAGATTGGCTTTAAAATTCGCGAGCACACATTAGAGCGTGTGCCCTATCTGCTGGTTATTGGTGATCGGGAGATGGAGGAGGGTTCTGTTGCTGTTCGTACCCGCAAGGGTGAAGACCTCGGTTCGATGTCTGTTGAGGCGTTTGCCACACGGATGAACGAAGAGGTGACAGGATTCGTCTATTGAAGTTGAGGTTACCTGGATGGCAGCCTTTTACATTTTTGAAATTTACTCTCTTCGGAGGAACCAGCTATCGCTGCACCTAAAAAGAACCGCTTGAACAACGATATTACTGTGCCAGAAGTTCGCTTAATTGGCGCTGATGGAGAACAGGTGGGAATTGTCTCTATTGATGAGGCAAAGAGTGTCGCTCTCGGCGCTCGTTTAGATTTGGTTGAAATCCAACCTAATGCGGAACCACCAGTTTGCCGCATCATGGATTACGGAAAGTTTGTTTTTGAAGCTAAAAAGCAGAAACAAGCGGCCAAGAAGAAGCAAAAGCAGGTTCAAATTAAAGAGATTAAATTTCGTCCAGGGACGGGAATAGGGGATTATCAGGTAAAACTACGCAACCTGATACGTTTCCTTGAGGACGGGGATAAAACCAAAGTCACTATGCGCTTTCGTGGTCGCGAGCACGCCCACCGTGAGCTGGGTCTTGAACTACTTCAACGAGTAGAGAAGGATCTGGAAGAGTACGGTTCGATCGAGCAGAGACCGGCGATGGAAGGGCGTCAAATGGTGATGGTTCTAGGCCCCAAGAAGAAATGACCATGTAGTCATTTAGCCCACTCTGAATTGATTTGGCTGCCATTGATGACGCTCTTTTATAGTGCGTTTTCTCTGTTTAAGGCCAATAAATAAAGAGGAACCTAAATGGTTGAATGTTCGTCTCTTAACAAGTGTTAGATATTTTATTTAGAGATCAAATAGCGGAGTCTTAAAGATGCCAAAGATCAAAACCAAAAGCGGGGCGGCGAAGCGATTCGCACGCAAAGCAAACGGTTCGTTCAAATGCGGACAGTCACACAGAAGTCACATTCTGACTAAGAAGAGCACCAAGCGTAAGCGTCAGCTTCGTTGCCCAACAAGCCTGCACTCTGCAGATGTTGCAGCAGCGCGTCGCATGATGCCTTATAGTTAAGAACGAATCGGAGTTAAGAGATGCCAAGAGTTAAAAGAGGTGTAACAGCACACGCCCGTCATAAAAAGGTGCTAAAAGAGGCTAAAGGTTATTACGGTGCCCGAAGTAAGGTTTTCCGCGTAGCCAAACAGGCTGTTATCAAAGCGGGTCAATACGCTTACCGTGATCGTCGCCAGAAGAAACGACAGTTCCGTGCATTGTGGATTGTTCGTATCAATGCAGGTGCGCGTAACAACGGTCTGAGTTATAGCCGTATGATTAACGGTTTGAAGATCGCTGAGATTGAGATTGATCGTAAGGTGCTGGCCGATCTGGCCATTTTTGATAAGCCGGCGTTTAGCGCCCTGGCAGAGAAGGCAAAGGCCGCTCTTTCCAGCTGATAGCTTGTCAATAAGTTTGGGTGTTGCCCAAATTTAAGCGTCGCAAAAAAGGGGGAAGGCCAGATGGTCTCCCCCTTTTTGTTTGTATAAAGTGAGCTAAAGATGTTGATGGCTGCAAATGAATGTGAATGGCACTATTTGCTTTCATTTGCGGCTAATTTAAAACTGATTGGCTGACTGCATTAAGCTGAGAGAGTAGAGATGGGACTGGATATTGAAGAACTAACGGGCGAAGCGTCACAAGCAATTGCGAGTGCTGCTGACCTACAGGCACTTGATGCCGTACGTGTCCGTTATTTGGGTAAGAGCGGACTGCTGACTGAGCAACTGAAGTCACTCGGCTCTCTTTCAAAAGAGGAGCGACCTAAAGCAGGGCAGGCGATTAACCAAGCTAAACGTGAGTTACAGCAGAAGATTGAGTCGCGCAAAGGTGATTTAGAACAAGCGGCATTGGCTCAGCGACTCGCCAGTGAAAAGATCGATGTCACATTGCCTGGGCGTGGTTTGGGTAGTGGTGGTCTGCACCCTGTTACCCGCACGATGGAACGGATTGAGCGCCTATTTGCCAATGCCGGTTTTACTGTTGAGCAGGGGCCAGAAATTGAGGATGACTTCCACAATTTTGAAGCACTCAATATCCCCGCACACCATCCTGCACGGGCGATGCATGATACCTTCTACTTTGATGCTCACAGATTGCTGCGTACTCACACTTCACCTGTACAGATTCGAGTGATGGAAGCCTCTAAACCGCCACTAAAAATTATTGCACCGGGGCGTGTCTATCGTTGTGATTCTGATATCACTCACACTCCGATGTTCCATCAGGTAGAAGGTTTTTTGGTTGATGACAATGTCTCCTTTGCCGACCTCAAAGGCGTGATCTACGACTTTCTCAGTAACTTTTTTGAACGTGAACTGCAGGTGCGTTTTCGTCCCTCTTACTTCCCATTCACCGAGCCCTCTGCTGAGGTCGATATTGAGTGTGTAATGTGCAGTGGAAAAGGGTGCCGAGTCTGTAGTCATACCGGTTGGCTCGAGGTGTTGGGCTGCGGCATGATCCATCCTGAGGTCTTCCGTCATGTCGATATCGACAGTGAAGTGTTCTCAGGTTACGCCTTTGGCATGGGAGTTGAACGCCTCACTATGCTGCGCTATGGCGTGAATGA
>JAMOMH010000305.1 GCA_027068675.1 Sedimenticola sp.
CGCCAGGATTGCTGAAACACTGGCAGGATGTGGTGCTGCAAGATGGCTTTGCATTTGGCAACGGAGGGGATGCACTTCGTGGCAAGAAATTGTTGACGGTTGTCACCATTGGCCACTCAGCTCAATCCTATCAAGCTGATGGTTATGATCGTTATCCTATCGAAGCGTTTCTTCGCCCATTTGAACAGATGGCTTTTCACTGTGGTATGACCTACCTAAAACCTCTGGCGATCTATGCTGCTGAGCGGTTGAGTAAGGATCAAGTCGCTGAAGAGTGCGCTAGATATCGCCAACGGCTACAGGACTTTTTGCAGGGAGCGTGTGATGAATGACCACAGCCTTCTTGTCAATACACTGATCTACCTCAGCGCTGCGGTTATCGCTGTGCCATTGGCCAAGCGGCTTGGGTTGGGTTCTGTATTGGGTTACTTAATTGCAGGTGTTGCCATCGGCCCTTGGGGTTTACGCCTGATCAACAATGTCAGCGACATCCTACACTTTGCAGAATTTGGGGTGGTGTTGCTGCTTTTTTTGATTGGGTTAGAGCTGCATCCCCGTCGCCTGTGGGAGATGAGGCGGCCTATTTTTGGTATGGGTGGTGTACAGGTTGTTGCCACCACACTGCTGCTATTTCTCATCATTCTCCTATTGGGAATGCCGTGGCATACCGCACTGGTGATTGCGATGGGACTGTCACTCTCATCAACAGCAATTGCCCTACAGACACTAAAAGAGAAGAGCCTACTCAGCACAAAAGCGGGCAACTCTGCTTTCTCAGTCCTACTGTTTCAGGATATTGCAGTGATCCCCATGTTGGCGTTGATCCCTATTTTGGGTGAGACGCTGGAGGATACGGGTGACCCGTTGATCGGTGTGCTGAAAGCGATAGCCGTGATTTTCTGCATCATTATTGGTGGCCACTACCTGATTCGCCCCATCTTTCGCTACATTGCAGAGACAGGCCTGCGGGAGATCTTCACTGCTTTCTCCCTGCTGCTGGTCATCGGTATTGCACTGCTGATGC
>JAMOMH010000306.1 GCA_027068675.1 Sedimenticola sp.
GCACCCTTTTGCACCGGAGCTCAAAGCCGCAATACTCCACACCATTGCCCACCCCACTACACTGCAAGATATCGGCATACTCAACCACCGTTTAGGGCACCTTTTTGCCGATGCCATTGCCACCCTACTAGCACGTAGCCCCGTTAGCGCCAAAGAGATTCGAGCCATCGGTCTGCACGGACAGACCCTCTGGCATGAGCCTCACGGTAATTATCCCTTCTCCATGCAGTTGGGTGATGCTACGATTGTCGCGGTTGAAACAGGCATTGACGTGGTGTGTGATTTTCGTAGTACAGATGTGGCGTTAGGTGGGCAAGGTGCGCCGTTTGCTCCGGCATTTCACCAGTTTATGTTTCACAAGGTGTCGCCATCTACATGTATAGTAAATATCGGCGGTATGGCAAACATTACGGTGCTAGGCGAACCGCTTTTAGGCTATGACACCGGTCCGGGTAATGTTTTGATGGATTTATGGATTGCACAACATCGCCATACTCCTTACGACAAAGAGGGGTTATGGGCACAAGGCGGAACGGTGAATACGGTGTTATTAGAGCGCTTTTTACAAGATCCCTATTTTTCACAGAGTGCCCCTAAAAGTACGGGACGTGAACATTTTAATGCACAGTGGCTCCATGATAGACTCAGTCATTTACATGTAAATGCACAAGATGTGCAGGCAACATTGTTGGAGCTGACTGTTCAAAGCATTGTTGATGAGGTAGGAAAACGCCCTTGTGAGCTGCTTCTAGTCTGCGGCGGCGGTGTGCACAATAATTTTTTAATGCAACGCCTCAACGAGGCACTTCCAAAGACTCAAGTCAGCCCAACTGATGCTTACGGTGTCAGCAGCACATTTATGGAGGCGATGGCATTTGCGTGGTTAGCGTATAAGCGCATCAACAAAGAAGCGGTTCCTCTCAACGAGGTGACGGGTGCTCGAAACAATGCAATATTAGGAGGCGTTTATGCAGGCCATTAAAGCGTATGTCAACACAACACCATGGAGGCACTGG
>JAMOMH010000307.1 GCA_027068675.1 Sedimenticola sp.
TCCACCCTGATAAAACTTGCCCTTCGAGGGAGGCCCCTTCAAACATTCCATACAAACACGCGCGCACCGGGGAGCGGGGCGAGGGGGGTCACGCCATCCCATCACGCCATACAAACCCGAGACCGATCGAAGGACGGGGCCGCGCGGGTTTAACACGACCCACCAAGGTCTCACCGATGTTCTTACCAGGACCTTCCGAGGAGCTTTCAAGGCCCTATCGAGGTTCTCCACACTCCAAAACCGAAGGCGAGACTCGGTTCTTCGAAGTACCTCAGAAACATCTCGATAAGGCCTTGGTAGCTCCTTCTCGAGGGACGCCACGGACCCGAGAAGTTCACGTCCACCGGGTTCCACGGGCCAGACGAGGTGTGATATGAACGATCGCCCGAATGAGCATCCGTCAAGCCGAGTTGGTCGTCGCCCTTCGGAATGCCATAGGTGAGGGGGACGGTGAACGTAGCGGCGGGCACGTGCGTGAGCTTTTAGGTGCTAGGCGCGAGAGTCTTCCCACACAGCGATTCTATACGTGGGCATCACAGGATAGAACAGATAATATCTTAGCTGCTCTTATTGATTATCAATCTCTATTTCTTCAAGTATTCTTACGATCTCTTCAACTATAATCCTCACTAGCAAACGCTCGTACTCTTTAGTTTTATCCTTAGGTTCCTCATCCGAGCCCTCACCGAACAAATCATCGAACAACTTCTCGTACACTACACCCCTCCTAACATCCCTCGGAAGAAACCTATCATCCCAGTACTTCTTGCCCTTAGATAAAAACGTTAAATATCCGGCGCACACCGACGCCACGAAAGCACCAACGTATAATGGCATTTCCAAATGGTGAATATGGAAATAATCGGGAATAGCCATTGAAACCATGGCAAAGAACAAAGGTCCAAATACAGCAGTATATAAAGCTGAGTTTGTAGACATAGGATGACACTCTAAGATCACGTTCATATACCTAACTCTATCCACATATTCAAGTAATAATTCATTATTTTTGA
>JAMOMH010000308.1 GCA_027068675.1 Sedimenticola sp.
CATGAGGGGGTAGAGCACTGATTCGGCTAGGGCCTATACCAAGGTACCAAACCGAGTCAAACTCCGAATACCTCATGTGAATTCATGGCAGTCAGGCATAGGGTGATAAAATCCTAGGTCGAAAGGGAAACAGCCCAGACTACCGACTAAGGTCCCAAAGTTCTAATTAAGTGGAAAAGGATGTGGAGTTGCTTAGACAACCAGGAGGTTGGCTTAGAAGCAGCCATCCTTTAAAGATAGCGTAACAGCTCACTGGTCAAGCGATTCTGCGCCGAAGATATAACGGGGCTAAATTAGACACCGAAGTCGTAGATTTGATATTTATATCAAGTGGTAGGAGAGCGTTCTAGTCAGCATTGAAGCCATACCGGTAAGGAGTGGTGGAGCGGCTAGAAGTGAGCATGCAGGCATGAGTAGCGAGAAAACAGGTGAGAATCCTGTTCGCCGAAAACCCAAGGGTTCCTACACGATGCTCGTCAATGTAGGGTTAGTCGGGTCCTAAGCTGAGTCCGAAAGGGGTAAGCGATGGCAAATCGGTTAATATTCCGATACCAACTATTTATTTAGTACGAAGGGGGGACGCATAGGGTTAAACGAGGTCACTGATGGAATAGTGGCTCGAAGGACGTAGGTAGAGAGAACTGGAAAATCCGTCTCTTGTTTCCGAAATCTTACAGGCTGATGGAACTCTTCGGAGTGAAATTAGAATCGTTGATACCGTCGTGCCAAGAAAAGCCTCTAAGTGTATAGATAGTTGCCCGTACCGTAAACCGACACAGGTGGGTGAGATGAGTATTCTAAGGCGCGTGGAAGAACCATTGTTAAGGAACTCTGCAAACTAGCACCGTATCTTCGGTAGAAGGTGTGCCTACCAGGGTGTCAAAGCCCTAGAGGTTGCAACAAAGAGTCCCTCCCGACTGTTTATCAAAAACACAGCACTATGCTAACTCGTAAGAGGATGTATATGGTGTGACGCCTGCCCGGTGCTTGAAGGTTAATTGATGGGGTTAG
>JAMOMH010000309.1 GCA_027068675.1 Sedimenticola sp.
TTATTGTAGTTCCAGTAGAGGTGGATGCAGAAGAGGAGTGTTGAGACTAGAGCGATAATTGAGAGCTTAGTCAGAATAAACTTTTGGTAGCGTGAGAAGTTGATGAATAGGAAGATAACTAGCGCAATGACATACATTGCGGCTAGATATTTGGTCAACATTGCCATCCCGAGAATGATGCCAGCTAACAGTGCGTAGAGGTAACTCTCGGTTGGATTGCTCTGTTCAGACTTTATCGATAGATAGCTACAACAGATAAACAAAATTGACAGAAATGTGACAATAGTGTCATTAAGATACATGCCAAATGCCAGCATATTAACCGGTAAAACATACCATGCGATGGCGATTGATAGTGCCGCAAATGGGCTGGTTAGATGACGGGCAATTGAAGTAAATAGTGCGAGTAGTGATAGCCCCATAGAGAGCGATAGGAGGCGAAGTAGTAGCTCCTTTGCTTGGAAATGGGAGAAAAGATAGGCGATCCACCCTGTCATGGGAGGGTGATCGTAATAGCCTCCACTGAGGTGATCTCCCCAACTGATGAAGTAGGCCTCATCTTCGATAACGGGTAGAAACCAAATAGCAACCAACTGTAGCAGAATGGCACTGACTATGACCCATAGGTAGCCGCTATTTGCCAGCTCTTTATATGGTTTAAAACTCATCTTTAGTGGGGGGGCTTTATCCTGATTTTAAGGGCCGAACTTTACTATTCCACCTGTTATGAGTCAACGTGGCCGCCGCTATAGTGGCTATACGCTATAGGGAATTTTTGATACTATTCATCGGCTTAAATCTTCGATTATACCGGTGCTGCAGCTGCCCTTCATGCCTCTTAATAACCCTCGCTCTTTACGACTGAATATGGCCTATAGCGGCTCTTTTCTTGAGCGTGGGTTGTCCAGCAATTTTACACTATGACGACTATCTGGATATAGAATGGAGCGTGAAAAACGGGTTCATCCGCGACTAATGCGCCCCCTTATTCTGTCGATTTTAGTCGCTATTGCCATCTATGGGCTCTCTGTTATCTCAACCGATTTTGAGGCAATTGGTGAGTTATCTTCTAAATTTGGCTGGTCTGTATGGCTACTGGTGCTTGGTTTGTCATTGAGCAACTATCTGCTCCGTTTCGTCCGCTGGCAACTCTATATCAATCGCTTTAGCGATGCGGTACCCACCTTAACTAATTTGACCTACTACCTAGCAGGTTTTGCCTTTACTACAACCCCAGGTAAAGCGGGCGAAGCGGTACGCTCTCTCTATCTGAAGCGGCATGGTGTCGCTTATGCCGATAGCCTTGCTGCATTTTTTACTGAGCGGTTTATTGATGTGATTACGATGGTGCTACTCTCGCTCTCTGCTGCTGTTGCATTTCCAGATTTCCGCTGGCCGGTCATCTTAGTTGCCGCTCTATTTGTTGGTTCACTACCGTTGATCCGCAGCATGAAAATGCACCACCTATTAGATCGACTGCGGTTGCAGCTGCCATCAAAGAAGATCAGATCAGTCGGTGAGCATCTGCTGGCACTATTGCGTTCAGCAGCTGACCTATTGAAAACGAGGCTACTCTACTCAGGCTTAGCTTTAGGCCTACTCGCTTGGGGTTCAGAAGGTGTCGCCTTCTATATTATTCTAGATACATTAGGCGTCTCATCACCCTTTTGGGTCGCTGTTGGTATCTACTCGATCAGCATGTTGGTTGGTGCTCTCTCATTTATCCCAGGAGGTTTAGGTAGCACGGAGGCTGTGATGGTGCTTCTATTAACGCTGATTGGGGCTGATATGCCGACAGCGATTGCGGCGACTCTGATATGCCGGGTCACTACTCTCTGGTTTGCCGTTATCATTGGTGCTATTTCCATGACAATATTGGAACTTCAGGATAGAGAGCGCCGAAAGCAGGCGATATTATGATAGAGACAGAAGATATGAACGACCCGCTATCTCTAAAGCCGCTCTGCGTTGATTTAGATGGCACACTGCTGCGTACGGATCTTCTTGTTGAGTCACTTTTTTTGTTGCTCAAGAAAAATATACTCTATGTTTTCTTGATACCCCTTTGGCTGTTCAAAGGAAAAGCCAACCTTAAACAGAAAATTGCTGATCGGGTTGATATTGATGCCACACAACTCCCTTACCATCACAATTTTCTTGACTACCTCAAACAGCAACATAGTGCTGGCCGCAAACTTATCCTCGCCACTGCATCCAACATAAAGTTTGCTAATGCAGTGGCAGAACATACGGCTATCTTTGATTCTGTGTTGGCCAGTGATGCTGAGACAAACCTCTCGGGTAGTCGAAAATTGGCTCCACTTATGGTTGAGTATGGGGAAGGGGGCTTTGATTACGCGGGTAATGCCATGATCGACTTTAAGATATGGCAACATGCTGGTGAAGTGATTTTGGTTAACCCAGAACGAGGCGTAAAAGCAGCCGCTGACAAAGCGGGTTACAGCCAACAACTTTTCGATGACCGCAATGGACACCCTTTGCTTCCCTACCTGAAGGCGGTGCGTCTGCACCAGTGGCTGAAGAATCTGCTGCTGTTTGTACCGCTGGTGATGGCACACCAATTTGCTGATCAATGGCTCCTTAGTCAAGCCATTCTCGCCTTTATCGCCTTTGGTCTCTGCGCCTCAAGTGTCTATCTGCTGAATGATCTTTTGGATCTGCCTGATGACCGCGGCCACCCAACTAAATGCAACCGCCCATTTGCTGCGGGTAGTCTCTCTATAGTCAACGGCACCCTATTAATACCCGTGCTGCTCTTGAGTGCCATTGCCATTGCACTGTTGCTGCCGCTCAATTTTCTATGGACATTGTTAATCTACTACGGCCTAACATTAGCCTACTCATTTAAGCTTAAACGTATTGTTTTAGTTGATGTTTTGATCCTGGCCAGCCTCTACACTATTCGTATTATTGCTGGTGCAGCGGCAGTATCGCTAGAGCCAACTTTTTGGCTGCTAGCCTTCTCGATGTTTTTCTTTCTCAGTTTGGCATTGGTGAAGCGTTTTACAGAACTGCTCATGCTTGAAAAGCGCGGAAAATCAGAAGCGGCTGGCCGTGGTTACAGTGTGGTCGATCTTGAGACGTTATCACATTTTGGCAGCACCAGTGCCTATATGGCCGTGCTGGTGTTGGCACTCTATATCAACAGTGAGACGGTGAAGGGACTCTATTCACACCCCGAGGTGATCTGGCTGCTCTGTCCCATTCTGCTCTACATGGTGACCCGCATCTGGTTTTTAGCAAGGCGAGGTGAGCTGCATGAAGATCCTGTGGTTTTTGTCATGAGTGATAAAATTAGCCTGTTGATAGCCGTCATAGGCGGCCTGCTATTGTGGTTGGCCGTCTAATGTCAGATAGCCGTTATCAATCCTGGGGGCGATACCCCAAAGAGCAGCAGCAGGCTGTTGACTACCTTTGGCGCTTTAATGCACTGCCAGAGAGTGATGCAGCAACTCTCCTGCCGTTTGGTAATGGTCGCAGTTATGGTGATGTCTGTCTCAATAGTGGTGGTGCGCTTATTGACTGTCGTGGCCTAAACCGGCTGATCTCATTTGATCAAGAGCGGGGTATTCTTCGCTGTGAATCGGGCGTTCTTCTCTCAGAGATATTGCAACTTATTGTGCCAAAAGGGTGGTTTCTTGCCGTCACTCCAGGCACTCAATTTGTGACAATAGGAGGGGCGATTGCCAATGATGTACATGGAAAAAACCACCACAGGGCCGGAACCTTTGGCTCCCATCTGCGCTGTTTTGAACTGCTCAGATCAGAGGGTAGCAGGCTCCACTGTAGTCCCAATGAGAATGCTGATTTTTTTCAGGCCACGATTGGTGGCTTAGGGCTGACAGGTATTATCACCTGGGCGGAGATAGAGCTTAAGGCGATTAACTCTCCACATATTGATCAGGAAGTGATCCGCTTCAGCAATCTTGATCAATTCTTCAGTTTGGCAGAGGAGTCTGATCTAACCCACGAGTACACCGTGGCATGGATCGATTGTTTGGCAAAAGGAGAGGATTTAGGGAAAGGGCTGTTTGTGCGTGGCAACCATGCTGAGAAAATTGAGCCATCAGCCCATCGAAAGAGAAGAGGGGCATTCTCATTTCCAATTGATCCACCGATTGCATTAATTAATGGCCCAACACTGAAGCTCTTCAATACCCTCTATTACCGTAAACAGTATGGTGAACGTAGCTACTCAACGGTTGATTATGAGCCTTTTTTCTACCCGCTTGATGCGATGCAAAACTGGAACCGTATCTATGGCTCAAAAGGTTTTTTTCAATACCAGTGCGCTATACCAACTGAGCATGCTGCAGAGGCGATTAGAGAAATTCTTCAGCGCATATCCAATGCTGGTGTAGGCTCCTTTCTAGCGGTACTGAAGATGTTTGGTGATCAGCTATCACCTGGCTTGCTCTCGTTCCCTGTGCAGGGTGCAACACTTGCGCTCGATTTTCCAAATAGTGGAGAGAAGACATTGCGTTTGCTTAACTCGCTTGATGAGGTGACACGCGCGGCCAATGGTAAGATATACCCCGCAAAAGATGCTCGTATGAGTGCGCAAGACTTTAAAGTTCAATACCCTAGCTACATAAAGTTAGGGCCATTTATAGACAAAAAATTCTCTTCTAATTTTTGGCAACGAGTGACGGCATAACAGTTATGAGAAAGGTTTTAATCATTGGGGCAGCCTCTGCCATCGCACAGGCAACTGCTCGGCAATTTGCAGAGGCGGGTGATACGCTATTTTTAGTGGCGCGTGATCAGGACAAACTTAATGTTATTGCTGAAGATTTGCGTGTAAGAGGGGCAGCATCAGTCGGTAGCTTTACGCTTGATGTCTTGGATTATGATGAGCATCAGCACACCCTTGAAGCAGCCATTGCTGTGATGGATGGGATTGATATCGCACTGTTGGCACATGGTTCACTACCTCAGCAGAAGGATTGTGAAGAGCAGTTTGAGGTGGCGAGAAGAGAGTTTGAAGTTAATGCGATCAGCACAATATCACTGCTGACCTATATTGCTAACTACTTTGAGCAGCAAAAAAGAGGCACCATTGTTGCCATCTCCTCGGTTGCAGGAGACCGTGGACGCCAAAGTAACTACCTTTACGGTGCTGCAAAGGGGGCATTGACCATCTTCCTACAAGGGCTCAGAAACCGTCTCTACAAATCAGGTGTCACCGTTATTACGATTAAACCAGGTTTTGTTGACACGCCAATGACTGCTGACTTCACCAAAGGGGCACTCTGGGCAAAACCTGAAAAAATTGCTGAAATTATTGTAGCGTCGATTAATAAAAGGCGTGATGTGGTTTATGCACCCTGGTTTTGGCAGATCATTATGTTGGTGATTAAACTTATTCCAGAGACTATTTTTAAGCGCCTTA
>JAMOMH010000310.1 GCA_027068675.1 Sedimenticola sp.
AGGGGCATAGCTCTTAGGCCAATCATTAAATAGAGGCCAGTGCCAAGAATAAGCACCAGCATATATTTGCCCCAAACCAGGCTGTTGAGTGCCCCAATAGAATTTGCGATGGTTTCCAATTTGATCCTGTTGAGTGGTGGTTAGTTGTTGACCAAAAATAGTGAGAGGGCGGGCCAATAGGTGATGATTAGAACGGCGCCAAATAGAACAAAAAACCAAGGCAGGGTGGCAAGGTAGAGCTGCATCACCGGTTTTTTAAAACGGTAGCTGGCGATAAAGAGGTTCATACCAACGGGAGGGGTGAAGTAGCCAATCTGCATATTGGCGAGGAAGATGATGCCAAGATGTACTGGGTCTATACCGTAGCCGATGGCGATAGGTAGCAAGATTGGTATGATCAATACTAGGGCTGAGAAGATGTCGAGCATAGTGCCCAGCACCAGCAGGAAGATATTGAGTAGTAGTAGAAAGGTAAGTTTGTCGGAGACATGCTCCCTGACGATATCAAATAGCTGTGCGGGGATCTCGGCATCAATCAGATAGTTGGTAGAGGCGAGAGAGAGGCCAAGAATGATGAGAATCCCACCCACCATCAGCATCGATTCGCGCATGACACCCGGCAGTTTTTTGAGTGAGATTTCACGATGAATACCCACCTCAACCACTAAAACATAGAGTGCCGTAATTGCCGCAGCTTCAGAGATGGCAAAAAATCCGCCATAGATACCACCGAGTACAATAAATGGTAGCGGCAACTCCCATGCGGCTTCACGTATTGCATGCCATGCTTTTGGGGCTGAGAAGGGGGTGAGCTGATTGCCACGTACCGTCCAAAGACTCATGGCCACCAGTAAGACCAGCATCAAGAGGCCCGGTAGCACACCGGCAAGAAACATATCATCGATGGTGATGCTGCCGCCGATGCCGAGCTGTTGTGCGACCACTGCGTAGAGAATTAATGGCAGCGCCGGGGCGAAGAGCAGGCCAAGACTGCCGGAGGTGGTGACCAAGCCGAGGCTGAAGTTGTCGCTGTAACCGGACTCTTTTAGTGCAGGATAGAGCAGCGCTCCGAGTGCGACGATAGTCACGCCAGAGGCTCCGGTGAAAGCGGTGAACATAGCGCAAGCAACCAGTGAGACCAGTGCTAAGCCTCCTGGCATCCAGCCGAGTAGGGCGCGGGTTATCTCGACCAAACGGTGGGGTGCTTTGCTCTCGCTGAGTAGATATCCGGCAAAGGTGAAGAGTGGAATAGCGATCAAAATTGGCATTTCGGCAATGCGGTAAAACTCGATTAATACGGCTGATAGATCAATATCAGCGCTATAAAACCCCCATAAGGCACCCGCTGCGATGACGGTAAATAGCGGTGCGCCAAGAAGTGCGAAGAGGATCAGCAATAGCGTGACGAGCATTAGGTGGACTCCTCCCACTCTTCACCCAGAATAGTGTCGAGTAGGAAACGGATAGCCATAATGCCAAAGCCGATCGGGATGATTATCTCGGCATACCATGCGGGGATGTTATCGAACAACATCATGTTGTCTTGCCACTCATGATAGACAAAACGTGCGCCGTGCCAAGCGAGCAGACCGCACACCAAACCGGCAAAGAGGTTGGTGATTTGGTTGCTGAATTGTTTTACCTTAGGCGGCAGAAAACGGCTCAACAGGTCGATGCGGATGTGACTATGGTCACGAGTGGCTGCCATGGCCCCCATCATTGCCAGCCAGAGCACGATGGTACGTAGGCTGGGATCGGCCCAAGGTAGGCCACTGTCCCAGAGATTGCGCATCAGAATCTGTAGTGCAGCGAGCAGGATCATAATCGTCAGCAGCAGGGCTAGAATGCCCTTCTCTATCTGGTGCAGCAGGTCACGAAAAAAAATGAAGCACTGACGGCTCTTTGTGCTGATCATGATTTGTTTGGGTAGATGTGTAGAGCTAACCAGATGCAGTTAGGCTCATCGCTGGTTAAAAGTACTCGATGCACTCTACCTGCTGGGATGAAGAGGTGATCACCCGCTACCAGTTTGCGCTCTTTACCTTCAATCTCTAGTACCGCCTCACCTTGTAGTAGTGCGACCCACTCATCGTGTGCTTGACACTGCAAGGCATCATTGGGGCGGGGTGAGCTGACGATACGTTCAATCTTGATATTGTCCTGTTGCAGCAGGGTCTCAAACTCCTCACTTGAGGTTAAGTGAGGTAGATGGCTGTAGAGATTGTCGTTAGTCACGAGCGTGGACAGCCCTGTTTATTGGGTGGATGACTGTTGGCGAAACTCAGTGAGTAGCTGCTGTAACCGCTCATAGAGTGAGAGTTTTAGTGTGCCGTTTTTGTGCATGTTGAGTGTTACACCGCCCACTTTTGACCACCAATCCTGCTTCTGTGCATCGGTGAGGGTAATGAATTCAATCCCTTGTTTATGCAGTGCTTTTGCCGCTTGAATATTATCTTTTCGATTTTGTAGATCGATATCATGGGCCACTTTTGTCATCACTTCACTAATGATGGTGCGGTCATCCTTGCTTACCCGTTTGAGTGCGCGCTCTTTGATTAGGAGTGATCCGTAGGAGAAGAGCAGTGGTAGATCGGTGACATATTTAATGCGGGTGTGCCACTGCAGTGCAATAGCACCGATGGGTGGGGTGGTAACGGTATCGATCAGCCCTGTCTGTAGGCCGGTGAGTACATCAGTGAGAGGGAGCAAGATCGGGTTAATTCCCACCGTCTCTAGTGCAATACGGCTCAATTTGTCGGTGTCGGGTGCCCAGATTCGTTGCCCCGCTAAGTCACTCAATAGATAAGCAGGTTTGTTACTCATGATGTAAGCAAAGCCGGTATCCATCAGGCCATAGCTGATAAATCCCTTCTCTTTCATGCCGGCGATAAGCTCGGAGTCTAGCCGCTGGCGAACATAGTCCACCTCATCTGTTGAGCGAAAGGTGAGCGCTAGGCTGTAGATCTGAGCATTGGGGTAGAATGAGGCAATGCCGCTTGATGATAGGGCGGCACCATGTAACTGCCCAGCGCGGATTTTACGCATGACACTCTTGTCGTTACCCATCACGCCGCCAGGGTAGAACTGCATTTTTACGCGGCCATCAGTGCGTGTTTTTATCTCTTTACCGGCGGCACGAAGTGCCTTCATCAAACCGGTGCCATCGGGAAGCAGCGTAGCTACCTTGAGTTTAACGACTGCCCCAACAGGGGCGGTTAGGCTACAAAACAGCAGGATGAGTAGCGGTAAGAATTTGATCTTCATCGCCTAAAAATACTCCTCTTCGAGCAGCAGTTTTGCCTGCTGCTGTGCAATAGTGTTGCTCAGGGTGAGCCCTGGGCTCTCTGGATTGGCCTCAACCACCTCGGTGAGTAGGCGGTCGTGCAGCGTTTGGTCAAATATCAATCGGGCGTAGAAGCGGGCGTACTCTACTTTGATGATGAGGTCGTTACCCTCAGAATATTGTAGCGCCAATTCAAAGTGCCGTTTGCCCTGTTCTGGTTTACCGCCCAGTGCGGGGGGGAGCTGGCTACGAATCACGGCGAGATAGAGCTGGGCACGCCCCGCTTCCGCGCCTGGGTCGATCTCAACCAACCGCTGTAGTAGATGCTCTGCTTTTGGTAGCTCGGCAATGGCCTCCCAATCTTCGGTACGCGCCTGAATCCAGCCGGCCCAGGCGGTAGCAAAGGTGTAGAGGCTCTTTTTGTCACTCTCATTAAGCGTGGTTGTAGCCGCGATAAGCTTAGAGAAATCCCCTTTTCGATGTTCACATATCGTTGGGTTTTTTGGGCAGAAGGCGCGTTCGGCGTAGTTTAATGCCTTGGCAGAGAGACGTTTTTTTCGCTCTGGGTTGGTTACCAATGAGCCGCCATAGGCACCATAGAGGCGTGAACCAGATATCAATAGATCTGTGTCATCGGGGCTGTTAGCGATCAGAGAGTCGATCAGTATGAGGTAGGCGGCCATGCCTGATTTGACGGTTTCAGGGTCATCTTGGTTGAGCATGGCGTTGGAGAGGTTGTTGGCCATACCACCTGCAAGCATTGATACACAGCCTGTCAGTAGCAGCGAGCTACTGAGCAGTAGAATCAGAATGAGGCGTTTTGTCACAACCGTGGCTCTCCAGTGGGTGAGGCGCTATCGTCGCCTATATGGTTGCTAAATGGTTTGATAAAGATCACATATAGGGCGAGCGAGCTCTCTCCACCCTATGTAGGGAAGACCTCAGCCGCATTGAAGATAGGGCCATCAACACAGACTCGTTTCATACTCACCTCACCCTCTTTTGTGACTGGGGTGACACAACCCGCACAACCACCGATGCCACAGGCCATGAACTCCTCCAGAGAGACTTGGCAAGGCAGATTAAACTCGGCAGCCAAGGCAGCAACCGCCTCAAGCATGGGGTGTGGGCCGCAGGAGAAGATCTCTACCTTCTGCTGTTCTGCCTCATTGAGTGATTCCAACCAGAGGCGTGCCAAGTCGGTGACATAACCTTGATAGCAACCTGCATAATCTTGCTGGCTGGCTAGGCGACAAGGGATCTGCCAGCTATCGAGTAGAGGCATTGTAGCGATGACGCTATTGGGTAGGTTGGGCAGTAAAATTTTTGAGGGCTCTGCCTTGAAAGGAAAGGGGACTTCAGAGCCGAGAATCACCAGTGGTTTGTAGTTATCCTGCCCCTTTAGCGACTCGGCGATAGCGATCATCGGCGGCATGCCAATACCGCCACCAATTAGCAGTGGTCGGCTGCGTTTGCTGTGCAGCTCAAAAGGGTTGCCAATGGGGCCGATCATGCTCAATTTCTCACCAGGCTGGCGTTTAGCCAGCATGTTTGTGCCACGACCGAGTGCCTTATAGAGGAAATCGACCCACCCTTCAGAGGCGGAGTAGCGCATGATAGAGATGGGGCGTCGTAATGGCAGTTCAGCGCCACACTGGATATGTACGAAGGTGCCGGGCTGTGCTTTGGCAGCACACTCTGGTGCCTGTACTCGCAGTAGATGTTGGTCGCCATCCAGATGTTGATGGGAGAGGATTTCAGCCTCTTCTAGGAAAATGGTATCCCGATATTCTCTGCTCATGTCTTGCTATCTCTTTGGTAAACAAGGTTCCCTTCAAACAGGGTGTGGGTCACTTGTCCGGTGAACTCCCAGCCGAGGAAGGGGGTATTGTGTCCTTTGCTGTGCATGTTATCAGCTAGTAGCTGCCACGGTTGATCGGGATCGAAGATACAGACATCGGCAGTAGCGCCAACGCTGAGCTGGCCCAGTGGCAGACCGATGATTTTTGCTGGCCCCGAGGTGAGACGAGCGATGGCATCACTCAGTGGCATCACCCCCTCTTGGACTAATTTTAGGGTGAGACCCAATAGGCTGTCGAGTCCTGATATACCCGTCGCAGTGGACTGAAATGGGGACATTTTGGCTTCTGGCTCGTGTGGCTGATGATCAGAGCAGATGGCGTTGATCACCCCATTGGCCAGCGCTTGGCGTAGTAGTTCCCGGTCGGTGGTGGTGCGCAGAGGTGGCAGCACGTGGCAATCGCTATTAAAACCGTCGAGATCATTCTCGGTAAGAAAGAGGTGGTAGATTGCCACATCAGCACTATGGGCAGGGTTATGACGCCACGCCTCACTGATCATTCGGGTGGCGATGCCGGTGGATAGGCCTCGAAAGTGGATGCGGGCACCGGTCTGTTCAGCGAGTGCTAAATCGCGTGCCACGGCAACGGCTTCAGCAGCCTCTGGTATACCTGGTAGGCCCAGTAGGGTGCTGATTCGCCCCTCATGAACACATCCATTATTTTTCAGGTGACGATCTTCTGAGCGGAGAAAGGTGGTGATGCCAAAAGTGGCCGCATACTCCATGGCGCGGCGCTGGATGAGCGTGTTGCCGATCGGATGGCTGGCATTGCCTACGGCGATACACCCCGCCTCCTTGAGAGCAGCCATCTCGCTGAGTGTCTCCCCTTTGAGCCCTTTAGTCATGGCACCCACCGGCAGTATGCGGGCAAAACCGGCCTCTTTAGCCTTGTGCTGTACCAGCTCAACGACGGCAACGGAGTCGATCACGGGGTCAGTATTGGGTGGGCAGCAGAGGGTGGTGATACCGCCACTAGCAGCCGCTGCCGTCTCGCTGGCGATAGTCCCTTTCTGCTCTTGGCCCGGTTCGCGGGTTTTGGCGCTGAGGTCAATCAGGCCAGGGCAGATGATCCGGTTGCTGGCATCAATGGTTAGATCGGCACTAAACCCTCGGGGCGGTTGGCCAATGGCGATGACCAGATCATTCAAAATGTGTAGATCGGTGATCTCATCAATATCGTTAGCGGGGTCGATCAGGCGACCGTTGCTGATGGTGATGGCTTGGTTCATTTGGCTTGGCCTCCTGAATTGCTCATGGTGATCGACATCACGGCCATGCGCACGGCGATACCGTTGCTCACCTGCTCTAGGATAACAGAGCGGGGGCCATCGGCTACTTCAGAATCCATCTCTACGCCACGGTTGATGGGGCCAGGATGCATGACAATGGCATCTGGCTTGGCGACCTGTAGGCGCTCTTCGGTTAGACCGTAGAGGCGGAAATACTCATATTCACTGGGTAGCAGAGCGCCCTGCATACGCTCTTTTTGCAGGCGTAACATGATGATGACATCAACATCTTTGATCCCCTCATCAAGGTCATGGTAGACGTGAACACCCATCATACGAAGCTCCGCGGGTAGCAGGGTGCGGGGGGCGATGACGCGTACTTCGGAGGTGCCGAGGGTGTTGAGAGCGATGATCTGTGAGCGGGCTACTCGTGAATGCAGGATATCGCCAACGATGGCAACGCGTAGGCCAACAAACTCCTTTTTATGACGGCGGATGGTGAACATATCCAACATCGCTTGTGTTGGGTGGGCGTGGCGGCCATCGCCGGCGTTGATGACGGCAACTCCTGGCGCGGCATGATTGGCGATAAAATGAGCTGCGCCGCTCTCATTGTGGCGTACTACAAACATATCGCAATGCATCGCCTCCAGATTACGCAGGGTGTCGAGTAGCGTCTCACCCTTGGAGGTGGATGAGGCGCTTATGTTGAGGCTAAGCACATCAGCTGAGAGGCGTTTGGCAGCCAACTCAAAGGTGGTGCGGGTGCGGGTGCTAGTCTCAAAGAAGAGATTGGCGACCACCTTGCCACGACATAGCGGTACCTTCTTTACACTACGCTCTGAGACACCGGCGAAGCTCTCAGCGGTATCAAGAATTTCAGTTAATATTTCGCGGCTCAGATCCTCAGTGGTGAGAAAATGGCGTAGACGACCCTCTCTGTCGAGTTGGATATTATGGCTATGCACGACGGTTTTGCTCCTCCACTCTGTTGCCGGTTTTTAATTGATCAACGATCATGAGGTATTGCGTGATTTGCGGTTTGATTCTGTGCCTAAGACCAGTTGTAGTGGCTCCGGCCCCGTTAGGGTGATGTGCTCACCCGGTTGCAGGTCAATATGCAGACCGCTCACAGCGGGTTCAATGGGTAACTCACGGCCACTGCGGTCAACTAAGGTGACAAGGGCGACAGAGGCGGGGCGACCGTAGTCAAAAATCTCATTCAGTGCCGCTCGAATAGTGCGGCCTGAACAGAGCACATCATCGACCAAAATTATATTGCGATCATCCACCTCAAACGGGAAGTGTGATGGTTGCACCTTGGGGTTCATGCCGATGCGGGAGAAATCATCACGGTAGAAACTGATATCAAGGGTACCCAGCGCCTCTTTGATACCGACCATTTTGTGCAGCCGTTCAGCCAGCCAGATGCCACCCGTATGGATGCCGATCATCTGTGGATTTTCAATAGGCCGCTCTTCAATCAGCTCTCTTAGCTTGATAGCCATCTCATCGATCAATGCGTTAATTTGATCGGGTTGCATATAGGGTGTGCTATTACTCATTCAACCATGTTTCCAAAATTAGTTTTGCCGCTAGTGCATCTAGCTCTTCAATCTTTTTTACCTTACCCGCCATGCTGCGTGCGCTGGCTGAAGTGTAGCGTTCATCCGCCATGTGGACGGGTAAGCGAAAACGCCCCTCAAGTTGGCGGGAGAAACGGCGAGCTTTGCTGCTGATCTCCGTTTCACTCTCATCGGTATCAATAGGCAGGCCAATGACTAAATCAGTTGGTTGCCACTGTTGGATGATCTTCTCTATACCATCCCAATCGGGTTTGTCTTTAACACAACGTAGCGTTGTTAGTGGGTTCGCAGTGCCGGTAATCGTCTGCCCAACGGCAATACCGATCTTTTTGGTGCCGTAGTCAAAACCTAAAATGGTGCCGCTCATGCATGACCTGCAACGCTGGAGATTAAGTTGAGATCGACGCCTAACAATTTTGCTGCGGCTGCCCAGCGCTTATCTGCGCTGCAGTGGAATATGATATCAGGATCAGCAGGGCCGCTAAGCCATGTGTTGTCGGCTATCTCCTGCTCTAGCTGACCGGCACCCCAGCCGGCATAACCGAGTGCCACGAGGCTGTTTTTTGGCCCTTTTCTCTCAGTAATGGCGCGTAGAATATCCTTTGAGGTGGTGATATTGAGCAGGTCATTGATTTGTAGTGTTGATTCCCAAATGCTGCCTGGTGGATGAATCACAAAACCTCGGTCTGGCTGCACAGGGCCTCCGATATAGATTGGCTGGTCAGCTAGTTTCTCCTCAACAATTTCAATATCAATCTGTTCCAGTACCTCACTCAGCTTTAACCCAGCAGGACGGTTGATAATGATGCCCATCGCCCCCTCTTCATTGTGTTCACAAATGTAGGTGACGGTATGGTAAAAATTAGGGTCCATCAATGCGGGCATTGCAATGAGGAAGTGGTTGGTTAAGTTGACCGGATTATTCATCCTTATAGTATCGGGTGGGTGCTCGGACAGTGCAACTACTTAGCGCACTCATCTTTGCCACGGTGCTGAGTTATTTTTGTGGATATGCCTCTTTCTGTGCAAATTTGGCTCAATTTGAGACAAACTCATAAGAGATTGTGAAACTTATTTGGAGACTATTTCCAACTGAGCTGGTTGTTGCCTTGGAATTGCCAGGTGCGAGTGATGTCGAGTACATCGGTCTCTTTGCGAATGGCCTGTGGAAAAGGGGAGAAGGGGGCGGCTAGACGTACGATGCGGATGGCTGCATCATCAAGAATTTTGTGGCCGGATGAGTGTAATATGCTGATCTGTTCAATAGAGCCATTGGCCAACACTGAAACATTGAGTAGTAGGTTGCCGTGCAGTTTTTGCCGAACCGCCTCATCGGGATAGTTGAGGTTGCCAATGCGCTCCACTTTGCGCCGCCAGGCATCCAGGTAGGCGGCATATTTGTATTCACGCGTATTGGCACTGATCGGTTTGCGTCGTTTGCGCTTGGCGTAGTCGGCACTCTTACGCTCTAATGATGCCGTGATACGGGCAATCTCCTGATTACGGCTGGCTATCAGCTGTGCACTGGTGGGCCGCTGTTGTTGAATAGGTTTTGCCTCTTCAGCTGTCGGAGCACCATCGCCATTGGTTGTTAGGCGAGCATCTGGTTCTGACTTTTGCGCTACAGCTGCGGGGGATTGCTGCATGGCGCCGGCTGCTTCGTAGCTCTGTTGTGGCCGCATTGTGGCTGAGGGGCGTTCAAGCTTGGGGTTGCTACCACTTCCTTGCTGATTGGTTTGGGCAAGAAAATCGGGTTTTTCGACCTCTTTTTCAGGTGGCTTTTGTGCCCGAACCACCACCACTTGTAAGCTCTTCTGTCGATGCTCCTGCTGCTTATTTAGAATAAAATCGAAGCCGATTCCTAGAATAAATAGGGCGTGTAGTGATGCAGCAACAAAGAGTGTTACGGCGATACTATCTTGGCGATTGGCTGCAGCAATCATGATTTATTCAGAGCTTCCCTAGTGCAGCAGAGATTTTGATGGTTGGGTTGTTTATCAATATCTCTGTACGTTCAGCCATTGCTGGGCTCATATGGATGATGTTGTCACTATCGAGCAGCAATACATGACGAATCCCCATCGCCTGAGCAACTTGAAACCACTCGTCAGGCCCTGCAACGAAGAGCGCTGTTGCAGCGGCATCAGCGCGGGTTGCGTTATCATGCAGAACGGTGACTGAACGGGTGCCTTCAGCGGGGTAGCCGCTGCGTGGGTCGATAATGTGGTGGTAGCGCTTCCCCTTATAGCTATATTTACGCTCATAATCGCCAGAGGTAAAGATGCTCTCATCACCCTCCACTTTGAGCAGCGCCAATGGGTTGTCACCATCTGGATTACGGATGGCAATGCGCCACGGCTGGCCATTACGGCTGCCGATAGCACGTAGATCGCCACCCGCATTGAGGATGGCATTACTGATGCCAAGCTCTTTTATATGCTCCATGGCTAGATCAATACCGTAACCTTTGCCAAAAGCACCAAAATCGAGATCAACGGTGGGGTTGCTGCTCTGCATTAGTACACCGTTGAAGCTGATGTCGGTCATTCGTGGATTGGCTTGCAGTAGCTTTTGTACTGCTTCATCAGAGGGTGGTGTCCACCCTTTGGGGTCGCTGGAGTGGAATCCCCATAGGCTGATCAATTGACCGATGGCTGGGTTGAAGCGATTGCCGCTCTGCTCTGCCAACTCAGTGCCAATTTTGATCAGTGGTAGCACAGAGGGGGGCACACTGAAGGGTTCGCCGCTAGGGATGAGGCGATTAACTCGGCCAAGCGGGCCTGGATCCCAGGCGTGCCAGGAGTGGTGCATCAGCCGGAAATCCTCCTCGATAATAGCGGTGACTTCATCCGCTTTTTTCTGATCAACACCTTGCAGTGTTAGATCGACCAAGGTGCCAAAGGCGAGAAAGTGATGAGTGATCGGTTTGTTAGGGGGCTGGCTACAGGCGGCAGTGAGTAGCAGGCTGAGCAGAATGATGAGTCTCATTGTGCTACATGCTGCTCGACGGCAGCCATCAGTTGATCGGCAATATTGAGGCCAAACTGGCTATCCAGCTCTCGAATGCAGGTGGGGCTGGTGATATTGATCTCAGTTAGGTAGTCGCCAATGACATCCAGTCCAGCAAACAAAATGCCCATTTCACGCAGTCGCGGGCCGACCTGTTTGGTGATCCAAAGGTCGCGTTCACTGAGTGGGACTCCCTCACCACGACCGCCAACAGCCAGATTACCGCGTGTCTCACCTTTAGCGGGAATGCGTGCCAATGCGTAGGGGATCACCTCACCATCAACCATCAAAATACGTTTATCACCATCCTTTATCTCAGGGATGAAGCGCTGTGCCATCGTATAGCTTTGACCATAATTGGTTAATGTCTCAATAATGACACTGATATTTGGGTCATCTTTGCGCAGGCGAAATATTGATGCACCGCCCATGCCGTCGAGAGGTTTCAGAATAATGTCACCGTGCTGCTGTAGGAATTTACGTAGATCCTGAGCGTGCCGGCTGACCAGCATAGGTGTGCAGCACTGAGGGAATTGAGTGGTAAAGAGCTTCTCGTTAGCATCACGTAGACTCCGAGGCTTATTGACTATGAGAGTGCCACGCTGCTCTGCCAGTTCAAGTAGGTAGGTGGTGTAGATGTACTCCATATTGAAGGGTGGGTCTTTACGCATAAATACAGCGCTGAGCTGGTCGAGAGGTATCGTCTGCTCTTCACCTAGCGTGAACCAATCTGTCGTGTTATCGGTTACCTCAATGGTACGGCAGCGAGCATAGCAACGGTCATCTTGCAGGAAGAGATCCTTCTGCTGCATGTAGTGAAGCTGCCAGCCGCGTGTTTGAGCAGCAAGCAATATGGCAAAGGAGCTGTCTTTATAGGGTTTTATGGACTCGATAGGGTCCATCACCATTCCAATTGATCGTTTCATAATGGTGATTATAACGGTGATACGAGATGGGTGCTAAAGTTGTAGTTTGATACTGGCTCAGTTGACAGACTGTGGTAGCTATGTTGCTGATGTGTGTAAAAATGCATATTAGATAGTTGCAAATTTGCAATGCAGTTCTGATTTATGCACCTGTTAATAAATTAATAGATCAGCATTGTAGAGAGGTGACATGAGTTTAATCTTTAATAGCAGCACTCATTGGGGTATTCTCCGCTACAGGAAATTTTTAGGCTGCCGATAGATGTGGGTCGCCCTCTTTAAGCAAGGTAATAATATAACGCTTGAAGAGTTGTCACCACGGTCAAATACTGAATATGGTTAGCTTAAATTTCCCTATGATTTAGGTCAGTATCTGGGTTACGGAAGAGGAATTGAATGTGAGCATTGAAGATGTCGATGCAGATATCACAGGGGTTAAGGTCATGGTTATCGATGACAGTAAAACCATTCGTAAGACCGCTGAGACACTGCTAAAAAAAGCGGGGTGTGAAGTTGCAACGGCGGTAGATGGTTTTGAAGCGCTCGCGTTGATTGCCGATATACGACCTGATCTAATATTTGTCGATATTATGATGCCGCGTCTTGACGGTTACCAGACTTGCGCTTTAATTAAACATAATGAAGATTTCCAACACATTCCCGTCATAATGCTATCAAGTAAAGATGGTCTATTTGATCGTGCGCGCGGGCGTATTGTTGGCTCTGAACAGTATTTGACAAAACCATTCACTAAAAATGAGCTATTAGATGCCATTCGTCTCTATGCAGCAAAGGCGGCATAAACAATAGCGGTTACCTGCATAAATGGATTTAAAATCGCACCAATTTTAAGAGTTCTGAGCTTATGATCAGTTTTTTTGGAAAAAATAAAAAGACCGCTGAGGCAGCAAGTCCTGTTTCAGATGGAAATAATGAGAATGCTGAAGGAGTGACCATCTTAATTGTTGATGACTCACCTACCGAAATCCATGTTCTTAGAAAAATTCTTGGGAGCAAAGGATATAAAACTGAGGTGGCGGGTGATGGCCAGCAAGGGGTTGAAAAAGCACGCGCCATACTGCCTGATCTAATCTTAATGGATGTTGTCATGCCTGTGTTGAATGGCTTTCAAGCAACACGCCAGCTGAGTAAAAGTGAAGAGACCGCCAATATTCCTGTGATTATGGTAACCACCAAAGATCAAGATGCCGATAAAAATTGGGCAAAGCGGCAAGGCGCTATTGGGTATGTCGTTAAGCCTATCTCAGCTGATGAACTGCTGAGTAAGGTTTCGGAGGCATTGAGTGGTTAGTTCCCATGCTAGTGAAGCGAATGTAACGCCTAATAAGCTGATCGGTTTACTGCAAAATATTGATCAGCGCTGTCGTGATAAGGCAGCTAATCTACCTCAACAGGAGGAGGTAGAAGAGCAGTGGGAAGGGGTTGTGTTTTCAGTGGCAAATACGCGTGTTGTCGCGCCGTTGAATGAAGTTTGTGAGATTCTTAATTTCCCACCTGAAGTCACAGATGTTCCTGGTACACACTCTTGGATGGTTGGTGTCGCTAATATTCGTGGGGATTTGCTACCAATCGTAGATCTACAAGCTTTTCTTGGCGGAAAAATGACTCCCCGAGGGAGGCATAATCGAACCTTGGTTATTCGTTTTCTGGGTAAGCAGGTTGGTTTGTTGGTGGATGAACGAGTGGGAATGCGCCATTTTTTGGATGTAAATCGTTGCCCAGAGTTGTTGTTAGAGGGTGATGTCGCCAACTATATAGATTTTTCGTTTAAACAAGATGGAGAGGACTGGCCTGTATTTAGTATGCGAGCTCTGGTTGCAAGTCCAGAGTTTCAAATTGCAGCGCTTTAGCCGTTCGTTATTGTACTGGGTTCAAATATTTTTAAAGAGTTGCCCTTTCGGGAGAAAGTGTAGATGAAAGACAGTAATGCAAAAGTTGTCACAGGTGGTGGTGTCGTTCTCGCCGTTCTGGTCGTTGTCATGTTGGGTTTAGCGTTGACGGTATTTATACACACGGCGCAGCGTGATGTGTATGACGAAAATTATCTATTGCGCTCAACAGAGCAGCGCTTTCTGTCGCAGCAAATTGCTAAATTTGCATTGGCCTCAGCCAAGGGTGATAGCGTTGCATTTGAGTCACTCAATAGATCAAAGCAGCGATTTGAACTGCTGTTAAACGAGCTTGAAAATGGCACGCCAGATGGTTCGCTGCCGGCCTCACCAGAGGAGGCGGCCGAGACATTAGACCGAGTCAAAGATAGTTGGGCTAAGCTGCGAGTTGATACTGAAGAGATTCTGGCCAACCGAGACGCTATTCTTTCTATCGGTGAATTTATTGATGTTATCAGCAGCTCAGTTATTAAGTTGCAGCAGCAGTCAGATAGTGTTGTTTTAGAGCTTGTTGCTCAGCGTGCCCCTCAGCATCAGATCTACATGGCAACCCAACAGCTCATGTTGGCACAACGTATTTCTGATAATGCCAACGGAGTTTTGAGGGGTGGTGAAGCGACGGCTGAAGCCGCTGACCAATTTAGCCGAGATACCGATCGCTTTGGTCGTGTCTTAGAGGGATTTCTTGAGGGTGATGAAGATATAGGCATTACTCGAGTTACAGACCCAAACCTGATCCAAAAACTGCGTTCAGTTGCCGCAACGTATGGCACAATTGCTGATCATATTGACGAGATTTTCGATACCCTTCCCGCTGTACTAGCCGCACTTAATGCTGCAGCTGATATCAGCCAAGTAAGTGAAATGGTTAGTATTGCGGCGGATAATTTAACGGTTGTCTACACGGAATCTCCAGGTCGTTTTACCGTTGCCGGAATTAAAGCTGGCCCAGGTATGGTGGCAGTAATGGGTAGTATCGCGGGTATATTGCTGGTAATGCTCGGTATGCGCCTGGTTGCTGAAGCACGGCGCAAAGAGAATGAGTCAAAGATGCAGAATGCAGCTAACCAAAAAGCTATTTTGCGCCTCTTAGATGAGATGGGTGACTTGGCTGATGGCGATCTCACGGTATCAGCGAGTGTGACAGAGGATATTACTGGCGCTATCGCCGACTCGATCAACTACGCCGTTGAGGCGTTGAGAGAATTAGTCGCAACGATCAATACCACCTCAGTAGAGGTCTCCAGTGCTGCGCAAGAGAGTCGTGCTACTGCGATGCATTTGGCTGAGGCGAGTGAACATCAGGCGGATCAAATTATCGGTGCCTCTGAAGCGATTCAGGATATGAATAGCGCTATTGAGCTGATGTCGAGTGATGCAAAAGAGTCGGTAGAGGTTGCACAACGCTCAGTGGAGATTGCGACCAAAGGTGCCGCCTCTGTGCGTAATACCATTGAAGGTATGGATGGTATTCGTGAACAGATTCAAGAGACCTCCAAGCGAATTAAACGACTGGGTGAGAGCTCGCAAGAGATTGGAGATATTGTTGAGTTGATTGATGATATCTCCGATCAGACCAACATCCTTGCTCTGAATGCTGCGATGCAGGCTGCGATGGCGGGTGAAGCGGGGCGTGGTTTTGCGGTGGTTGCCGATGAGGTGCAGCGATTGGCAGAGCGCTCCAGTAATGCAACTAAGCAGATTGATGCACTGGTCAAGACTATTCAATCTGATACCAATGAAGCTGTGACTTCAATGGAGGCGAGTACCGCAGGTGTAGTGAATGGTGCAAAACTCGCAGAAAATGCCGGTGAGTCACTGAAAGAGATTGAGACCGTCTCCAACTACATTGCTGAAATGACAGGTAAAATCTCAGACTCAGCCATGGAGCAGTCGGAAGAGGCACGGAAGGTGAGTGAGATCATGAGCGTCATCCAGGAGATTACAACCCAGACATCAGAAGGCACAGCGCAGACGGCAATCTCTATTGGTGCATTGGCCGATATGGCTGATGAGTTACAAGTCTCTGTTGCAGGCTTTAAACTACCAGATTAATTTGGGGTTTATGCATTGATACAAACCGTTCTGCTGGGTCGATAACTGGGAAGCGAATATGGCGAGTGCTCACGATTTTGGTGCGCTAAATTGGGTTAAGGGCGAGCTGGATGAGACGATCCGTCAAGCCAGATGCGCACTTGAAGCGTTTGTTGAGCAGCCAGCTGAAAACTCAACAATCCTGAGCTGTATTAAAGATATTCACCAAGTCCAGGGTATCCTCCACATGGTTCAGCTCTATGGCCCAGCCATGCTGGCTGAGGAGATGGAGCTTGTTGCAGTTGCGTTAAAAGATAACAAGGTTCGGCAGTTAGAGGATGCTGCTGAAGCGTTGATGTTAGCGCTGATACAATTTCCTGATTACCTAGAAAAATTGCAGGGCGGTGAGCCTGATATTCCTCTCGTCATCTTGCCATTGATGAATGATCTACGTGCCGCTCGCGACGCCTCACTTCTATCTGAAGCGGCATTGTTTAGTCCCGTACTTGAAGGGACTCAAGTGGTTGATCGGATAGATGGTGAAATTAACCAACAGTTGCCAGATATTGCCCGTCGCATACGCCATCGTTACCACCTTGGTTTGCTTAATTGGTTCCGAAATATGGGCGAGAAGAAGGCTTTTCAGCTTCTTGCAGATGTTTTAGGTGAATTGGCTCAAGGTGCAGGTAGTGAACAGGTACACCGGCTTTTTTGGGTTTCACAAGCCGTTGTTGAAGGACTAAAAGAGGGTGATGTTGGCTCAGGCGTTGCAGTAAAGTTGCTACTAGGGAAAGTTGATCGAGAGATCAAACGTATTATTGATGATGGTGAGAATGCGATCATCGAATCCCCCCCTGTTGGGCTGTTAAAGAACCTCCTCTATTATGTAGCGCAGAGTACCTCAGATAACCCCTATCTGGCTGAAGTGAAGAGCGCTTATCAACTAGAAAATGCACTACCCAGTGAAGATGAGATTGCCGCTGGCCGCAAAAGCCTAAACTCGCTTAATATTGATCTGCTGGAGTCTGTTAAGTCCGCGATCAAACATGAGCTTACCGTCGTAAAAGATACGCTTGATCTCTACATTCGTGGAGATCGCTCAGAGTTTGCCCCCCTTATAAAAATCAAGCAGCCATTAAGTAAAGTCGCCGATACATTGGGTATGGTTGGCCAAGGTGCATTGCGTTCTCGATTGGTACGCCAAGTTGAGTGTATCAATCGCTTAGAGGAGAGTGATGAAGGGCTTGATGATAGTGTGTTGATGGATATGGCAGGGGATATCCTATTTGTTGAATCCACTGTCAATAGCCTAAGTGAAATTACTTCAGTAGTGAGTGAAGAGGATAACCCTGAAGCAGCCTGGGGTGCTGCTCTGCCTCCGGGTGAGTATCAGGCATTGGTGAAGAAGGCTGTTCATGAGGCAAAAGTGGATATCGCAAAAGTAAAAGATGCGATTATCAGCTTTGTTTCAAAGCCAAACGATCCATCAGTTCTAAGCGAGGTTCCTTACTATTTCCGTAATGTTGGTGGTGCGCTAAAGATTTTATTGCTGACTGATGCCTCCGACACACTTGAAGAGTTGTCAGGTTTTATTAGTGAGGAGTTACTAGAGAAAGGTGTTCAGCTTGAAGGAGAGCGTCTCAATGCACTTGCCGAAGTTATCAGTTGTATTGAGTACTATTTAGAATCATTAGCGGGTGGTGTTGGTGATCGGCAAAAGACTCTAGCTATTGCTAGAGC
This sequence comes from Sedimenticola sp., assembly GCA_027068675.1. Classification (GTDB taxonomy): domain Bacteria; phylum Pseudomonadota; class Gammaproteobacteria; order Chromatiales; family Chromatiaceae; genus JAKITT01. The sequence continues at coordinate 17,579 of JAMOMH010000310.1, forward strand.
ATCTATGACTGATCTTATTGTAGAGTCACCATTTGTTAGCTCTCCAGTAGAGAGCGAAGATGAAGTAGCAGAGGAAGCTGCTATTGATCTTGGATTGGCAGAGCAATCGGTTGATGAGATCACCCATCAAGAGCCTGAAGCGCTAGAAATTGAGTCTCCACCTGCAGCTGAGAAGTCGCCTCTAGAAGATATTGATCATGAGATTCTTGAGATCTTTGTTGAAGAGGCAAGGGAGGAGATAGAGGGGCTGGAGATGATATTGCCCCGTTTAAAAACAACACCTGAAGATAGCAATATTCTTATTACCGTTCGCCGGTCGTTCCACACCATTAAAGGGAGTGGGCGAATGGTAGGAGCCTTCACCATAGGTGAGTTGGCATGGTCGGTCGAGAATATGCTGAATCGTCTACTTGATGAGACGATTCCCGCATCACCAATGATATTTCAGCTGCTTGATGATGTGGTTGCTGTTCTCCCGCAACTTGTTGATTGTTTGGAATGCTCTGAGCAACCTCTTGTTGATAGTGCGTCTCTTATGGAGCGTGCTAACGCCTTTTCTGAGAATAGAGAGGTTATTGTTCGGGATGTTGAACTAGATATAGAAGAGGATGAGAGTGATCTAACTTTTGACCAGGATATGCCTGACTCTGAAGCTGGCGAGAATCTACTAGTCGATTCAGACTACTCTCCACCTCAGGATGAAGACTCGATTGGCTACGAGCGTGATACTGAGCTGATGGATATTTTTGTATCTGAGGCACAAGTACACCTCGCTACAATTGAAAAATTTATCCAAGATAATAAGAACGAACAAAAACAGATAACCGATGGCGTTATTCGCGCCGCCCATACGTTACGTGGTTGTGCTCGTGCAGCGGGTATAAGCTCTATCGCACAGCTCGGCGAAGTGCTAGAAGATTTTACCAACGCTATAAAATCAAATGACCTACTGGTTAATAAAACACATTTAGCGCTAATTAAAGAGGGTTTTGATCTAGGAGAGGCCCTATTAATGGCTCTTTTAAGTGAAGAGACTCCTTTCCCAGATCCAGAGCCTTACTTTGCTCGATTGAAAGAAGAGACGAATAAAGTTGGGATTCTCCATGGCGAGAGGCCATTAATCACAGAAAATAATGATGGGGATAGAGAACCGCTTGAACCGTTAGTGCCAGAGCTATCTACCGCTCCTAATGTTCAGGAGCAGGTGGAACAAGATGCCTCTCATGAAGGGTTGAGGGGTATCGTCGTTCTTGACGAAGATGAAGAGTTACTTGAGATCTTTATTGAAGAGGCGAGAGAACTGACTGAAGAGCTTTTTCGCCGGCTCCAGCAGTGGCATGATGCCCGTGACTCATGGCCTAATGTAGTCGATTTAAACCGCATTTTGCACACATTTAAAGGGAGTTCACGCTTAGTGGGTGCAACTCCAATGGGTGATCTCAGTCATGCGATGGAGTTACTGCTTACCGCTATCTATCAACAGCAGATAGTTGTAGATGATGTCGTCATTGAGCTGATTCAACGCGGTGCCGACCGATTGGTACACCAAACAGATGAGGTGGAAAAGATAGCTAGGGTCACCTTGGCTAATGATCTGGTTAGTGAACTGCAAGATTGTAAGCGCTCCCTTGCAGCAACAGATAACATTAACCCCGATGTTGATAGCGAAAGTGTAGAAGAGATAGATGAGCCAGGTTTGACGTTTGATGAGTTGCTGAGTGCGTCATCTCTTCAAGTAGCAGCAGACAGATCGCCAACAGCAGAAAATGAGTTCGATCTCTCAGCTGATTCAGGGTTTAGTTCATCTGATGATAGCCAAGTGATCGGTTTAGACGTTGAACTTGGTCTGGCCCCTGACTCAGTTGAGTCTGTTTTTGCAGATACTGAACTCTACACCTCAGAAAACACGATTGAGCTGTCTGAAGATGAAGAGCTGATCGAGATTTTTCTTGAAGAGGCTATTGAACTCTCAGAGTCACTTGAGTCCACAATGCGGCGTTGGCATGATGGTGAGGATGAGACAGCTATTATTGAACAGCTGTTGCGTGCTTTGCACACCATGAAAGGCAGTGCGCGTTTAGCTGGGGCGCTGCCAATTGGAGATCTGAGTCATGCGGTTGAGTCTCTACTCACAGCGGTTGATAGAGGTGACGTTGAGGCAGATACAAAAATTATACGCCTGACCCAGCTGAGTATGGATCGCCTCGCGAGCCAAGTTGATGAAGTTGAGAAGAGTCGCAGTGTCGCATCAGCTGGCAGATTAATTGAGCGATTGGAGCAGGTTTGTGCTGCGGAACAACCGATTGAAACGGTGCAGCTAACAGCAGCAGAAGATAATGATGCTGACGATCAAATTCAAGAAGAGTCTAATGACAATGAGTTGTTGGTCGAAGAGGGCGAGCTCGTTGAAGAGGCCCCAACACCTGAAGTAGAGGAGACTGCACTATCTGATGAGCTTTCTGACCTTGCCCCTGATTCAGTGGAGTCTCTCTTTGCCGACTCTGAGCTTTATGAGTCAGAAGCAATAACAGAACTAACCGCTGATGATGAGCTGATCGAGATCTTCCTTGAAGAGGCGCGTGAACTCTCCCAGTCTCTAGAAGAGGCTATGGTACGTTGGCATGCTGGCGAAGAAGATGCGCCTGTTATTGAGCAGTTACTACGTATTTTACACACCGTTAAAGGTAGCGCACGTTTAGCTGGTGCAGTGCCTATCGGTGATCTTAGCCATGCTGTGGAGTCGCTGCTTACTCTGATTGATAGTGGAAGTGTTGTATCAGACTCCAAGGTTAAGCGCTTACTCCAATTGAGTATAGATCGTTTAGCAACTCAGCTCGATGAGGTGGAATCTAAACGTAGTGTTGCTTCCGCCGATAGATTGATTGAACGCCTTGAGCAGTTGTGCCAAGGTGAGGACTCCACCATTGTGCTGGATAGCCATCTAGAGATGGCGGCGCGGCCAGTTGAGTTAAAAGATGAGCAAAAGAGCGAAATTACGCCGGATAGTGACAGTGTAGTTTCAGAACCACCTCCTGTTTCTAATAATGAAGTAGTCAAAGAGAAGCTTGAGACACCACATTATGCTGAAGGCGAGACGATATCTCGTTTCTCCTATCTACAAGATGAAGAGAGAGCGAAAGAGGCGGCCGCTAAAACCAATGCTCCTCGCGCACAGATGCGGATCAATTCTGCACTGCTAGATAAAATGGTTAACCAGGCGGGTGAGGTTAGTATCTTTCGCTCTCGTCTTGAACAACAGAATAGCTCACTAAAATTTAACTTGGCTGAGTTGGATCGAACGGTTGTTCGTCTGCACGATCAGCTGCGTAAATTGGATATTGAGACTGAAACACAGATCCTCTTTAGACACGAGCGAGATGTTGATAAAGCGGAAGATAATGCCGATTTTGACCCACTTGAACTTGATCGTTTCTCTACGATGCAGCAGGTCTCTCGTAGTTTGATGGAGACCGTTAGTGATTTAGGCAGCATTCGTGAGTTACTGGAAAATCAGCAGCGTGATACAGAGACTCTGCTATTGCAGCAGTCACGAGTGGCTGTAGAACTTCAGGATGGCTTGTTACGTACACGTATGGTCCCCTTCTCGCAGCTTGTCCCACGCCTGAGTCGCCTGGTTCGGCAAACGGCAATTCAGACTGGCCGTGAAGCTGAGTTGACGGTGAACGGGGCTGAAGGCGAGATGGATCGCAGTATTCTTGACCGAATTGTGCCCGCTTTAGAACATCTACTGCGAAATGCAGTTGCACATGGCATTGAGCAACCCCATCAACGCTTAGAGAAAGGTAAACCCGAGACGGGAGAGATAACACTCACTCTAAGCCAAGAGGGAACCAATGTTCTGTTGGTACTACAGGATGATGGTGCAGGCCTTAATCTCAATAAAATCCGTGAAAAAGCACTCTCACAAGGACTACTGGTTGAGGGGGATGAAATTACAGATGATGACCTCATGCAGCTGGTACTTGAGTCTGGTTTTAGTACGGCAAAAGAGATCACACAGATCTCAGGCCGTGGTGTTGGGCTAGATGCTGTTAGTAGTGATGTGAAACAGCTGGGTGGCCTAATGTCGCTCAATTCTGAGATGGGAAAAGGCACGAGTTTCACAATTCAACTTCCATTAACACTGGCCATTACTGACGCCCTGTTGGTGCAGTTGGGCGAGCATATTTATGCCGTTCCTCATGGAAGTATTGAAGGCATTGTACGTATCGATAGAGATGAACTTCTTAAGTTTTATGCAAACCCTGAACATCGATATGACTATGCAGGTAAAGAGTATAAAGTTGAGTATTTAGGCCACTTATTAAACAGTGGAACTCCCGCTTTACTAGAAGGCGAGCGTTGGTTTCCAGTGATGCTTGTCGATGTTGGTGAGCATCAAATTGCTCTCCAGGTTGATGCTCTATTGGGTACTCGTCAGGTGGTGGTCAAGGCAATTGGTGGTCAAATTGCTAGTTTGCGCTGGGTGACTGGTGGGACGATATTGGGTGATGGGCGTGTTGCATTGATTGCAGATATGAGCGCTTTAGTACGCTCAACATCTAGACGTTCAGTAGCAGCCCTCTCTCTTCATGATGAAGTTGAGGATACAACCATTACAGCAATGGTTGTGGATGACTCCATCACTGTGCGTAAAGTGACGGCTCGCCTCCTCGAGCGCCATAATATGCAGGTTATCACTGCAAAAGATGGTGTCGATGCTATCTCTGTACTGCAAGAGCACCAACCTGATGTAGTGCTGCTTGATATTGAGATGCCACGAATGGATGGTTTTGAGTTAGCACGTCATATGCGTAACTCACCTGATTGGAGTGATATTCCCATTATTATGATCTCTTCACGTGTTGGTGAAAAACATCGTAAACGGGCTTTTGAACTGGGTGTGAAAAACTGTCTTGGTAAGCCATTCCAAGAAGATGAACTACTAGAAAATATTCAAGCCGTGCTTAAAGAAGGGGAGACATGAGTCGCGTAGTTGATCATTCTGAAGAGGTTCGTGGCGTCTATATACCAATTGAGGGTAGTAGAATTGTCTTACCCAATGCTGCGGTTGCAGAGGTTATTAGCTATGTCACTCCAAAGGATATAGCTTTGGAATCGCCAGAGTGGTTCTCTGGTGAGATCGTTTGGCGTGATGTTACCGTCCCCGTTATCTCTTTTGATCGTGCGTTGGGTAATGTCCCGGTGGATGTGCCGGATGGTCAGCGTAGAATTGCTATCTTCAACACACTTAATGGCTCGACAAATCTCCCTTTTATCGGAATCATTACTAAATCGATTCCTCGGCTTGTCAGGATAAAAGCGAGCAATATTATTGAGGGGCGTGAAGATGAGCAATCTTCTTCTTTGATACATTACAATGTAATACTGGGCGGGGAGGAAGCCATCATTCCAAATTTGGATTATTTGGAAGAGATGGTTGCCAAAGTGCTGGCTTAGTATCTTATAAAAAGATCGGTAGTGATTGTCTGGTATTTTTTAAAGCCGAAAATCCCCCCAGAGAGTCTGTATTGCTGCAAGTGCCGCTAACGGTGCTGTCTCGGTACGTAGTACTCTTGGTCCAAGCTGAACACCTTTGAACCCTGCATTGAGTAGTCTTTGTCGTTCACTCTCTGACCACCCACCCTCCGGCCCAACAATTAGGTTGATGCTATCAAGTGGCGTATTGAGCTGGTTAAGTGAGTTTTTACTTCTATGGTCGAGTAGTAGCGACACGCCTGCAGGGGGGGTGCTGATTGTCTGATCAATGGGTTGAATGGGCATCAATGTGGGAATGAGGCAGCGCCCTGACTGTTCACATGCTGATATGATGATCTTGCGCCACTGCTCCATCTTCCGTTTAAGACGCTCTGCTGACAGCCTAACCACGGTTCGTTCAGAGATAACGGGGGTGATAGAGTGAACACCAAGCTCCACGGACTTCTGTAACGTAAAATCCATGCGCTCACCCTTTGATAGGGCGATAAAAATATGAAGCTTTAGTTTGGCCTCATCTTCAGTATGAAGCGCCTCAATGATCTCAATCTCAACTTTTCTCTTCTCAATGTTAATGATCCTGGCGCTATATTCAGTACCATTACCGTTAAAAATATGGAATAAAAAGCCTACTTTTTTGCGCAGCACTCTCGTCAGGTGATGAGCTGCTACCGAATCAAGCGTGACTGAGTACGCTTGATCGATAGGCAGTGGGGTATGAATTCTTATACTCATACAAAAGAAACCCCAGTCGAAGTGCTGTTAGATAAGTTAAGAGCTACTCTCAGCAAATTTTCTTGTTGCGGCTTGAATCTTCTGATTTTTACTGCGTTGGTCAACCCAATTCTTTACAGCCAGCATAATACCCAACCCGATAAATGCACCTGGGGGTAAAATGGCGAGCAGAACACCCTTGAAGTCAGGGCCAAAGCTCATTGTTAAGCCTCTAGCTCCTTCGCCGAACATAAGGTGAGCTTGAGAGAAGAGGGTGCCAGACCCAATCAGTTCACGCGCGCCACCCAGTACGACAAGTACCAGGGCAAAACCAATACCCATTGCCAGTGCATCAACCAGTGAATCAAATGGGTTGTTTTTTGATGCGAAGGCTTCTGCACGACCGATGATGGCGCAGTTGGTGACGATCAATGGGATGAAGATGCCCAATATTTTGTAGAGATCGTAAAAATAGGCGTTCATGGTTAGTTCAACAGCGGTTACAAATGAGGCGATAACCAGAACAAAAATGGGTAGCCGAACCTCTTGGCGAACAATGTTACGGATTAATGAGATGGTGATGTTGGAGCCAATTAATACGGCCAGTGTTGCCAAGCCTAGGCCAAGACCGTTGATGGCTGTGTTGGTGACGGCAAGCAGTGGACATAAGCCAAGGAGTGCAACGAGGGCAGCGTTATTGTCCCAAATACCATCTTTGATGATTTTACTGTAGTTAGTGGCCATTAAGAGTTACCTTCTTTCTTCTCTGCTACGGTCTCTTTGTCGAGATCGTAGATCGCCTCTTTATGCTCACTGGCATAGATCAGCGTTCTCTTTACTGAGTTAACAATGGCACGAGGTGTGATGGTTGCACCTGTGAATTCATCAAATATACCACCATCTTTTTTAACGGCCCACTTATCGATGGTTGGATTACCGAGTGATTTGTTATCAAAATCGAAGATCCAGTCATCTTTCTCTATCTCGATCTTATCACCTAATCCTGGGGTCTCTTTATGGGCAATAACGCGTACACCACCGAGTGTGCCATCAACACGTACGGCAACCAGTAACTTGATTTTCCCACTATAGCCATCGGGTGCGATGGAGGTGAAGACTGCTGCGACTGGGTCGCCATCTTTACGGCCACGGTAGATGGTGGTGACATGAGTACCAAATGTTTTTTTGTCATCAACGATGATGGTGTCGTTGGGCATGTCGTTGTTGACGGTCTCTGCGGGGACTAGCGCCTGCAGCGAATTAAGTAGTGCCAAGCGCTCATTTTCAGCGATCTGATCTTTTGTCATCTCGTAAGTAAAGGCAACTAAGCCGGTACCAACAATGGCAAAAAGTGACAGGAGAACGGCAGCAGCAATGATCTTCTTAGTCATTTCTTACTCCCATGGCCGTAGACCTTGGGTTGAGTGAGGTGGTCTATGATAGGAGCCGACATGTTGAGTAGCAGCACTGCAAAAGCGACCGCATCAGGGTAGCCACCCCAAGTACGAATGATATAGATCAATGCGCCAATTGAAGCACCATAGATCAAACGGCCCCTAGGTGTTGTACAGGCTGATACAGGATCGGTAGCGATAAAAAATGCACCGAGTATGGCTCCACCTGAAAAGAGGTGGAATAGGCCAAATGGGTAGGCTTCTGGATCTAATAGAGAGAAGAGAAGGCCAAAAAGGAACAGTGTCCCGAGCATAGAGACGGGGATGTGCCATGTGATGACTCGTTTATAGATCATCCAAATGCCACCAAGTAGGAAGGCCACACTTGGCCACTCCCAGCCATAACCACCGATCATACCTTGCCATAGTGGCCCAGTACGGATTTCGCTGATCATCTGGTTTTGGTTGAGTGCCATCTTCAAACTATTGAGAGGTGTCGCTCCTGAAAGGCTATCCCATGTCATGCCTGCGGGTACCAGACCACCAAATATAGCCGCGAGAGTCTGCATAAAGCTGAGTGGGTTCTCATTGAGAACAATGGGGGATACCCAAGAGGTCATATCTGCTGGGTATGAGATCAGCAGCAGCACGTAGGCTGACATGGCAGGGTTAAATGGGTTGTATCCTATTCCACCGTACATCTGTTTGATGATAATGATGGCAAAGGCCATACCAAAAACGGTCTGCCACCAGGGTAGTAGAGGTGGGATTGCAATGGCAAATAGTAGTGCTGTGACGATGGCACTTAGGTCACTCAACGCTGGCATAATAGGCCTGCCACGCAGTTTTATGCAAAACGCCTCGGAGATAATAGCGGTGACGATGGCAATGGCAATATTGATCAAGATGCCCCAGCCAAACAGCCATATCATCGTAATAATACCTGGCACGAGTGCAAGGATGACCCGTAGCATGATGGTTGTTACGTCATTCGGGCGGATGGTGTGTGGGGATGTTATGTTGCGGAACAACATGCGCCTATTTCTCCTCAGAGGCAGATGACGGTTCAGCACTATCCGCTTTACGGCGGGCTTCGGCTTGGTCGATCTGCTGCTGCTGTTCTGCTGTCAAATTTTCGGTATTGCGAGGTTTTGAAGCCTCACTCGTTTCTGCCACGCGACTTTTTGCGGCCTCTATCGCTTCCTCTTCGGGAGTTTTACCTCCCTCTTCGGCAGCCGCTTTTGCTGCTGCAGCTGCTTTTTTCTTCTGCATTGCCTCTTTTTTCAGACGTGATTTTTCACGTTTTTCAGCATCCAGCTTCTCTAGGCGTGCGGTGCGTGCTTCGTTACGTAGTCGTGCGCGCTCGTTTTTAGCGTTGGCTTCATTGTACTCATCAATGGCTGTTTTAGTGCTGCGAAAATATTGAACCAGTGGTATCTGTGCTGGGCAGACATGTGAACAGCAGCCACATTCTATGCAGTCAGATAGATTGTACTCTTCAGCTTTTTCAAGATTTTGAGCGCGTGAATGCCAATACATCTGCTGTGGTAGCAATGAACTTGGACAGACACTGGCGCACTCGCTACAACGGATACAGGCCATGCCTGGGCCAGCGGTAGGGATCTCGCTTTCACTAACAACTAATAGGCAGTTGACGGATTTAGTGAGTGGTAATTGGTCTGTCTCTACTGTGAAACCCATCATTGGGCCACCAATAATTAGCTTCTCTGCTGAGTCACTATAGCCACCCGCCTGAGCAATCAACTCGCTAATAGGAGTGCCTAGCAGTGCTTCAATATTGCATGGTCGCTTAACTCCGTCACCAGTGATGGTGACGATACGGGAGATCATCGGGCGAGAGCTTGTTACTGCATCATAGATTGCGGCAGCTGTTGCCACATTAAAGCAGACGATGCCGATCTCCGTTGGTCTGCTACCGGTGGGAATCTCTTGGCCGGTGAGGATTTTTATCAGCTGTTTTTCACTGCCACTTGGGTAGAGTGTTGGGATGGTGACCACATCAATACCGCTATGACCGCTTTTGCTAACCACCCGTTGCAGCTCTGCAATAGCTTCAGGTTTGTTATCTTCTATACCGATTAGGCACTCATTAGCACCCAATACACGTTTGATTATGGCGGCTGAGTTGATGATTTTCTCAGCATGTTCACGCATTAGCCTGTCATCACAGGTGATATATGGCTCACATTCAGCACCATTAAGGATCAAGGTGTTGATGTTTTTAGTACTCGCCTTAACGCTGGATGGGAAGGTAGCGCCACCCAGTCCAACGATGCCTGCATTGCCAATTATTTCAGCCAGTGAGTCGAGAGTTAACTCATCAAGGTTGGTCTTACTCTCAGCTATGTCGATCCACTTATCTTCACCATCAGGTTTGATGGTTATACAAGCTGAAGCTAGTTTTGATGGGTGGGGGGTAAGCGCATCACTAATTTCAGTCACAATACCTGAGGTGGGGGCATGAATAGGAGCGCTGATAAAGGCAGTGCTTTCTGCGATTAACTCACCTTTAAGCACTCGCTGTCCAATCTCAACGATAGGCAGTGCGGCGCTACCGACATGTTGTTTAAGTGGTAACACCAAGCAAGAAGGGAGCTTAGCAGGCTCAATGCTGTTGCGGCTGCTCTGCTCTTTATTATCAGGTACATGGATGCCACCATGGAATTTCCATAGCTGGCGTTTGCTGTTTGTAGCGGTGTTATTCATGGTTCTTTACCGCCTTCGCAGCATCTGCGATATCTTCTGGGCTACCAGGCAGTGCCCAGCTCCAAGTCTCGGTTGTTTTTTCAATGCTCTCTAGCGTGATGCAGTCAACGGGGCAAGGCTCGATACAGAGCTGACAGCCGGTGCATTCAGAGGCGATGACGGTGTGCATCTGGCGGGTTGCACCTAAAATAGCATCTACGGGGCAGGCTTTTATACACAGTGTGCAACCAATGCACTCCTCCTCGTTGATAACGGCTATACCCGTTTCAATCTCACCACCGCCATCTTCACCCATCGGCAATGGATCAACACCCAGCATTTCGGCCATAGCTATCATTGTGTCTTCGCCACCGGGAGGGCAGGCGTTGATCTGTGCTTCGCCGCAGGCGACAGCTTCGGCAAATGGGCGGCAACCAGGGAATCCACACTGGCCACATTGGCTCTGTGGTAACAGGCCATCAAGTTTATCGGCAACAGGATTGCCTTCAACATGAAACCGAATAGAGGCGTAGCCCAATAGCAGGCCAAAGGCGGCAGCTAGGCCGCTTATTACAAGAATAGAGGTCAACATTTAAGCAGATACCAAACCAGCGAAACCCATAAAAGCCATCGACATCAGGCCTGCTGTAACCAATGCAATGGCACTGCCTTTAAAAGGGGCGGGCACATCAGCTACATCGAGACGTTCTCTGACTGAGGCAAAGAGCACCATGACCAATGAGAAGCCAACGGCTGCACCAAAACCGTAGAGTAGAGAGTCAATAAAACCGTGTCCCTCTTGTACGTTAAGTAGTGCGACACCGAGGACGGCACAGTTGGTGGTGATCAGGGGTAGGAAGATGCCTAGCATTTGATAGAGCGCTGGGCTGGTTTTGTGCATCACCATCTCGGTGAATTGTACAACGGCAGCGATTACCAGAATGAAGGCGATGGTTCTTAGATACTCAACATCAAAAGGTATCAGTAGAAACTCGTTGACGAGATAGCTACAAATTGAGACGAGCGTCAGTACAAATGTGGTGGCGAAGCTCATGCCAATGGCGGTTTCAAGTTTGCTCGATACACCCAAAAATGGGCAGAGGCCGAGAAACTTCACCAATACAAAGTTATTAACGAGTACGGTGCTAATTAGGATAAGTGCGAATTCAGTCATGATATATATTAGGGTTTGTGTCTATGTTATACCTATTTATATAGGATACGTGTTAGTGGAAATAGTGACAACGTATGAAATACGTGGGAATTACTCCTACTTTACCCGCGTGCCAGGTTTGGCACCTGAGTCTGGGCTTAGAATAAAGAGCTCACTGCCTCCAGGTCCGGCTGCGAGTACCATTCCCTCAGAGAGCCCAAAGCGCATTTTGCGAGGCGCTAAATTGGCAACCATAACCGTCATTCGGCCCTTTAGCTCCTCGGGTGAGTAGGCTGCTTTGATACCGGCAAATACTTTTTTCTGTTCGCCGCCAAGATCGAGAGTGAGTTGTAAAAGTTTTTCAGCCCCCTCAACGTGATTGGCCTCTACGATCGTTGCAATGCGAAGATCAATTTTTGCAAAGTCAGCAAAATCTATAGTCTCGCTGATGGGGTCATCTGCTAAAGGGCCTTTTGCTGTGATATTTTGTTTAGCAGTAAGATCCTCTTTAGATGCGGCAACCATCGCTTCGATCTGACTTTTCTCAACGCGAGTCATTAGCGGTTTGAACTTCGCAATGGTGTGATCGGTAAGCGGTGTTGCTAATGCTTGCCATGTGAGTGGATCAACCTGAAGGAATGACTCTGACTTCTCAGCGGTTTGCGGCAAAATGGGGCGCAGATAGCCGATGAGTAGGCGGAATAGGTTGATCCCCATAGAGCAGATATCTTGTAGCTCTTGCTCTCGACCCTCCTCCTTAGCCATTATCCATGGTTTCTTCTCATCAATATATTGGTTAGCGCGATCTGCGAGTGCGATGATCTCTCTCACTGCGTGGCTAAATTCGCGTCTCTCATAGCGATTGGCAATGCTCTCGCCCGCTTCGATAAAATGATCAATTAGCGCAGGCTCTGCTATCTGTTTGGAGAGCTTTCCGTCAAAGCGTTTATTGATGAAACCGGCACAACGACTAGCGATGTTAACCACTTTGCCAACCAGATCAGAGTTAACACGCTGAGCGAAGTCTTCAAGATTGAGGTCAATGTCCTCAATGCCCGAGCCTAGCTTGGCTGAGAAGTAGTAGCGCAGATACTCTGGATTTAGGCTATCTAGATAGGTGCGTGCCTTGATGAAGGTGCCGCGAGATTTTGACATCTTCTGCCCATCAACGGTTAGAAAACCGTGTGAAAAGATGGCTGTTGGGGTGCGAAAATCTGCACCCTCCAACATGGCTGGCCAGAAGAGCGCGTGAAAATAGATGATGTCTTTGCCAATGAAATGGTAAAGCTCAGTCTGGCTATCGCCCTTCCAATACTCATCAAAATCAAGCCCTTTGGTGCGGTCGCAAAGGTTCTTGAAGCTGGCCATGTAGCCAACAGGTGCATCGAGCCAGACGTAGAAAAATTTACCTGGATGGTCGGGAATCTCAAAGCCAAAATAGGGTGCATCTCGTGAGATGTCCCACTCCTGTAGCCCAGCTTCAAACCACTCATCAAGTTTGTTTGAGACCTCTTTTTGCAGGTGGCCGCCGTGTGTCCAGCTGTGTAGCATCTCTTCAAAATCACCCAGTTTAAAGAAGTAGTGTTCAGATTCACGCAGTTCAGGCTTGGCACCAGAGATGGCGGAGACGGCATTTTTTAGCTCATTGGGTGAGTAGCTGGCACCGCAAGATTCGCAGTTGTCACCATATTGATCTTCTGCGCTGCACTTAGGGCACTGGCCCTTGATGAAGCGATCTGGCAGAAACATATTTTCGACAGGGTCGTAGGCCTGGGTGATGGTGCGATTGGCTATGTGCCCTTTATCTTTGTTGCGAAGATATATCAGTGAG
>JAMOMH010000311.1 GCA_027068675.1 Sedimenticola sp.
GCACTTAGGGCACTGGCCCTTGATGAAGCGATCTGGCAGAAACATATTTTCGACAGGGTCGTAGGCCTGGGTGATGGTGCGATTGGCTATGTGCCCTTTATCTTTGTTGCGAAGATATATCAGTGAGGCGAGTTCACGGTTTTCATCTGAGTGGGTGGAGTGGTAGTTGTCAAAGCCGATGGAGAAGTCAGCAAAGTCGGCTTGATGCTCTTTGGATACACGTGCGATCAGTGTTTCAGCATCGATCCCCTCTTGGCGAGCGCGCAGCATGATGGGGGTGCCGTGAGCATCGTCAGCGCAGACGTAATGACACTGGTTGCCCTGCATTTTTTGGAAGCGAACCCAAATGTCAGTCTGAATGTACTCTACAAGATGGCCAATATGAATGGGGCCATTGGCGTAGGGCAAAGCGCTGGTGACAAGGATTTTTCTAGCAGTTTGATTCATTGATGCTGTAAGCCGACAAAGCACAGGAGTAAACGAAGCATTATCTCACAAGGTTGTGAAAAGTGGGAGTTTGATTTTTTCTTGTGGTTTGATGTTGCCTGTTTGGTCAAATGGCCATGCTTGCCAAAGGGCTCTTGCTTTAAGGTTTTAGTGTAGAATTCTGTGCAACTAAATTTTTAATAAATTGATGGGCGGCTACAGCTCCGCCTCTCTAGCTAGGAGATGGTTTGATGTCTGAATTAACTGAAGCGATGGTCAAAGAGGCGATCAAGGGGTATGTTGAGCCTCACCTCAATTGTGATCTGGTGGAGGCCAGAGCGGTCAAAAAAGTGATGATTGATGGTGGTCAAGTCAATGTGACAGTGGAGCTGGGTTTTCCTGCTAAAGGGGTTGAGGCAGTGATTGTTGCAGCGCTTAAAGAGCGGGTTGAGGCGTTGGATTCAGTGACCTCAGTGGAGATTGAGCTGAGTAGCAAAATTGAATCCCATAAAGTGCAAGATGCGCTGGGGCTGGTTAAAGGCGTGAAAAATATTATTGCTGTCGCTTCCGGTAAGGGAGGGGTCGGCAAGTCCACTACATCCGTTAATCTGGCGCTGGCACTGGCTGAAGAGGGCGCTAAAGTAGGGTTGCTGGATGCTGATATCTACGGCCCATCGCAGCCTCGTATGATGGGTGTAAAAGGGCAACCTGATACCAAAGATGGCAAGACGCTAGAGCCTAAAGAGAATTATGGTGTGCAGGTGATGTCGATTGGTTTCCTGGTTGAGGAGGAGACGCCGATGATCTGGCGCGGTCCGATGGTTGTTCAGGCCTTGAACCAGTTGCTGAATGAGACCAACTGGCGGGAGCTAGACTATCTGATTATTGATCTGCCGCCAGGCACAGGTGATATTCAGTTAACGCTGGCACAGAAGGTTCCTGTTAGTGGTTGCGTTATTGTCACAACACCACAGGATATTGCGCTGCTGGATGCTCGTAAAGGGCTGAAAATGTTTGAGAAGGTAGCGGTGCCTGTGCTGGGCATTATTGAGAATATGAGCACGCACGTCTGCTCCAATTGTGGCCATGAAGAGCATATTTTTGGAGCGGGTGGTGGTAAAGAGATGGCTGAACAATATGATATCGAGCTGCTTGGCTCGCTGCCGCTTGATATTCGTATCCGCAAAGAGACCGATGCAGGTAAGCCAACCGTCGCAGTAGACCCTAACTCTGATATCTCATTGGCCTACCGTGAAATCGCCCGTAATACAGCTGCTAAGCTCTCACTTCGGTCGAAAAATTACTCCAATAGCTTTCCCAATATTGTTATTCAGTAGCCTGTTCAAATTGCACTGGTTTAGTGAAACTCTAAACAAGTTATGATGGTTTTAGCTGGCAGTATAAAACCCACGGTGTAAAATGCGCCACCTCTCTAATTTAACTTGAATTGACCCTATGAGCATCAAATCAGACCACTGGATACGCCGCATGTCAGAGCAGCATGACATGATTAATCCCTTTGAACACCATCAAGTTCGTGAAGGTGAGGAGGGGCGGGTGATCTCCTACGGCACCTCAAGTTATGGTTACGATATTCGCTGTGCGGATGAGTTTAAGATCTTCACTAATATCAACTCAGCTGTGGTTGATCCAAAGAACTTTGATGCCAACAGTTTTGTCGATGTGAAATCTGATGTCTGCATCATTCCTCCCAACTCATTTGCCTTGGCGCGTACAGTTGAGTATCTGCGTATACCTCGTAATGTGTTGGTGGTCTGCTTGGGGAAATCAACCTATGCGCGCTGCGGTATCATTGTCAATGTCACCCCGTTGGAGCCTGAGTGGGAGGGGCATGTGACACTGGAGTTTTCCAATACAACGCCACTTCCAGCTAAAATTTACGCCAATGAGGGCGTCGCTCAGCTGCTCTTTTTTGAGTCAGATGAGGTGTGTGATACCTCATATAATGATCGTAGCGGTAAATATCAGGGGCAACGGGGCGTAACTTTGCCCAAATCCTGATCAAAATTATGACGATGAAGCGACAGCCGCTGCGTTACTTTCAACTCTGGCTGACCATTGGTTGGTTACTGGTCACAGTGGTGCTTTACTCCTCGCTAACCTCCAGTCCAATACAGACGCCAGGTATCGAATATGGTGATAAGATCGGCCATTTTTTTGCCTATTTCACGCTGGTTTTCTGGTTCTGTCAGCTCTATAAAAACAGGAGTCATATCCTGCTATTTATGCTGTTTGTCATGATGGGAGTGGTGGTTGAGTTTATTCAGGGGCAGACAGGTTATCGCACCTTTGAGGTGGCAGACATGTTGGCGAATAGCTTGGGTGCAGTAATGGGGTGGTTACTGGTGCGTTTTTATGTTGCGGAGATGTTACTGACTATTGAGATGCGGCTCCTGCAAAAATAGTAACTTCATTACAAATAGGCCACTTGACTGTTTACGCTCAAAACGTACCGGCAGGTAGTTCAAACTGGGGGCGAACCAGATGGTGTAGTCATGGGTCGACTGCTTACTTCTTTTGACCTTCACCGTAGTCATCTCACCCAGTGGGGTAACCAGCCGCTCCAGCTTCTCTCTTTTATAGTGGTAGCGCTTAAGGTGGCCGCCATCTGCTACATCAAAGCTGATGGAATCCTGACCTTGTAGTAGGGCGATTTGGATAGCGAGTTGCTGGCTCAATTTATCTTGGGTGCCGAGCGGTATTGGCATCGACCAGGATGTACCGTTGCTGTTGGTTGTGGCGCGTTTTCGTAGCCAATCAAAGCCAATTCTGGTGGTGCTACTCTGGTCAGGCTTTGCTTTATGGTAGTTGTAGTGGTCAGGCGTTGGCCCATTTTGAGTGAGTTTGCCTCGGCTCTCTTCGGTGAGGGTTTGGTTGCTCAATAGCGCGGTTAAAATGTTAGGGCGTGTTTTAGCGACATAGTGGTACTGCCCCTGTGGGGCAAGCTGTAGGGTCACCTCAATATGACCAAAGGGTATGCCATTTCGGATTAGCTGATAGTTGGCTTGGAAGGGTTTAATTTCGCTTGCAGCAGGCTCGGCGCTAACCGGGCTCAGCAGTAATAATAGAAACCCCAGCAGCCAATATTTGAGTGTCAGGGTCGTCATGAAGATTAGTTGAAGGGGATCTTCTGGTTGGGCTTGAAAATGACTGGGCTATCGAGTCTATTACCATCTAATGTTAGCCGTTCACCAGATAGCTTTAATCGCCCTTCCGCGAACCATTTAATGGCCATTGGATAGAGGCGATGTTCGCGTTTTAGTACGCGGGAGCCTAATTTGTCAGCATCATCATCAGCCTCTACTGGCACTTCAGCTTGAGCGACTAGAGGGCCGCCATCCAGCTCTTCAGTGACAAAATGGATGCTCACGCCGTGTGTGGTTTCATGCTCATCCAAGGCGCGTTGATGAGTGTGTAGACCGCGAAATTTTGGCAGCAGTGAGGGGTGGACATTGAGCATTCTGCCGTGGAAATGGTTGACGAAGGTGGGGGTTAAAATTCGCATAAAACCAGCTAAAACCACTAATCCAGGGTTAAAGCTGTCAACCAATTCAAGCAGCGCCTGATCATAGCTATCACGGTCGGGAAAGGTTTTATGATCCAGCACGCGGGTGGTGATACCGGCACTCTCGGCCCGCTCTAGGCCATAGGCATCAGCCTTGTTGCTGATGACAGTGCAAATTTCAATGGGTATGTTGCCCAGGTTGTCGATGATTGCCTGTAGATTGCTGCCACTGCCAGAGAGCAGGACAACCACCTGAAGTTTTGCTGCCTGAGTGGTCATGGGTTGATGATCACCGATGGAGTCTCTTCAGCAGAGTGTTCAATTGAACCCAGCAGAAAAGCCTCTTCACCAGCATCATGTAGTAGCTCAAGTGTCTGATTAACATCTGTAGCGGCTATGCAGAGTACCATGCCAATACCGCAGTTGAAGGTGCGGTACATCTCGTTGATTTCAACATTACCGTTCTGCTGTAACCAGCTAAAAACCTCTGGCATTTGCCAGGCGTTGGCATCAATCACCGCCTGGGTATTGTTTGGCATCACACGCGGTA
Source organism: Sedimenticola sp. (assembly GCA_027068675.1). Lineage (GTDB taxonomy): Bacteria > Pseudomonadota > Gammaproteobacteria > Chromatiales > Chromatiaceae > JAKITT01. Next base: position 4,503 of record JAMOMH010000311.1, read on the forward strand.
TATTCTCTAACAGACCACCACCAGTGATGTGAGCCAGAGCATGTAGGTTGACTGACTGCATTAATCTCAACAGCGATTTAACGTAGATGCGTGTGGGTGCCAGTAGGGCATCACCCAGTGTGCCGTTGCCCATAGGGTGATCCAATTTTGCTTGGCTCACTTCAAGAATTTTGCGAATGAGTGAGTAACCGTTGGAGTGAGGGCCAGATGAGGCGAGACCAATCAGTTTATCACCGGTGCTCACTTGATCTGGTTGGATGATCTTACTTTTTTCAACCACACCCACACAAAACCCTGCCAGATCATAGTCCCCCTCTTTGTAGATGCCGGGCATCTCGGCGGTCTCACCGCCTGTTAGCGCAGCACCCGCCTGTTTACACCCTTCAGCGATGCCGGTGACCACATCTGTGGCAACATCCACATCAAGCTTGCCGGTGGCATAGTAATCTAGAAAATAGAGAGGCTCAGCGCCGGTGACGATAATGTCATTGACGCACATAGCGACCAGATCGATACCGATGGTGTCATGTTTGTTGAGTTCTAGAGCCAGCTTCAGCTTGGTGCCAACACCATCGGTGCCAGAGACTAAAACAGGCTGTTTATAGCGATCGAGTGGTAGCTCAAATAGGGCGCCAAAACCACCGATGCCTCCCATCACGCCTGGGCGTGTGGTGCTTTTTACAATTGGTTTGATGCGTTCGACTAGGCTATTTCCAGCGTCGATATCGACTCCAGCATCACGGTAGCTGAGGGAGGTTGAGTTGCTGTCTTGCTTCACGGAGGACTCCGGCAGGGAAAATTATCGGGGTATTTTATCAAAAGTTGATACATTAGGCTTGTCACAAGATGTGAAATTTGTCGCTTGTTGCTTGGCGCTATAGAGACAGCAGGCTAAAATGAACCACTCTTTACTCACCTGAGACGATTTTTTTATGAGTCGACACTCCCATACGGCCCCGTTCAGACACCTTAGTTTAGCACTGATTTTTTTTCTGCCACTGCTGCTGGTAACACCGCTTTTGGCGGTTGAGATGAAAGGGTTATATGAGGTTGAGGTAGCGGTTGAGGGGCAGAGAGCTGATCAGCGCCGAACGGCCATTCGTGAAGCCTTCTATCAAGTGTTGGTTAAAGTGACAGGGCGTCGGCAGCTGAATGGGAATATTCAGCGTAATGCCTCCCGTTATGTGCAGCAGTACCGCTACCGCACCATTGAAGCGGCGGCTGTTGAGGTGGTAGATAAGTCGATTGTCGATGATCAGCTGCTAGAAGGTGAGCCTGAGGTTGAAGAGGTAGCCATGGAGCCAGAGCATCTATTGTGGGTGCGTTTTGATTCGATAGCGGTGAATCGCTTGCTACGTGAGAAAAATGTGCCTATTTGGGGTGTTGCGCGTCCATCGGTCGTGATCTGGTTGTCACAAGAGCAGCAGGGGCAACGTACGATGTTGCAGCCGGAGATGTTGCCAGAGATGGTATTGGCTGTTGAAGAGCAGGCGCAGCAGCGCGGTCTATCCGTTATGTTGCCGCTGATGGATATGGAGGATTACCAACGTCTGCCGGTTAGTGCCTTATGGAGTGGATTGGCAGAGACCATCCAGCACGCCTCCAGCCGTTATGGTGTTGAAGTGGTGCTAACAGGGCAGCTGGTTGCTACTGAGGAGCGGTGGCAGGTTGAGTGGCACCTCTATCAGGATGCGTTGGTCGAAGTGTGGGTAGGTGCCGGCAGCACATTGAGTAAAGTGGTTGCTCAAGGCGTTGAGCAGATGAGTGATCGATTGGCTGAACGCTATACACAGGCTACTACTGATGACAGCCTGAGCCAGTTGCAAGTGGTTGTCACAGATATAGATGATCTTGCTGGGTATGCCAGAGTGAGGCGCTATTTTGATTCGCTTGTCATGGTTGAACAGGCGGTACTATTGACGGTAGAGAGCAACCGTGCCGAATTTTTGCTCAATGTTCAAGGTGGTGGAGCGGCGCTGACTCAAGGCGTTAAACTGGGGAGCGTGCTAGTGCCTGTAGCTAACGAGCCTATTGATGAAATTGTTGAAGTGACTGAAGTCGTCGATGATACTCTGGAAGGCCCCTTTCTCCCAGAGCCCATAGTGCGTGAGAGAGCTACTTTTAGATTGAGGTGATTGTGCTTAAGGCCAAAGATATCCCCAATATTATCAGTGTGCTTCGGGTGGTGATGACCATCCCGGTTATCTATCTGCTGATCACAAGAGATTTCTCCAATGCGCTTATCCTCTTTGCCATTGCGGGTGCCTCTGATGCACTTGATGGTTTTCTGGCAAAACACTACCACTGGGAGAGCCATCTTGGTGGTCTACTCGATCCATTGGCTGATAAAACCCTCTTAGTCGCCTGCTATCTCATATTGGGTGCAATAGGGCTATTACCCATCGGTTTAGTGATGACCGTGATGTTACGTGATTTGATTATCATCGGTGGTGCCTTTCTCTATCACTACAATATTGAAGCGCTAGATGCTGACCCCAGCCTAGTAAGTAAACTCAACACCTTAATGCAGATTTTGCTGGTACTGGCTGTGGTGATGAATGCAGGGCCATTTCAGTTGCCGGATGCACTTATTCAGAGTTTGATCTGGTTTACATTTGCCACCACCGTTGCCAGTGGCGCTAACTACGTCTGGGTTTGGGGGCGGCGGGCGCTTGAAAGGCAAGGCTAGTGGAGCCCTTTTTTGCTTGATAGAGCCATCAATGTGTTTTTATCTCTGCCACCCTTGCATAAGCTCGCGCACAAAAGGGATTGTTAGCTTGCGTTGTGCCACCAGTGAGTGGTGGTCGAGCCAATCGATCAAGCTCATTAGTGAATGCATATCTCTTGGCAAACGCTGCTGCAGATAGCGGGCAGTCTCACTGTTAAGGGAGATACTTCGTTGCTCTGCGGCTTTAATTAAGGCGTGCTGCTGCTCTTGGTCATCTAGAATTTGTAGTTGATAACATGGCCCCCAGGTGAGGCGTGATTTTAGATCAGCTAGTTGGATATTAAGCCGATTGGGTGGTTGATCTGCTGAGATAATGAGGTGGCAGTTGCTTTCACGCAGGCGGTTAAAGAGGTGAAAAAGTGCCTCTTCCCAATCGGCTGAGCCCGTGATGAGGTGGATATCATCCAGGCAGATGAGAGATAGCTGCTCTAAGCCGAACAATATTTCAGGGGATAACGGACCAATTTCACGCATGGGCAGGTAGACGGCACTATGGCCACTCATGTCTGCCTCAGCAACCGTCGCTTGTAGAAGATGGCTCTTACCGCTGCCGTTAGCGCCGCAGATGAAACTAAATTGCTCCCCCTGCTGTTGGCTGATGGCGTGTAGAGCGGCGATTGGTTGGCTGTTTAGGCCCGGGATAAAACTGCCAAAGTTGACCCGATGCTCTGTTTTAAAGCCGAGTGGTAGCTGCTCTTTGATCAAGAGGCACCTTGCAGTGTGCGGGCTGTTTTGGCTACTCGACGGCCAAGTGCTTGACAGAGCCGCTTCTCCTCATCACTTAGTGGCAGATCACTTTCGCTACCTGAGAGATGACTTGCGCCATAAGGGGTGCCGCCGCTACGGGTTTTTAGTAGATCAGATTCACTATAGGGGAGGCCAAGCAGCAGCATACCGTGATGTAGCAGCGGTAGCATCATGGAGAGTAGGGTGCTCTCTTGGCCACCATGCATGCTTGATGCCGAGGTGAATAGAGCGGCAGGCTTGCCAATCATACTGCCGGAGAGCCACAGCTCACCACTGCTATCGATAAACTGCTTCATGGCAGCGGCCATGTTGCCAAAACGGGTGGGGCTGCCCAGTAGTAGGCCTGCACAATTGCGTAGATCATCTAGTGTGGCGTAGGGTGCGCCGTTATCGGGTATGCTGGCTTCTGTTGCCTCACAGACTGTGGAGATGGCGGGCACTGTGCGTAGTCGTGCTTCAATGCCGCTAATCTCTTCGACACCCCGGGTGATCTGTTGGGCCATCTTGGCGGTGCTGCCGTTACGGCTATAGTAGAGAATCAGAATGTAATCCATAGTGTTAATCTAATAGCGTTAATCTAAATGGTGACAGGGTTGGGGTATTATTCTATCGTTCGTTGGATTGAAAAAGTACCTTTTGGAATGATTGAATGAAAGATGGCCTCAAACATCTGTGGCGCTTTATCGGTATGGTTTTTACCCATTTCATTCGTAATGGTGGGACACAAAATGCTGCAGCACTGACCTACACCACACTGCTCTCACTAGTACCACTCATGACAGTGATGTTGGCACTGCTGGCCATTTTACCGATATCAGCGCAGGTGACGACTGAGATAAATGGCTTCTTATTTAATAATTTTGTACCGGCGGCGGGTGAGGTGGTACAGCAGCACCTACAGACCTTTACTAGTAAAGCGGGGCGGTTGAGTGGCCTTGGTTTTATCTTTCTAGTGGTGACGGCACTGATGTTGATGGGAACAATTGAACGCTCTTTTAGCACCATTTGGCGCATAACCAACAAGCGCCGCCTGCTTAACACCGTCTTGGTCTACTCTGCGATCCTCTCTTTGGGGCCAACCCTTATTGTTGCCAGTGTAGTTGCCACCTCCTATTTTGTCTCGCTCCCCTATATTAGTGATGCTGTGCAGCACGTTAGTTTTGCAGCGGTGTTGATGCCCATCTTTGTCTCTGCACTGGCTTTTACAATGCTCTATAGTGTGCTGCCTAATCAGCGGGTCTTGTTTAAAGATGCACTGTTAGGAGGGGTTGTTGCAGCGCTGTTGTTTGAAGCGGCCAAGCGAGGTTTTGCCCTCTATCTAACGCTCTTTCCTACGTACGAATTGATCTATGGTGCATTGGCTGCGGTGCCTATATTCCTGATTTGGGTCTACCTCTCATGGTTGGTGACGCTGCTGGGTGCTGAGGTGACCTATTGTATAAGTACCTACCATGATGACCGGCAGTCGAATGATGACCTGCAACGTGGTCGCCTGTTGCTGGCTTACCGGTTATTGAAGCGGTTATGGTCGGCACAACAATCAGATCTTTCCCTGACTATTTATCAGCTAGGTAGAGAGGAGTCAGGAGTGACTGATGAGTGTGTGGTGGGTTTAATGCTCGAGTTGGAAGAGGGGGGCTGGGTGCATCAATTAAAAGGGGGTGCCTGGATATTGACACGTGATCTGACAAAAGTATCACTATTTGACCTCTACCAGAGTGGTTCGTTTATTCTGCCTCATGCTATAGATAGCGATGAAGAGATGCTCTCAGCCCTCTTAGTGGCTACTGAACAATCTCTTCGTGAGTCGATGTCTACCCCTTTGGCACAGCTCTATAACCGCTGATTAACCCTGTTTAATTGCTGTTGTAATGAGGTGAAACCAGTCAAAACCAGGGGTTGATTCGATCAATTTGTTAGCCACAATTTGAGAGGCGGGCCAATTTTCAGCTACCTCATACTGCCGACTATTGGCATATAGCCCTTTGGCAACCAGTATAGAAGAGGGGCGATTGAGGCCATTGTTGATCACAATGGCGGGCTGGAATGCGGTATCGGTGTGTGTGGTTGTGATGGGGCGTAGTGTAATGGTTTTAACTTGCCCCGGGATAAATTGGACACCAATCTCCAAGGTGTTCTCACTCTGTTTCATGCAGCGGCGGATAACGGCGAGTTGGCCACCTGCTCTCTTCTCCTCCGTCTCCTGACGGATCAAAATGAGCTGCCCCACTTTGGGCAATATATTGCTGGATAGGCTGATATGCAGAGCCAGCCCGTTCTTGCTACGATTGAGCTGGCGACAGCGTAACTCCTCATAATTGACCTTGATTGGGTTGTTCTCATGCAGCTCAAAGCCTAGCACTAGCGAGTCGTCAAGATCAGGTGGAGTGATAAATTCAGCGGCCTCCTCTCCATCTTCATCCTGTAATAGAAAGTGGTGAATGCTGCTGATTCCAATAGATATCTGTACCCAGCCGTAGGCATTCTCACGCTGACCTTGTCTCTCCTGTCGAATGTGCCAAGACTTTAATATCCGCTTTAAAATGTTGATGGCATCATTACGTAGGTGGTGCTGAAGAGCAGCGGGGAGATCCTCCTTGTTTAGCAGAATGGCTTGGATATCCTCCTGAACTCTTTTGCTCACAGGGAGCAAATTGAGAAGACGATGTTGCTTGGGGTCGAGTTGATTTTTGTGATTTTCAAACTGCTGTGGTGGACGGCTGCTGGATAAATCTAGAATGAATTTCCCAGTGGGATCACTGTTTTCGGTAGGCTGTTCCAGAGTGGCTAAACTGGCATATTGATCAAGATAATCAAAACAGACACGTGCCTCATTGGGTTGTAGATGACCAGGATCGAGCAGACTCAGTAAGAGTGTACGCTTCAGTTGATGGCTGATAGTTGCATTTTTTACCTCGGCCTGAGTGGGATCGGTCACCAGCTCATTTTCCATCTTTAGACGCTCTGCTAGCGTATAGAGGCGCATGATTTCGTGCCAGCTGTTGGCTATTTTTGCATCATACTGCTCGTAGGCGAGGCGTAGCTCCAGAGAGAGGAGTTTTGTCGCAAAATAGATGCTTGTCAGTAACCTCTTCTGCCCTGTTAGCCAGCTGCGATGTTGTAGCTGTTGGTTGATGACATGTTTGTAGCCATAGGCTGCCTCTGTTATGAGTTGCCGCAGCAGCTCATACTCTTGGTCGGTTTGATTTTGTGTCTGTGTCAGGATTAATCGGTTGATATATGGACGATAACATTCGATCAGCTCCAGGCGGTTTTTAATCTGCCCAGGGTATCTATTGAGCAGTGTGATCGCTTTGGTTATCTGTTTGGCAATCTGATTTTCATTGGCATTGGGGAGTGAGCTGAGCCACTTGTTGAGCGGGCCAACCTCAGAAAGGACGCTAGGGCTCTCCACCTGATCGGGTGCAGGGACGGTAAAACGTTCATTTTGCTCTTTTTTGTCTGTTGATTTGAATCTGTTCAGCATAGGTTCACAGTGAGTATTATTTAAATTATTGTCGATACTACTGTTGCGGCATAGACCGAGGATACTTGAGGTGGCGCTTACTCACTGCAGGCCTAATAACCTCTTGATTTAAGGTCAACTTTTCCTGGGATACTCTCTAGTCGTTTAATGCCACTCTGAATGGTGCCATCAGGCAACAGTGCCAGCCAGCGATAGCCAGGTGGTTGTTCATCAACACTAAAATCATCCTGATTAGGGGCGAACTGGATGCAGGTTGATGGTGATCCCATCATCGCTATGCCGTTGTACTGTTGTTCAAAAGTTTGATGGATGTGGCCGTAGAGGATCCCCTTTATTTGAGGGTGTTTATTGATCACCGCAAATAGCTCATCCGAGTTTCTAAGTGCGATGCGATCCAACCATGTGCTGCCAGTTTTGATGGGGTGGTGGTGTAGGCAGATGAGTGTGTTGCTATTGCTATTTTCACAGAGTTTTTGATCGAGGAGGTCTAACTGTTTTTGGCTAAGGTGGCCACTTACTTTACCGATGATGGATGAGTCAAGTAGTAGGATAGACCAACCACTTTTCTGTAGTAAAAAAGGGAAGCCATCTTGGTGTTTGGCGCAGGTGGCTAAGAGCTGTTCAGTGCTGTCATGGTTACCTGGTAGGTAGTAGGTGGGTGTCTCTAGCCGTGCCAGCTGCTGCTGTAAAATTGAGTAGCCCTCATTTGAGTTGTCGTGAGTGAGGTCACCGGTGGCTAGAATGATATCAGCCTGCCCAATGTGCTTTTGAGCGTGGTTAATAACCTGCTTAAAGGCGTTCAGTGTATTCAGCCCAATTAAACGGTGTGCTTTATTGGCAGAGAGGTGTGTGTCTGATACCTGCAATAGGCACACACTTCCGGCAGGAAGATTGTCGAATGGCGTTGACGGTGGTTTAGAACTCATTGATGGCGAATTTGACTTTTGCCTAATACATAAATTAATACTAGCCAATTTTTGAGCAAGCAACAAAGCTGAAATGGTAAAATATGGACTATGTCATACTGTTTTAGGCAATTTATGACCTAGTCGAACTAGATAACCCGCTCATTGCCACCATCAATAGGGAGTTGGGCGCCCGTTGTTTTTGCAAACAGTGGGCCACACATCTCTGCTGCTAACGCTGCAACATCATGGCTGGTGATCTCTGTCTGTAGCACATTCTTTGTTTTGTAGGCCTCAACGGTCATGCCGTAGTGAGCAGCACGCGATTGAAGAACTTCATCGCTCCAGATAGCTGTGTCAAATACTGCATCGGGATGCAGTGAGTTGATGCGGATGTTATCGATGCCCCACTCCAAAGCGGCAATACGGGCTAGTTGATTGAGTGCTGCCTTTGATGCGGAGTAGGCCGCTGCACCTGGGCCTGGGGCAGGTACATTTTTAGATCCGATAACGACCACGCGGCCACCCGTAGGTGCCTCTTTTAATAGCGGGTGAGCCGTGCGCATGAGTACCATATTGGCATCAAGATTGACCGCCATCACCTTGTGCCATAGATCATCGGGCAGCTCGTTAATGCGCTTGCCACCAGGGAACATGCCTGCATTGAGGATGAGCATATCGAGACCGCCAAACCGCTGAGTGGTGGTTTCAAGTGCCTCTTCAAGCTGCTGGGTATCGGTGACATCACACTGTAGACCTAGAAAATCGGTTCGCTGGTGTAGCTTGCAGATAGTGGGATTGATATCGAGACCAACAACAGCTGCACCACGCGCCAATAGTGCCTCTACACAAGCGCTGCCGATACCCGAGGCGGCTCCTGTTACCAGTGCAATCTCACCTTGGAATTTTGGCGCAGAACCACTTTTGCGTAGTTTAGCCTGCTCAAGCTCCCAGTACTCCACCTCTAGCACTTTGTCGGCAGGTAGAGCCTGCCAGCCGCCAAGTTGCTCAGCACGCTGAATAATCTGCATGGTGTGGTGGTAGATATCGGCGATGATGTCGCACTCTTTGGCTGATTTACCAATGCTGATCATCCCTAGTTCAGCATCAAGAATGACTCGTGGGGCAGGGTCTAGCATAGTGACATCTGCGGGAGCATGCTGCTTAAAATCATTTTGGTAGAAGGCTTTGTAGGCCTCTACGTCGCGCCCTAACAGAGGTAGCCGCTTGGTGCGGATGACATGGTCAGGTGTGGCTGGACCTTGCTGACTAATGGTGCTGAGGTCAGTACGTTGGCAAAAACTGAGGTCAGTTTTTGTGCTGTGGTAGCTCAATAGGGCGGGGAAACCTGCAATGGTTGAGAGAGCCTTCCGCAGCGCCGCCCGTTCATGGCGATGCTGGCCAATTAGTGGTGTGGTAGAGGTTTCCGTTAGCTGCCATGCTCCTTCAGCTTGAAGATAATCTTCGGCCTGTTGAACCAGATCAATCATTCGTAGGTATGAGGTTTTAGCGTCATCTGCGAATGAGAAGATGCCGTGGTTCATCAGTACCATGCCGATTGTCCCTGCATGGGCCTCTGCTGCAAAGCGCTTTGCAACTAGGCGGGCCAGATCAAAACCCGGCATTACATAGGGGATGATGACCAGCTTATCACCATAGATCTGCCGAATGCGCGCCTCACCCTTAGCGGTATTGGTGATGGTGACAATGGCATCTGCGTGGGTGTGATCGACATATTTAAAGGGTAAAGCAGCGTGCAGGATCGCTTCAACAGAACCAGTGGGTGCGGAGGCGATGGTCTGCTGGGTTTTCAACTCGTTGACCATATCAAGGTCGCTAAGTGACTCCAGTTGAGCCAGCTTTAGTAGATGAGCCAAGCGGATGGGGGTGAAACCAGGTGCCTCAATCGTGGCTAGATCCCAGCCAGACCCCTTAACGTAGAGGATCTCCTCCTCTTCGCCAACTAGGTTGGTCTCTCGAATTTTAACCGAGGTGTTGCCTCCGCCATGTAACACTAAATTGGGGTTACTGCCCAGCAGGCGTGAGCTATAGACACGCAGGGCCAGTTCATCTTCACAGCGAGCGGCTGTGCTGTCATCCCACAGATTTTCCATGATGGTTAGTTAGAAATTCTCGGTTGAGGTGAAGAGACCCACGCGTAGATCTTTGGCGTGATAGATCTCACGGCCATCAACCTCAACAATGCCATCAGCAATACCAAGTACCAGTTTACGACTGATGACACGCTTCATATTGATTCGGTAGGTGACCTTTTTTGCTGTAGGCAGCACTTGGCCAGAGAACTTAACCTCGCCAACACCCAGTGCGCGGCCGTGACCCGGGTTGCCGACCCAGCCAAGAAAGAATCCGACCAGTTGCCACAAGGCATCCAGGCCTAGGCAGCCTGGCATCACAGGGTCGCCCGGGAAATGGCAGTCGAAAAACCAGAGGTCGGGGCTGATATCAAGCTCGGCAATAATCTCCCCTTTACCGCAGAGACCACCCTCATCAGAGATGTGTATGATGCGATCTATCATCAGCATATCAGGCAGAGGCAGTTGGGCGTTGCCTGGGCCAAACATCTCGCCACGGCCACACTGAAGCAACTCTTCTTTGCTAAATGATGATTGTCTTGTCATATTTTATCCTGAAGGAGTACGGCTATCTATTATAGGCACGGCATTGCAATGGATTCTGCTTTCCATGTCAAATTGAGAGATGCTAAGGAAATGCTGAACAATCGTGACCTGTTTGGTGTTTCCCTAAGGCCAGACGATGTCGCTGTGCTCTTTTGTGAGGGGTGCTTGAGTGAGTTTGCCCAATTTATCGGAGGTCATCACAAGGTGGTTGTTCCAGCCGTGGCGTTGCATCATGGCGGGAATGGCATTTTTTAGTGCATGCAGTGAACCGACTAAAACCACCACCACACTCTCTGGCTCTTGTAGGGCCAATTTGATTTGGTAGGCCATAAAGGCATCTTTAAAGCGCTGCATATCGCAGAGCTGTGAAAAGGTGATTTTATGGCCAAGATTCCCCCAATAGCTCTGCATGAAACGGGCATAGTTTGGCTCTTGCTCACAGCGGCTAAATTTTATCGCCCGTCGTTGCTCAATAGGCTCTTTTTCAACACCGTTGCTGATCACTGCGCGAATCTTTTTACGCGTTAAGTTAAGGCCGATCAGTTTGATTCGTTGTGATTGGGCATAACGGAAAATATCGGCGTAGTAGTGGTAGGGCACTGTCCAGTTCAGATAGTAATTTTTGATCAAACTAGACTCACTGGCATGGCCATAATACCAGCTCTTTAGGGCGCTATTTTGCTGTGCAGACAGCGCCTCAAGAGCAATGATCACCTGGCGGCCACTCTCATGTAGCTGCCGGATCACCTCTAACTGTACCTTGTGATCAATCTCACTATCGTGAGCCTCCCCGACAAAAATGATGCGATGGTCACCAATTCGTTGGATGAGATCCTCGGTGGCAATTGTTTGTTGGTTGCTTAGGTCATAAAAATGGCTGGGTAGTTGAGCGCAGCTGCTAAGCAGCAGCGAGCAGAGCAGCAGATAGTGAGGGGTATTGAAAATTGACCTTGGTCTCTCTGTTAATAGATGCACCTAGGAACCTGCTTGTGAAGTTGAAATAGATCGTAAATGGATAGATAGCTTGCTCTATTTAACAATAGATCGCTCCTCCTGGGAAGGTAGCTGTGGACCGGCTAAATATTATTGATTTAAGTCAGAAATTAATTCCCCTGCCCCTGTAGGGGCCGCTCTTATGCAAAATGCTCTGATTTATGAGTGAATTTTTTTAAGTGAAAGAACTAAAGTTCTAAAAAAGTTGGCCGAGAAATGGTTCAGCTGTCATAAAAAATGTTGATATATAGCATATAAGCAATTGTTTATATGCAGAAAAGGAGAATAAATTGTTAGCCACCATACAAAAATTACTACTGGTTCTACCCTTTGCAACAGTTACGGTTTTTGCTGCAGATTTACCGGGAGACCCAGTTGAAGGGGAGGAGATTTACATGGATGTATGTGAAGAGTGCCATCAGGTTGATGGGACGGGTGAGAATGGAGCCACGGCTGGTGATTTTGTAAATGATAAAAAAATCCTTTCGCAATCAGATGAAGAGTTGCTGCTGACTATTTTTGATGGAAAAGGTGACCCGATAGATGGAATGCCATCAATGAAAGATGAGCTTAGCGATAAAGAGATGAAGGATGTCCTCTCCTATATTCGCCAAACCTTCGGCTCTTAGCTGACTTAATTCAAACGTAGATAGACTCTTTTTGCATGGGGATGGAAAAATGGATAGACGTGACTTTCTTAAAAAATCACTAGTGGGTGCTACGATTGCAGGAACAGGCGCGGTGACGCTTAGTAAGCAAGAGATTGCTGTAGCCAGCAGCAAAAAACCGGATAAAAACCATATTCCGCCAGGACAGTTAGATGAATATTATGGTTTCTGGAGTGGTGGTCAATCGGGTGAACTGCGTATTCTTGGTATTCCATCCATGCGTGAGCTGATGCGGATACCTGTATTTAATCATGATGCTGCCACGGGTTGGGGGAAAACAGATTTCTCCAAAAAACTGTTGGGTGGTCGATTCACAGGTGATAATCATCATGTGCATCTCTCATATACGGACGGCACTTATGATGGCCGTTATATCTATGTTAATGATAAGGCTCAGGGGCGTTTAGCACGCGTAAGCATACCCAATATGGAGGTCGATGCTATTGTTGATATTCCCAATAGCCAAGGTACACACGGTATCTTTCCTCAGCGCCATAAAACAGGCTTGGTTCTCTGTAACTCTGAGTTTCGTGTGCCGGTCACGGATGATCCTGCAGATGTAATGGATCCATCTAAATATGCCACTCTTCATACGGCCATTAATGGTGAAACAATGAAGGTTGAGTGGCAGGTGATGGTCGACTCCAACCTAGACTTATGTGCCACGGACTATGAGGGTCTCTACTCCTTTGCTACGGCTTACAATACCGAGGGTGGTGTACATCTTGAAGAGATGATTTCACTCGACCAGGATTTTCTGTTGGTCTTTCATCTTGAGCGAATTAGCAAGGCAGTTAAAGCAGGCAGAACGATCACTCTGAGAGATGACCCTGCTCCTGTGGTGGATGCACGTGATGAGGATTCACCTTATGTACTGCGTATCCCCATCCCCAAAAGCCCTCATGGTGTCAATGTTGACCCTACGGGGCGTTATGCCATCTGCTCTGGCAAGCTATCACCCACGGTATCAGTCGTTGATATTGAGAAAATAGCAGCAGCCTTTGCAGGTGAGATTAAACCTAGAGATTGTGTTATTGCAGAGCATGAAGTTGGCTTAGGCCCCCTGCACACCTGCTTTGATGGACGAGGCAATGCTTATACCTCACTCTTTATCGACTCAAATATTACTAAGTGGAATATTGATAAAGCGATCCGAGCCTATCAAGGTGAAGATGTTAACCCCATTATTGACCGCCTGGATGTTTACTATCAGGTAGGGCATACCAACTCCTCGCTGTCTGAGACTAAAGATGCCGATGGCAAATGGTTGATGGCGCTGTGTAAACTTTCAAAAGATCGCTTCCTCAATGTTGGCCCGATGCATCCTGAGAATGATGAGTTGATTGATATTTCAGGTGAGAAGATGGTGCTGGTGCATGATGGCCCCGCTTATGCAGAGCCACATGACTGCATCATGCTGCCTAAGGATATGATCCATCCGCTCAAATTTAATGATAAAAAAGGCCCAAGGCATGAGCTCTACAAAGCATGGGCGAAGGAGGATAAGGTCAAGCTAACTCGGCATGGTCGTGTTTTCCGAAAGGGTGAAAAATCAGTTCGTGTCTACATGCCTTGTAAAGCCCCCAAATTTAAGCTCAAAGAGTTTGAAGTCTTTGAGGGGGATGAGGTTCAGATCATCATGACCAATACCAATAATGTGGCTGATTTGGCGCATGGGCTGACCATTTGTGACCATGATGTCTGCTTTATCGTCAATGCGTTAGATACGCAAAGTATCACTTTTACTGCGGGTAAACCGGGTGTTTATTGGTACTACTGTCCCTACTTCTGCCATGCGCTGCATCTAGAGATGCGTGGGCGGATGATTGTGAAGGCACGTACCTAGCTCACTTTTAATAGAATCAAGCAGCCGCTTTTAGTGTTGTTGCCACTATCGTTTCTGGGCATGGATGCCCCTTAATCCCCTCTTCTCTGTGGGGCAAATTGGGTCAATAAAAAATGACAGATCAAAATAGCATGCCATCTCTCTGGGAGAGATATAACAACCTAAATCTTGGGTTTCGGCTGGTTGCTACCATCTCTGTTCTGATGGTAACGGGTTCTATTATGTTGACTTCATGGGCCTCCTATGAGCAGCAGCGCATTGCGACAGATCAAGCTAAAGAGTTTTCAGAGAGTATTCACCACCTGACGATGGCTGGATTAACCGCCATGATGCAGACACGGGTCATACGCTCACGCAGAATATTGATGGATCAAATTAAAGAGTCCAATAATATTAAAGATCTGAAAGTTATTAGAAACAAAGATATAAAGTTTAAAAAGGCACGCAGCCGCAAAAAAGATGAAAACCCGCCACCACCAGTGATTATTGACCCTGCGGAACAGGCGCTGGCTGATAAGGTGATGGCTTCTAATGAGCCCTATCTTGAGATCATACATGAGGCGGATGGAACCCAACTCTATGCTATTCGTCCTATTGCAGTTAGTGGAAACTATCTGGGCAAAAATTGCCTGAAATGCCACAAATCAGAAGAGGGGACGGTGATTGCGGTTACCTCAATGAAGATATCAATGGATGAGGTTATTGCTGAGGTTGAGGTGTTCCGCTACAAATTGATCGGTGCGACTATCGTCTCTCTGCTCTGTCTGCTTATCCTGCTCCACATGCTGATTAAACATGCTGTGGCGCTGCCAACACTCAATATTCTATCGGTTGTCAGATCAGCTAATGATAAAGATCTTACCCACTCAATAGAGTTGGATAGAGAGGATGAAATTGGCCAGATTGGTATCAGTCTACAATCCTTTTTCGCCGTTCTACGAAATGCCCTGCAAGAGGTTCGGCAGTGTTCACATGATGTTGATAAATCGGCTGAGGATATGGTCCGTTTAGCAGGTGATATTGTGAATGATGGTGATGATTCAGCAATGGGTGATAATGATGGTACATCGCAATATTTAGAAAAAATAACCAACTCAACTAAAGAGATCGCCTCTGGGGTGAACTCGGTGAATGAGGCGTTGGATGAGGTACGAATCTCTGTTGATAGTGTTGGTGAGCAGGTTGATAACTCTGCTGAGCTAACATCAGCTGCTGCAAGTGCAGCAGATGGTATCAATACCACCATTGAAGAGCTTGATGCCTCTAGTACAGAGATTCAAAAAGTGGTTGAAGTGATCCACTCTATTGCAGAGCAGACCAACCTATTAGCGCTCAATGCAGCCATTGAGGCAGCTAGAGCGGGTGATTCTGGGCGTGGTTTTGCCGTAGTCGCCAATGAGGTCAAAGCCTTGGCCAGCCGCACCGGTGAGGCAACTGAGGAGATTAAGAAGCAGATAGCCACCATGCAGCAAAATAGCGCCAGCTCTGTGACGGCAATCCGCTCTATTGTTGAGCGAATTACCCAGATCAATAGTATCTCCCAAACAATCTCCCTATCGGTCGATCAGCAGCGTGAAGGGGTGCAAAATATTGTGCAACTGGCGACTTCTGTTGCAGAGCGTGTTGATGGTATTGGGGAAGAGGTGGAGGTTGCGGTGAGTGGAATTAGTACTGAGATCCAAAAAAGCTCACAAGATGCAGCCAGCCAAGTTGATAAAGAGGCGCAAAACCTCGCAGCACTATCAAAAGAGTTGAATGGATTGGTTGAGTGTTTCAAGTTGAGTTGATCTAGATGAATGGTTATCTGATAAACAGAAAATAGCTTGCTACGGGATAGAGTTTACCCTATGGAAGGAGGTCATAAATTGATGTTTTTTTGTTTGAAGCCTCCAGTGATGGTGCTCATGTTGTGGCTCTCCATCTGGGTTCAGCCACTTATGGCTGGCGTTATACATATCACTAATCAAGAGGCCAGTTTGCAGCTGGCTATTGATAACGCATCGGTAGGTGACACACTTATTATTGGCCCAGGTACATGGCATGGTGCCATTACCATTAACAAGCCACTGACACTACAAAGTGCAGGTGGCATTATTGATGGTGAAGGCAAAGGGCGTGTGGTGGTGGTGGATGCACCTAGTGTGATTGTAGAGGGTTTAACCATCAGGAATAGTGGAGATAATCTACGCAAATCTGATGGCTGTATCTACGTTACCCATAAAGCAACAAAAGCGGTCATAACAGGTAACAAGCTAATTGATTGCACATTTGGTATCTGGATAAACAGGGTAGATGGTGCTCAGGTTATCGCCAACCGAGTCTTTGGCAAAAGTGAAAAACCTCAATCTGAGCGGGGCAACGGAATCCATCTGCATGATGGCATCAACCTGCTCATCAAAGATAACCACATCTCAGGTGCGCGTGATGGCATCTTTATCTCTGTTACTGAAGAGTCCCTGATTGAGTCAAACATAACGGAGAATCTGCGTTATGGCATCCACTATATGTACTCTGAGTACAACCAACTAAAGAACAATATTAGCCGATATAACGTCAATGGTTTTGCCATTATGCAGAGCCACTATCTAACGATTGAGGGTAACCAAGCTTATGGTAATGAGAACCATGGGTTGCTCTTTCGTGATGCTCAATATTGCATCATCAAAAATAATAATCTGTATGACAACGGTAATGGGCTTTTTCTCTTTGCCAGTTATGACAACAAGATCTTCTCCAACCGAATTGTGCAGAACAAAATAGGGGCCAAAATATGGGCCGGTAGTGTGCGTAATGCGGTTTATAACAATCGCTTTATCGGTAATAAACAGCAAATATTCTATGTCTCAGCAACGGATCTGCATTGGGGTAAAGAGCAGTTGGGTAACTACTGGAGTGACTATGTTGGTTGGGATCAAAATAGTGATGGTATTGGTGATAAACCCTACCGAGTAGATAGTTTCACCTCCAATCTACTCTTCCGCTACCCCACTGCCGTCCTGCTTTTACGCAGCCCCTCTTTGGAGCTTTTGGCCCAGCTGCAACAAAAGATGCCAGTGATGAAGAGTGCAACAGTGATTGACCATGCGCCGTTGATGAAATTGATAAATCAATTGCCACTCAAATTGGCAGAAGTTTCAATAGGTGGCCCCAATGAAGAGTATTGAGGTTAAAGATATCAGTGTCAGCTTCAGTGGTTTTAAGGCACTACAGAAGGTGGATCTAAAAATAGAGCCTGGTGATGCTTTGATGCTAACGGGGCCAAATGGTGCAGGAAAATCGACACTGCTACATACCCTGCTTGGTTTGGTGCTGCCTGATAGTGGCAAGATATTGCTGGATGGAATGGAGACTAAAATTGATAACAGTTTCAAACAAAAGGTTGCTTATCTACCTGAGGCGGTCAATTTTTCAGACTCATTAAGTGCCTACAACGTACTTAAGTTTTTTGCACAAGTTCGAGGCACTGATCGTATAAAAATTGATGAGACACTTCGGCAAGTTGGTCTAGAAAAAGCTAAACACCGCAAGGTACACACCTTCTCCTGTGGCATGCGCCAGCGTCTTGGTTTGGGTGTGCTTTTAATGGCTGATAGTCCACTGCTTATTCTTGATGAGCCAACAACTGGCTTGGATAGTGAAGGTATCTCATTGCTGTTTGATATCCTCCAGGAGAGACGGGCTAAAAAGCAGTTAACCCTCTTTGCAACACATGATTTTGGCCTGCTGGAACGCCGTGCGAGTAAAATGTGCATCATGCAAAATGGTGTGGTTAAAGCGCTTGATACACCGGACAATCTGCGTTCATCTGTCAACCTTCCTACACATATACGCTTTCAATCTTCACCTAAAGCGCCCCAATTTGCAGTGCTGATGGAGCAGTTAAAGGCAACCAAAATAGTGCTGGAGGATGAGCAACTATCTGTAGAGACCCCACGTCACAATCTTGCTGCCGTGATGAGTGTGTGGCGAGAGTTTGGCGTAGAGGCGCCAGCCTTCAGAATTTTGGAGCCTGAGCTGATTGATGTCTATGAAGCGCTACTGGAGCACCAATGATCGGTTCAGTCTTTAATGCCCTGCTGGTACATGAATACCTAGAGCGAGTACGTGATCGCTGGATTATTCTAATCAGTATTCTATTCGCAGCACTGGGGGCAGGTGTTAGTCTCTACTCGCAGAACCTTGAAGGGATGGACTCGGTACAGATTGCAGGCCCCAGCCTAGTCACGCTGGCTACCCTTTTTGTGCCATTGGTTGCACTGATTTTGGGGCATGATGCCATTGTAGGTGAGCGTGAACGCAATACACTCTCCCTACTGCTCTCACTCCCCATCTCACGCACGGGCCTCGTTGTTGCCAAGATGCTGGGGCGAACAGCAGCGCTCTGCACCTCGATTATTGTTGGGCTTGGTGGGGCAATGATACTTACTGCAGCTGACGGGCGTGGGCAGATATTGGCCTTGATGGTGCCAACCATCTTACTTGGTATCGCATTTCTCTCGATGGGTGTGGCTATTTCAGCTATCGCAAGGCGTGTCACCGTGGCGGTTAATGTTGCTGTAGCGCTCTGGTTTATCTTTGTTTTTTTCTTTGACCTTGGGCTGCTTGAGCTGATGGTTATTACAGAGGGTGCGGTCTCCAAAGAGCTTATCCACTACCTTGTCCTGAGTAACCCAGCGGGCCTCTATCGATTAGAGATGCTTACCTACTATAACGCCGATATTTTTACCGATGAGATGGGTATCTCTGTTGTGATGCCATCACAAACTATTCGCTTGTTGATCTGGTCACTATGGGCTGTAGTCCCACTTGCTATCGCCTCATGGGTGATGCAAAAACGGCAGAGTTTCAGATGAAACCGGCTCAAATATTCACAGCCATTGCATCTCTTGCTTTAGTTGCTGGTGTGCTCTTTTCCCAGATCTCCGTCAAAGATGAACATCACCATACGACCGCCGACATAGCGCTACCACTTGATCTTGTAACGAATGGCGAGTGTGAAGCTTGTGCCATGTATGTACTGGAGCAACCTGGCCCAAGAGGGCAGTTGGTCTACAGAGATGGCAGCCGGCGTTATTTCTGCTCAATAGGTGATCTGCTGGCTATTTTAACACTGCCATCACCATTGGGAGAGCCCCGCCAAATCTGGATTGAAGCGATGCCCGCCGATATGGTGCTGGCAGATAACAGCACAGAGCCTCAACGGTGGGTCAATGTTAATCAGGCTCATTTTGTTGTGGGTATTGAGCGTCGTGGGGTGATGGGTATGCCTGCCGTATCATTGGCATCGAGTGAAGATGCCAAGATTTTTATTGGACGTAATGGTGGTGAGTTAAGTGATTGGGATGGTATTCAGCTTATTCATAAAGAGTACTTGCTACGGAAGCAGTTGCCACCAGGATGAGAGATTTAGATAGAAACTTAGCTGGAAGATATAGTGAGGTGGTGCACTACCTATCTATGTTGCTTCTGCTTGGTTTGCTGATGGCTAATTCAGTTAATGATGCATTGGCAGAGGCTGAGATCGATGCTGAAGTGCATGAGCTAGATGATAAAACACTGCGCTCAGTCATGCCTGCTGCTACACATTTTGCAAGGGATAAAAAGAGCCTGTTTGTTGTAGCTTATAACAGCAGTAATGAAGTTATTGGTCGCATTGGGCTAACTATAGATGTATCAGATGTTGTTGGATACTCTGGTCTGCCAATCATCACGTTGGTGGGGATTGATAGTGAAGGGATTATTCAGGGTACTAATATTATTGAGCACTCTGAGCCAATCCTGTTGCTAGGCATTCCTGAGCAGCAAATGTTTGACTTCCTTATCCCCTATAAAGGCAAACACCTAAACGACAAAATTAGTATTGGTAAAAGTAGTGACCCTAAAGCAGTTGAGTTTGACAGTATTTCAGGTGCCACCGTAACGGCATTAATGATTAATGAGGCGATTCAACAAACGGCTATTGAGATTGGCATTGAAAGTGGTCTAGTCAGCCACTCTGATCAGAACCGAGGTGAATTTGTTGCTGATGAGCCGCCGTGGACCTGGCAACAGATGGTCGAGAAAGGAGCTATTGGCTACCTTCAGGTACCAGGGATGAGCCCTGAAATAGATCCACCGCTCATAGAACTTTGGTACACCATCGTTGATGCCCCTCAAATGGGTCGTACCCTGCTAGGTGATACCGCCTATGAATGGAACATAAACAGACTCAAAGAGGGTGAGCATCTGATTATGTTTTTAGGCATTGGCAGCATGTCTTTCAAAGGCACTGGATTTGCGCGGAGTGGCATATTTGAGCGTATCAGAGTTTTACAGGGTTATGAGACCACCATCTTTCGTGATGTCGATTACACCAACCTCTCTCGTGTCATGCTTGATGGTGCACCAGCCTTTAGAGAGGCGGGGCTATTTATTGCAAGAGAGGGAAAAATTGACCCTGGAAAACCATTTGAAGTCTCTTTTGTTGTTAGCCAGCAACAGAAGCAGAAGAGTTTTATTCGAGAGTTTTCCAGTATCAACTCCAGCCTAAAACTCCCCAATTCAGTCTATCGAGCGGTAGAGACAAAAGCAGCTAATCAGGGCAGTACAGAGTTCTGGAAGGTGCAGTGGAAACAGCGTCAGACTGAAGTTATTGCGAGCATCCTATTCTATATTGTAGTTGGCCTTATTTTGCTCTTTCGGCGTCAGGTGCTGGGTACCAATAGCCGTGAAAATACCATTCAGACTATTGTCTTGCTGGCTAGTTGTACGCTTTTTGGTTTCTACTTTATGGCGCAGCTCTCAATTGTGCAGCTTGTTGTCTGGCTGAGATATTTCTTTGGCATGATTGATCTCTCCGTACTGTTGATAGAGCCGGTGCTTTTTGTCACCTGGATTGCAGCTGTCGTTCTTATTCTTGCTTTTGGTAAAGGTGCCTATTGTGGCTGGCTCTGCCCCTATGGTGCGCTAACCGAACTTATATTTAAGGTCGGTCGGATGCTGCGATTGCCGGTGATTGATCCATCAGATCAAGTAGAAAAATCACTTGATACGGTTAAGTACACACTGCTGTTTGCCATTATTTTGACCACCTTTGTCTTCCCTAAATGGGGCCACTATTTTGCTGATATTGAGCCGTTTAAATATACTTTTCTAGTGACACCCTGGAGTCAGTCGGCACTTATTTTTGTCTGGTGGAGTATTTTAATTATCGCCTCCATTGTCATGTTTAGGCCATTTTGTCGTTACATTTGCCCACTTGGTGGTGGTTTAGCACTATTAGGTGCGCTCAGTCGATTTAACATAAAGCGTCACCCCCTCTGTTCAAAATGCAAAATATGTGCGCGAGATTGCGATGTGCATGCGATTAATGCCGAAGGTCAAATTAACAAAATTGAATGCACATTGTGCATGCGTTGTATCAATAACTATCAAGATCAAACCCGTTGCCCAGAGTTACTTTGTGCAGCTAAAAAACACCCAGCAAAATAAGGCAGGCAGATGAAAGAATCTAACCAAACACCAACTGTAAAAGCAGTCTCTACCGATGAAGAGACACACTATAAAAATGAGTGGTCGGTCACTCATATATTGGCAATTTGTCTCGCTTTGGGTGCTGTGTTTTTAAGCTTATATATTGGATTTGGTGCATTAGCTGTTCTGGTCAGTGAGGTTAACTCCTGGCTTAAGGATCTGATTCCTCATCAGCTGCTTCTACTGGGGCAGTTACATCCGGTGATCATCCACTTCCCGATCGCCTTTCTTGTCTGGTTGGTATTTACCGAAGTGCTCGGGACGATCAACAATAATCACAAAAACAGGAAATGGATGAATTTGATGTTTATGGCTTGCTGTGTAACAGCAGTGGCAGCAGCGGGTGCAGGTGCACTCTACATGACGGTTTTATCGTTTAGTGAAGAGGAGAAAACGCTGCTCAATTTGCATGCCATTTTCCAAGTTACGGCAACCATACTGATCTGTGTTAGCTATGTGCTCTATCGATTAGTACTTAAATCGGACAAATATGAAAAAATCTACCAAGCCTGTTTAGGTCTCTCCGTTATTATCATTCTGACGGGTGCCCATTTTGGTGGTAGTTTGGTGCATGGCACCGACCTATTTTCATCCATCTTTTCAGGGCCTGAAGAGGAGGGGGAGATTGTTGTAGCTGGAGAGATTGTCTATGACGATGTAGCTCCCATCGACTTTAATAAAGATGTCTACCCTCTTCTTAAATCAAAATGTTTCCGTTGTCATGGCAAGAGACGTCAACGCTCTAAATATAGATTAGATACCAGAAACTGGGCCTTTGCGGGTGGTAAAACGGGAGAGACGGTTATTGTTCCGTACAACCCTAAAAAGAGCACACTCTGTTCACGAGTTCAGCTGCCTAGAGACTCTAAAAAGAGAATGCCTAACAAGGGCAAACCTCTAACGAGAGAGCAGCAGGAATTGCTCTGTAACTGGATCAACCAAGGTGCACCGTGGCCACTTGATTATGTTACTAAAGCCTCAGGGGCTGATGGTACCGATACGGTGGATGAGACTAAATATACATCCGAAGCTGATGGGGCTGAGGTGGAGAGCAAATCGAAATAATAGCGAGAGTTGCGTGGGCACAACTCAGTGCCCACGCATTTAAGCAAATCTGTTTTTATTTAGTGCGGGCGACGGAGAAATCGGCCAGTGATGCCAGTGCTTCACGATAGTGTGACTTGGGGAAGATGTTGAGTGCCTCTTTTGCCTTCTCTGCCTCCTGTTGCGCCATCTCAATAGTATAGGCGATAGCGCCTGTATCTTTGATGGCCTGCATCACGAGATCGATCTTATCCAAACCGCCTGTCTCAATGACGTGGCGTAGTGTTTTCGCCATCTCCCCATCAGACTTTTTGATCGCTTGAATCAGCGGCAGTGTTGGTTTGCCTTCGGCTAGATCATCGCCGATGTTTTTGCCGATGTTTTCATTACTGGAGTTGTAATCAAGCGCATCATCAACCAGCTGGAAGGCGATACCAAGATGCATGCCGTAAGCAGCCATCGCCTCCTCATGCTCTTTTGATGCCTCACCAAGCACTGCGCCTAAACGAGAACCTGCCTCAAACAGGGTGGCGGTTTTGCGAATGATCACCTCCATGTAGGCCTGCTCTGTGGTATCGGGGTCGTTACAGTTGAGCAGCTGTAGCACCTCACCCTCGGCGATACGGTTGGTTGCACTGGAGAGGATATCCATCACCCGCATCTCACCCACTTCAACCATCATCTCGAAAGAGCGAGAGTAGAGAAAATCACCTACCAGTACACTCGCCTCATTGCCCCATACAGCATTAGCGGTTTCACGGTCACGGCGCATATCGGAGCCATCGACAACATCATCATGCAGCAGTGTAGCGGTGTGGATAAACTCAATGATGGCTGCTAGATCAATGTGGCGATTGCCACTGTAGTTACAGCAACGGGCGGCTAGAAGAACGATCATCGGACGCAAGCGTTTGCCACCACTATTGATGATATAGGCACCGACTTGATTGATCAGCACCACATCTGAGTGTAATCGTTTTAGGATCAGGTCATTTACCGCGCTCATATCATCCGCTGAAAGCGTACGGATCTCATCTAAATTCATCTAATACAGCCAATAGGTACAAAGAGTTGGCATGCTAGGTGGCGGTTGGAGGCGTGTCAAGTTTGATGGGAAACAGGGAATTAAATGATTTAAAACAGGGCGGTTTTATTAATGCTGACAATGGTGACAAAAAAAGCTGGATCGCTGACCGATTTTACACTGGCTGATGGTATTGCCGCATGTTGGGCAGGGCTCACCACTTCGACCATAGACGTTGAGCTGTTGAGCAAAATAGCCTGGTTTTCCATCACTCTGCTGGAAATCTTTGAGGGTGGTACCACCTTGCTCGATTGCTTTGGCTAACACCTGTTTGATCGCTTCGGCAAGTCGATAGTAGTGGTTTTTTGATAGGCTATTGGCGGTGCAACCTGGGTGAATACCGGCTAAAAATAGGCTTTCGCTGGCGTAGATATTGCCCACACCGACCACTACCTTGGCATCCATAATTAGATTTTTGATTGCACCGCGTCGCTTATGGCCAATTTGATAGAGGTGCTTGCCAGAGAAGGCTTCGTCTAATGGCTCAGGGCCGAGGTGGGTGATAAGTACATGATTTTCAGGGTGAAGACCACCCCATAATACAGCACCAAAACGGCGTGGGTCACGTAGCCTTAATAGCTTACCGTTGCTCAGCAGCAGATCAAAATGGTCGTGCTTCTCAGCAGGTGTGCTGCTATCAACCATGCGTAGGCTGCCAGACATACCAAGGTGCAGGATGAGGGAGCCAATGTCGGTGGTGATAAATAGATATTTGGCACGCCGTGTGACGGCTGTAATGGTTTGTCCAGTTAACAGGCTGGGTAGATCATCAGGAATTGGCCAGCGTAGTTTGGCTTGGCGGATGGTGATACCGCTGATGACCTCTCCGGTAAGATGAGGGGCGATGCCTCGACAGCTAGTCTCAACCTCGGGAAGCTCAGGCACGGTTACTCTCCTGTGGCGGTAAATGCTGAGGCTGGTGCCAGCAGGTGGTGTTGAAAACCATCATCAATCAGATGTATTTGGTCGCCTACTTTTACATATCGACGCTGATACAGTGGTTCGATATTACCAAATTGAAGCTTCAGTTCATTCAGCTGCAATACAACATGGGCTGGATTTAGGCCGTAGTCAGTGAGGTCTCTATCTTTGCTATTGAAGTGGGTGTGGCTAGGGGTCTGGCTGATACCGAGTAGTTCATTGATTCGGTGGCTATTTGCTTCACTTGATGTTGGTTGCTGCATAACCCAGTGCCCATTTTTACGTTGTAGCTTAATTGACTCTCCTCTGTGATTGCTGATCTGGATGGTGTTGATCTCATCGGGTAGTAGTGAGGTAAGGGGAGCTGTCTGTGGCTGCTCTAATCCTGGCTTAAACCATGTAATTGCAGCCAGCAGTGGAAGCAATAACAGTAATATTAGAGATTTTTTAGTTAGCACCGTCGTCTACGCCAAGGGATGAAGATGGCAAGACTCAAAAAAAGTAGCGGTAGGATGATCAATGAGCCAAAGCCGATTACCCCTTTTGCGGTGTTAGATAGGTGTAGCTCACTATCGGTGCGCTTTAGTGTGGGAATCACCAATGTGCGCTTATCTGCTGAGAGCCAGCGTGTTAGATGCAGGCCAAGTGCTTGGTTGCCTGCATTGGCTAGAAAAGTGTTGGAGAGAAAATCACCACCACCCATGATAATGATGCGCTGCTGCCGCTCCCCCTGCCTACTTTGGTGGTTACGAGTGAGCGCCAGGGCGAGAGTCAATGGGCCAAGTTGCTCATTGCTCTTGGCGTCATGGCTAATCTCACCCTGCAGTGGGCCTGTCTCATTCCAGCTCTCTTTTGCTGTGACCAGTAGAGCTGTCTGCTGCCAGATGTTGGATTCAGCCGCTTGAAGGGCTTTAGCATGTGGGAAGAGGGTGAGCTGTGAGAAGCCACTAAGAGCGGCATGATCAGGGTAGTTGGTGACAACGGCGATAGTGGGGTTGTCCAAGCCCAGCT
The DNA here is from genome assembly GCA_027068675.1 of Sedimenticola sp. GTDB lineage: Bacteria > Pseudomonadota > Gammaproteobacteria > Chromatiales > Chromatiaceae > JAKITT01. The sequence continues at coordinate 30,088 of JAMOMH010000311.1, forward strand.
GATGCCCTGAAGGATCGACAATAGTGCCTGGCAGCAGGCCAACCTGTAGACGGTTTAGGATCGGCTGTAGTGCATCTTCACTGCCGTTATCGACGAGCAGCAGTAAGTTGCCACCACGGGTTAGATAGTTATCAACCTGCTGTAACTCATCTTTTGTCAGTGCTGTGCGGGGGCCACCGATGATCAATAGTGCAGTATTGTCTGGGATGAAACCTGTGGTGGCCAAATTTAAATTGTGGCTTTTAAAACCATTTGCTTGCAGCGCTTGGTTAAACTCGCTGAGATCAAAATTGGCTCTCCCCTTCAGAGTGCGTTCGCCATGACCATCGAGTGATAGCACCCAGGAGTCAGGTTGTCCCAATAGGCGCAAAATAGCATTGCTCAATGATCCTTCGTTGAGCTGCTGCAACGCTTCATGACGCCCTTCATACTCAAGCCGCAGTTCGCCAGCCCGTGTGATGCCTTGGACACGTGCCTGTGTAGGATCAGTCTCAGGGTTGATGAACTGTAGTTTGATATGGGGTTGGCGTCGCTGGTAACGGGCAATGAAGGTGGTGATCTGTTTGCGTAAAACTCTATTCTCAGGTGCAAATGAGATGATCTTTAGAGGGGTATTGAGCTGCTCTAACAGCTCAATACTCTGTTGGCTCAAGCTATTTTCGGCGGTGGCTGTATTGTCTAACTGAAAACGATATTTGCCACTTAAGCCAACAATTAATGCTGCTGATAGTAGTAATAGGAGTGGAAAAAACAGATAGTTTAATCGGCTCTTTAATGTGTGTTGCCAGATACCCGCAGCACTCAGATGGTGTGTTGCTAATAGTAGTGGCAGGCTGATCATCAACAGAAAATAGATCAGATCAATAGAGCGGAGCTGACCCAGTTGAAACTGCATTAAATGGCCAGACCAAGTGAACCATTCCAGTAGTTCTTGCCAGCTCAAAGAGCTACCGGCATAACCAAGAAGTGAGAGCAGTAGGAGTAGAGCGTAGCTACTGAGTGTAGCCATATTGGGTTGCCGGCAGAGTGTTGAGAAGAGCAGGCCAATAGCGGCAAAACCGGCATTCAGTAGCAGCATGCCGAAGAGAGCTGTAATGAGTAGCCCCCAATCAAGTTCAGTGCCTAAACCGATACTGCTGATTAGGAGTGCAGGGATTAGGCTTAGCACCACAAGATAGCTAAATAGAGCGAGATATTTACCGCTTATGATGGTGCTGGCTGAGAGTGGTGCTGAGTTTAGCAGTATAAAACTACCGTTGTGGTACTCCTCACTCAGCAGGCGTGTGGTGAGGAGTGGAATTGTAAAGAGTGACAGTATTGATGCCAGTCCAAAGAGGCGCAGACAGAGCAGTGAGGTGATTCCCAACTGCTGCTGGCCTGAAGTGAGGCCATTGAATTGATCCAATGTGACTAAAAACTGCCAACTTAATAGTAGTTGTAAGGTGGCTAAAATAAGCCATGAGAGGGGTGAGATCAGCAGCCGCTTCAGCTCATGTTGGGCGATGGTGAAGATCACCGTTGTTGTACCTCACCACTGGTTAGTTGGATAAATCTCTGCTCTAAGCTCTTCTGCTGAGGTGTTAACACTTGTAGCCCCCATGGTATCAGCTGGGCAGCTATCTCTTGATTTGTAGCGTCGTTAGCGGGTTGTAATAGAAAGCGGCGCTCCCCTAAAGAGATTGCGCTTTTAATTGAAGGGAGCTTTGATAATGCCTCAAATGCAGGTGGCTCGGCCAACTGAATAGTGAGCTGGTCGCCCTGCTGTTGGTTGAGCTGCTCGCTGTGCAAAATCTCCCCTTGATGCAGAATATCAACTCGGTTACAGATACTCTCCACCTCCGGTAAAATGTGAGTCGATAAGATGATGCCATGCTGGCTGCCCAGCATGCTGATCAGATCACGTAGCTCCCTCATCTGCACGGGATCAAGGCCGATGGTGGGTTCATCCAGAATAATAAGGTCTGGCTGATGGATGAGTGCTTGAGCAATGCCAATGCGTTGCCGAAAACCTTTTGAGAGCTGACCGATTAGCTTGCGGCCGCAACTATTGAGTTCACACTGCTTCTTGACGCGATTGACGGCAGTGGTGATAGCGCTGCTAGGAATACGATGTAGACGAGCAGCGTAGGTAAGATATTCATCCACCCAGAGGTCGTTGTAGAGTGGAGGTTCGTCAGGTAGGTAGCCGATCTTCTGTTTGGCAGCCTCAGGCTCTTTTAATAGATCACTACCGTCTATTGAAATCTCCCCCTCTGCGGGGTAGAGATTACCACTGAGCATCTGTAGGCAGGTCGATTTTCCTGCGCCATTTTGGCCGAGTAGGCCAACAATATCGCCACGATTGAGTTTGATTGATAATTTTTTAATTATGCACTGCTGTGTGTAAAAAAAGTGCAGATTTTTGGCGATTAGAAGGGGGTTCATAGGGCCACAATAAGCGATGCTTGGTGCTGCTGACAAGCGTTCAAAAGAGAACCCCAACTGCCAAAGCGATGGGGTTCTCAGTTATCGGCTATAAATTAAGCGGCGTGCAGTAGTGCTGTTACTTGATCGGTAGAGATGTGACCCTGTGCCTGCATCGCTTGTGAGGGGTTGCCAGTTAGCTGCTCTTTTAGCTGCTCTAGTGTATCGGTAGCACCAGCGGTTGAGGTGATGGCTGCCTCACTTGAAGAGCTGGTCTGTTGAGTGGCGCTGTAGGCTTGGCTTCCGCGCTCAATATCAACCTCTGTAGATACTTGGGGTGTTTCAATGGGGGTGGATGAGCGGCTGCTTGCAGTGCCAGAACTACTCTTACTGTTTGAGTGAGTGCTCTGGCCCTGCTCGTTGTTGAGTGTCATCGGCTTATCGCCTTGAATTGGTGTGCTCATTTTCTACTCCTTTGCGTCAATAAATCGACGCAATTGTTGCGTCTTTTATGCTTGCCCTAACTAACAGCGAAAAACGTGCCAATTTTGGGCTGAGTTACCACTACCACTCAATTTTTTTGTATGGGGTGAGCGATTTTTTTCCAATACTCATCAATATTAAAGCTTGGGCTATGCTCATGGTAGTGGCACTGAGCGCAGATTTCATCACGCTTCCAGTCGTGATTGGTTGTTGTGATTTCACCCTTTGACTCAGCATGTTCACGCCCTGCACCGTGGCAAGATTCGCACTGTACACCGGCTAGTTCGGGGGTTAATGGGTGATCAATAAAACCACCCTCTTTGTTAAAACCTACGGTATGACAGATGACACAGGCGGGATCGAATGCTTTGTCAGCGATAATCAAATTTTCATACGCCTTGGCATGTTCACTCTGCTTCCAGATCTCATGCTGCTGTTGGTGGCATGAGCCACAAGTGGTGATGCCCGTATAGGGAGAGGTGCCAGTAGAGCGCTCTTTAGCAATCGCTGCACGGTGTTTGAAATCGGTCTTTACCGCCTCATTGTAGTTGGTGTACCACTGGGTGAGCTGTGGTGCGTCGGGCACGCTTGATGGGATGGAGCTGGTTTTATGATCAAACTTGGTGATGCGGTTATCGCTATCAAGTTTGAGTTGCAGCTGTGCCATATACATGCCACGACTGCCAGGCTGTAGAACCAGTGTCTTGCCGAC
>JAMOMH010000312.1 GCA_027068675.1 Sedimenticola sp.
CAAAAACTCGGTTTTGAGGTGCTGCCTTCAGCGGCCAATTTTATCTTTGTTCGCCACCCCGAGAGAGATGCCGCTGAGTTAGCGACTGCGCTGCGCGAGCAGGCCATCATTGTGCGCCACTTCAAGCAGCCACGAATTGATCAGTTCCTACGGATTACGATTGGCACCGATGAGCAGATGGCTACGCTCTATTCGGCGCTAGTGGCTATTTTGTAAGGGCAGTTATACCAGTAGCGCGGTGGCTACTGGCCGATCTTCTGAGAGTAGAATATTGTAGGTTCGGCAGGCGGCAGCGGTGGTCATCACCTCAATGCCAATCCCTTTGTTTGCGAGTGCTGCAAAGAGTGATGGGGCGGGAAATATCTGCTGCTTGCCGGTGCCGATAATTAAAACCTCTACATCTAACCCCAGCAATGTGTCGATAGCCGCTTGATCAAGCGTTTTGATGGGTTGGTCTGTCCATCCCTCTATGGTCTCCGTGGCTGTGACGATAATATTCTCGGTAAATATTTTACCCATAACGGTGACTTGGCCATCATCATAGGCTTGGATGAACTGCCCTCGATATCTGCTAACTTCATTAAAATTCATGATGACCGCTCTGTTGACCTGAGAATAAACACCGCTATTAGCGAATGCTAAAGATATCATATCGCATTTCTATCAGGGGGATTAGAGATGCACTTTTCGCTGGGTCTCTGGTGTTGTTTACGGTTACAATATTCGATTCTTTGTCCGGCGTTCTGGCAGTTTGCTGTGTTCGCTTCAATTTAGCTGAGATCAATAGAGAGTTATCTAGTGTCTACACCCGAAATGCATGAGTTCCGCAGAATTCAACGTCTGCCCCCGTATGTCTTTAATATCGTCAATGATCTTAAGGCAGCGGCGCGAGCGCGAGGTGAGGATATTATCGATTTTGGCATGGGTAATCCCGATCAGCCGACACCACAACATATTGTCGACAAAATGGTTGAGGCGACTCAGCGCAAAGATACCCACCGCTACTCTATGTCGCGAGGCATCCCGCGTCTGCGCCGGGCGATCACTCGTTGGTATAAGGATCGTTATGATGTGAATCTCAATCCTGAAACACAGGCGATTGTCACCATCGGCTCTAAAGAGGGTTTAGCGCATCTATCACTGGCCACTATGGGGCCGGGTGATACCGTGCTGGTACCAAATCCCGCCTACCCCATCCACCCTTATGGTTTCATCATCTCAGGTGCCGATGTGCGTCATGTGCCACTGGTGCCAGGCGGCGATTTCTTTGAGGAGCTGGAGAAGGCGGTCAATGATTGTTGGCCAAAACCGAAGATGTTGGTGCTTAACTTCCCTGGCAACCCAACCACGCAGTGTGTCGAACTCGACTTTTTTCAGAAGGTGATCGATTTTGCCCGTGAGCACAACATCTGGGTGATTCACGATCTCGCTTATGCTGATATCGTTTTTGATGGGTATAAAGCGCCCTCAATTTTGCAGATTGAAGGGGCGGAAGATATCGCTGTTGAGTTCTTCTCTCTATCAAAAAGTTACAATATGCCTGGTTGGCGTGTCGGTTTTATGTGCGGCAATGAGGCACTGGTGGCAGCACTGGCGCGGATTAAATCCTACCTCGATTACGGCATGTTTACGCCGATTCAAGTGGCGGCTATTGCTGCGCTAGAGGGGCCACAAGCGTGCGTGAAAGAGATCTGCGACATGTATCAGCGCCGCCGTGATGTATTGTGCGAAGGGTTGTGCGCGATTGGTTGGCAGGTTGAGAAACCGAAAGCAACGATGTTTGTTTGGGCACCGATCCCCGCAGCTTATTGCGAGATGGGTTCCTTAGAGTTCTCGAAAAAACTGCTGGCTGATGCCAAAGTGGCGGTCTCACCTGGGATCGGTTTTGGTGAGCAGGGCGATGGTTATGTTCGCTTTGGTCTGATTGAAAATGGTCATCGTACCCGCCAAGCAATCCGCGGCATCAAAGAGATGTTCCGTAAAGATGGCATTGTTAAAAATAAAGCTCCAGGAGATAGCGTTTGAAACCGGTCAAAGTTGGTCTGTTAGGTCTAGGAACCGTCGGTGGCGGCACCCTTAATGTATTGGTTCGTAATGTTGAAGAGATTGCACGTCGTGCGGGCAGAGAGATTTGTGTCAGCCATGCAGCAGCCAAATCGTACGATGCCGCCGGCCTACTTGGGCTGGAGCGTGTTGAGGTGTGTGATGACGCCTTTGCGGTGGTCGAAAACCCTGAGATCGATATCGTTGTTGAGCTGATTGGGGGCTACTCACCCGCGCGTGAATTGGTACTGAAGGCGATTGAAAATGGCAAGCATGTGGTCACCGCCAACAAGGCACTGATCGCTCTGCACGGCAATGAGATTTTTGCTGCGGCGCGTGAAAAGGGTGTGACGGTCGCTTTTGAGGCGGCGGTAGCGGGTGGTATCCCTATCATTAAGGCGCTACGCGAAGGGCTGTCGGCCAACCGTATCGAATGGGCTGCTGGTATCATCAACGGCACCGGTAACTTTATCCTGACTGAGATGCTGGCAGGCCGTGATTTTGATGATGTACTGGCTGAGGCGCAGGCGCTTGGTTACGCTGAGGCAGACCCTACATTTGATGTTGAAGGGATTGATGCAGCGCATAAGCTGACCATCATCGCCTCGATAGCATTTGGTATTCCGCTGCAATTTGATCGCACCTACACCGAAGGGATCTCAAAAATTGAAGCGCAAGATGTCAGCTATGCCGGTGAGTTGGGTTATCGCATCAAACATCTGGGTATCACCAAGAAGACCGATGCTGGCATTGAGCTACGTGTCCATCCCACGCTGATTCCTGAGCGCCGCCTGATTGCCAATGTTGATGGCGTAATGAACGCAGTGCTGGTCAAAGGCGATGCTGTTGGGCCGACGCTCTATTATGGCGCTGGTGCCGGTTCAGAGCCGACCGCCTCTGCTGTGGTGGCCGATATTATCGATATCGCCCGCGCCCTCACTTGTGACCCTGAGAACCGTGTGCCGCATCTTGCCTTCCAGCCTGATGAGATGGCTGATCTGCCCATTCTCGACATGGAGCAGGTTGAAACCGCCTACTATCTCCGCATGCAGGTTGAAGATCAGCCCGGTGTGATGGCGCGTATCGCCACCGTACTGGCCGACGCTGGCATCAGCATCGAAGCGATCAAACAGCAAGAGCCAAAAGAGGGTGAGAGTCGCCTTCCATTGGTGATGTTGACTCACCGCGTGTTAGAGAGACAGATGAACAGCGCGATTGCAGAGATTGAAGCGTTGGCGAGTGTTAATGGCCAAGTGACCCGAATTCGGGTTGAGCAGTTGGCTGGTTAACTTAATATTTTTTTACCACAGAGTTCACAGAGAAGTTTGAATATAAGCGGCTGCTCAATGATGAGCACGTTGGGTCATTTGATTTTCTCTACGCCCTCTGTGGTAGATAATAGAACTGAATAGATTACTTATAGCCGAGGAAGAACCATGCCTTTCCGTCCCCGTTACACCGGTTTGATCAACAAATACCGTGACCGCCTTCCGGTAAATGATGATACCCGCCTAATCAGCCTGGGCGAGGGTAATACGCCGCTCATTCGCCTGAATAATATCCCCAGTATTCTGGGCAAAGATGTTGATATCTATGTCAAATATGAGGGGCTGAATCCCACGGGCTCTTTTAAGGATCGTGGCATGACATTGGCGGTGACCAAGGCAGTGGAAGAGGGTAGCAAAGCGATCATCTGCGCATCAACGGGTAACACCTCAGCCGCCGCCGCTGCTTACGCCGCACGTGCGGGCATCACCGCCTTTGTGCTGATTCCAGATGGCAAAATTGCCCTCGGCAAACTAGCCCAAGCGATGATGCACGGTGCCGTCGTGATCCAGATCAAAGGTAACTTTGATGAGGGGATGCAACTGGTGAAAGATGTGGCAGAGCATGCGCCGGTAACGATTGTTAACTCGATCAATCCATATCGTCTGCAAGGTCAGAAGACCGCCGCATTTGAGATTGTTGAAGAGCTAGAGTGTGCGCCAGACTACCACTGTCTACCCGTTGGTAACGCAGGTAACATCTCCGCTCACTGGATGGGCTACACCGAGTACCGTGATCATGGTTTGGTGAACAATGTACCGATTATGGTCGGTTATCAGGCTGAGGGCTCCGCACCATTTATTCGTGGTGAGATGGTTGATAACCCAGAGACGGTCGCCACCGCAATCCGTATCGGTCATCCACAATCTTGGGACAAAGCCTGGAAGGTTAAAGAGGAGTCTAAAGGTTGGTTTGATGAGTGCAGTGACGAGGAAATTCTTGCCGCGCAGAAGATGTTGGCACAGTGTGAAGGTATCTTCTGTGAGCCTGCTTCCGCCGCCTCATTGGCCGGTGCAATGCGTGATGTCAAAAGTGGTAAGATCCCAGAGGGCAGTAAGATCGTCTGCACCCTGACCGGCCACGGTTTGAAAGACCCTGATACGGCAATCAAACAATCAAAAGGGCCAATGCTCACCATTCCCGCTGAGCTTGAAGCGGTAAAACGCGCCATCCTTGATAACATGGTTGCTGAATAACAGCACCTTGTTTGTGCCTCTTCTGACTTGTTCAGAGTTTCCCTAGAGGTATGGCAACTTTATGGAGCAATCCCAAGCTGATGCTGGGGTTGCTTTATCTGATATGAGCTCTCAATCATCCATCCATCTCCTGCTACCTGGCCTGTTTGGCCCCCAGAGTGGCCCTTGGCCTGAGCCTGACATGGTGCAGGGTCTATCGCTGCCTCATCTGCAAAAGATGCTCGGTCGCTCAAGCCGTTCCAGTGTTGCCGGTGATGATTTCCATTCAACACTGCTGCCACTGTTTGGTTTACCAGCTGAAAAGGCTCCAATTGGTGCTTTATGTCGAGTGGGTGATGGTGGGCGAGCGGATGATGAGTACTGGTTACGCGCTGATCCCGTCTATTTTCGTGCAGATAGAGACCGTTTACTCCTTTTTGAAGGTCGCTTTCTTGATATTAGTCAGTTGGAGGCTGATGAGTACATTACGCTTTTTAACCAATATTTTGCTGATGATGGGTGGCGGCTTGAAGCGCTGGAACGTGATCGTTGGTATCTACGCGCCCCTGAAATGCCAGAGGTTAAGTTGCCGCAGGTGAATGATGTTTCAGGTCGAAACATTGATCCATTTTTGCCCCGTGGGGCCGATGGTGGGCCATTTTTTCAGCTGATGAATGAGACGCAAATGCTCTTTCATCAAGCCAACCCAACCCAACAACGTAATGCCAAAGGTATCATCGCTGTGAATGGTTTCTGGCCGTGGGGTGGCGGTCAGTTGGGCGATATCCCTCACACTCAGTTTCAGGCTCTTTATAGTGATGAACCGCTCTCAAAAGGTTTAGCAAAATTGGCACTTATTCCATCAATGAGGTTTGATGATGAGGCTAAGTTACAGGATGGTAAGAGAGCTGTTTTGTGGGTTGATAGCTCTCTCCAGCAGGCGTTACTAACCGCTGATGGCACCTTCTGGCGTGAAGCTATTGCAGCAGCAGAGGTGCGTTTTGGCCAGTTGATGCAGAAAATTCAGAGCAAAGAGATTGAGAGCCTCTTTATCTACCCATGTAATGGCCGCTGTTTTCGGGTAGATCGGTCGGCATTACGCCGCTTCTGGCGGCGCAGTCGGCCTCTGGCTGATTGGATTGTGAAGTAGGTTGGTGAGTGTGAGCATCTTCAGTCGATATCGCGATCACCTTGCTCAATTTCACCGTTCATTACTGCAACCCGACCAACAGCTGCTTGAGTGGCGGCCGATAGTGATGCTCCTGACAGCTGCACTCTCTCTATTGCTGATGCACTACATGAAGTACAGCTCGGTGTTGCATGGGTATCTGCTCTATTTTGTGCAAGAGGATGGCAGTATGGCATCACTTGCAACAGCACTACTGCGTAGTGAGTTCTATCAGCTCTATCAACATCTCTGGTGGGGCAGTTGGCTCCTGCTGGGTTACCTGATTATTCCACTGCTGGTGATCAAATGGCTCTTTCGAGATGCTATCGGTGAGTACGGAATTGCCTGGGGTGACACTCATCGCTATCTACTTTGGTATGGTGCTTTAGCTGGGCTGATTCTTATCTTTGCATGGTTTGCTAGTGCGCGAACAGACTTTGCCAATCACTACCCTTTCTATCGTCTCGCCTCACGCAGCTGGTTTGACCTGCTCGCCTGGGAGGTGATCTACATCATACAGTTCATCAGCTTAGAGTTTTTTTTCCGTGGTTTTATGCTCAATGCCGCTAAGCGTACCTTTGGTCTCTATGCCATCTTTATCATGATGCTGCCCTACCTGATGCTGCACTTTCAAAAGCCCTGGTTAGAGGCGAGTGGCGCACTATTTTTTGCTCTTATTTTGGGCTATTTAGCGCTTCACTCCCGCTCAATCTGGGGTGGGGTCATGGTGCATGTCAGCATTGCACTGGGGATGGATATGATGGCACTTTACCGTACCAATAGGCTTCCTGAAGTTTGGTGGCCACTGTGATTTTAGATCGGATCAGTTGGTTTCTGCTGATGCTGAGTACATTGGTGGCTGCCCTATTCATCGCCTGGAACCTCTTTGCTAAGGTCGATTTTCTCTACCCAGTGTGGCATGAGGTGATGGATTTGGAGCAGACCATTCAAACTTATGGCCCACAAAATCGCTACCGAGACCACTTTGAACAGACTGACCGGGCTGAACAGTTGCGTCTTTTTAGTCACATTGTTGAGTCGATCCACCAGCGTGGGGAGGGGTTGGAAGCGCTGAGTTACCACAATCCACAAGGTGAGCGATTGGGCACATTTCTGACTGAGGCGGAGGTGGTTCACCTACAGGATGTGGCACATCTTGTTATGAAATTTCACTTGGCAGGTTGGTTATCAATATTGCTGTCAATGTTGCTGCTGTTTTTACTCTATAAGCGCCGTGCTGCCAGGCCATCACTCAAGGAGTATCTTATCTCAGCAGGGATATTCGCTATTCTATCTGCTCTGGCCCTGTTTGCTGTTGGCCCAAAGCCTCTTTTTTATTGGTTACATACGGTGGCTTTTCCCAGTAACCATCAATGGTTTTTCTACTATCAGGAGTCCCTGATGACCACCATGATGCAGGCACCAGACCTCTTTGCCTATATAGCGGCAGTGTGGATTTTATTGGCGCTGTTAATTCAGGTGATGCTACTCAGTGCGGCTCATGCGGTTATTTCGCACCGATTCAATTTTCTCTAAATAGTGTGCCTTCATCGCCCTCTCAAATGCTTGGTTTGACTCATATTCATAACCAAAAATAGGCTGCCAGAGTTGCTGGTTCTCCATACAAAGGTAGAAAAAAACATTGTCATGCCAAGGTTGCAGGCTCTGGTAGGCATGTCTGAACATCGCCAGCTTGGTCTCTTCTGGATAGGAGAGTTTGCCATCGCTCTCCGTTAGCGGCATCTGTAGTATTTTACTTTTAAAATCACGGCCACGAATCTGTTTGATGACCGATTTTATATAGGTCAAAGTACCGAGTGATAGTAGTGCCACCTCTTCAGCTTTGAACTCTTTTAGTAGTTGCTCAAATAGTGCTGAATAGTCATCTTCCCACCCCTCATAAAAGACCATCGGATGGAGATGAAAGCCAACAATGCCACCTCTGTCTGCCACCTGCCGTGCCGCCTTTAGGCGCTCCTCAAGGGTGGCTGTTAGGTGCTCCTCATTGGCGATAATAGTGGGTGTATTAAGTGACCAGGTGCAGATGATATTGGCTGGCAGATCATTTTGTAACAGATAGCTAATATTCTTTGATTTGCTCTTTAACTCCAAAATTACGTTGGGGTGTCGATGGGCAAAGTCAAATAATGCATCTAAGATGCCGTGCCGATTGCCCCACATTAGAGAGTCGGAAGATTGCCCGGTGCCGATGTGGTAGTGCTGCTCTGGGTCGATCTCCAATGCTTGCAGCTTCTCGGCGAAGTGGCTATCAAAGTTGACTTGGTTGTTATGGTAGAAGGATTGGATTGAGCAGTAACTACAGTCAAAACCACAGTTATCCACAGCATCAAGCGTCAGTAAATTACAGCAGCGAGTCTTCTCTGAGGCGACTGGACAATAACCAAGACCTAGCTGTTTTTTGTCATTACTACTCGTTTTGATGTGGTAGTCATTGGCTGGGGGAGAGACTGCCACCGATGGGTAGTGAGTAGGCTCCTCTTTTAGGCGCTGCCACTGGCTTTTCAGTGAGGTGATGAGATGATGTTTGCGATCTTTGGGTGCTTGATACTTCTCTGGAATGGTGGGCCAAATTGCTTGCAGTGGTGCTTCACTCCACTGATTGAGGTCAATACTGATCTCAACGAGTTGACGTAATTCCTGCTGGGTGAATCGATAGCAAAAAGCCTGTTGGCTAAGAAAGTCTTGCTCTGCCGAAGACAGCTGAGAGAGAGAGGTCTTAGCTGCTATTCGGCTGAATTTGTCGCTGTAGGTTTCATTTTTACTCATGATGCAGCGTTGTACGCAAGCTGTCATCAATCTGCAAGCCTCTAAATTTTTGCTGGCATAATAAAGTAAGCTAGCCTGAGTATTTCACCGATAGAGTGCTTATCTCTACAATTTAAAGAGATAAGCCATTCCACCCCTATTTTGATATTAATCGGCCATACATAGCAACACGGCGCTCTATCCGCTCAGCCAGATCCTCTTCCACTTGATCCCAACTAAAACGCCATATCCAGTTGCCCTCGGTAGTACCGGGCATGTTCATACGATGCTCTCCACCCAAGGCGAGTAGATCTTGCATCGGGATGATCGCTAGATCGGCAATGGAGGCGAGGGTGCAACGAATCAATGGCCACGGCATCACCTCTTTTGGGCGGCCCAAATACTCATCAACATAACAACGGGTATCATCATCCAGCGAGGTGTACCAACCAAGCGTGGTATCGTTATCGTGGGTGCCGGTATAGACCACTGAGTCAGTAGTGTGGTTGAACGGCAGGTAGGGGTTGTCAGACTCACCCGAGAAGGCAAACTGCATGATTTTCATCCCCAGCAGGGCAAACTGCTGGCGCAGGGCAGCCACCTCGGGAGTGATGATGCCGAGATCTTCAGCCACCAGTGGCAGTTGGTCTCCATAGACCTCTTTGATACGTTCAAACAGCGCTTCTCCAGGCGCGGTCACCCAACGTCCATTGATCGCATTTGGCTCTTCTGCGGGGATCTCCCAATAGGCTTCAAACCCACGAAAGTGGTCGATACGCAACAGGTCAAACAGCAGATGCTGGGTCTTGAGACGGTCGAGCCAGAAAGCAAAACCATCAGCCTGCATCACATCCCAGCGGTAGAGTGGGTTGCCCCAACGCTGCCCTGTTTCAGAGAAGTAGTCGGGAGGTACACCAGCCACAACACGCGGCATACCGTTCTCTTCAAGATCAAATAGTTGGGGTTGCGCCCACACTTCAGCACTATCGTGAGCAACAAAAATGGGCATATCACCAAATAGCTCAATGCCACGCTCATTGGCATAGCTCTTCAGCGCCAGCCACTGACTGAAGAAGAGGTACTGCTCAAATCGTAGATAGCTGATCTCATCATGCAATCTGGCTCGCGCCTCAGCTAAGGCACCAGGTTCACATGCACGGAGTGAATCGGGCCACTGCCACCAGGGTTGGCACCACTCATTATGCAGCGCTTGGAACAGGGCATAATCATCCAGCCAATACTGCTGATCGGCAATAAAACGGTTGAGATTGTTCTGCTCATCCTCTGAGGCTGTCTGTTTAAAACCGCACCAGGCCTTTTTCAGTACCTCACATTTATTGAGCGACGAGGTTTCATCAATATCAACCCAGCCTTGGTTCAGTACCGGCTCAAGGGTAATCAGCGCAGGGTTGCCAGCATGGACTGAGGTGGTTTGATAGGGCGAGTTATCGGCCTGAGTGGGGCCAACCGGTAACATCTGCCACACCCGCATGCCCGATTCGACCAGAAAATCGATGAAATTGTAGGCCTCACGCCCCAGTTCGCCCGTTTGCGAATCTCCCGGTAGCGATGTGACGTGTAATAGAACACCTGCCCGGCGACCACCAGGGGTAATTGGTTCGGTCATCAAAATTAGTTCCGTTTCATCACACCACCGAGATCGGGATCACCGCTTCCGGTAGCAAAAACATGCATGAGATATTCAGGGGCTTCAACCTCTAGCAGGGCGTAGAGGTGGCTGAGTTGGTGTCTAAAAAGGCGTTCAAAATCACTCACTGTCTGACCTGGATTGTAATCACCAAACCACCAGAACCAGTCGGAGCCTTCACAGGTGGCGAGCTGTATCTCCAGCGCACTAAGCTGTTTATCCGAAAACTCTTTCTGCAGCAGCACTTTGTCATAGACCACTTTGGCCTCACTCAACATCTCCCAGGCACGGTTTTTATCCTGATTTCCGATCCAGGTGGAGAAGGAGCCATAGACCCAACTACCGGCGGTTAATGAACTGAGAGCAGGGGCGCTTTTCTGCTGCCTTTCAAGACAGTCAGAGAAGGTGGTAAGGCGAATTTTAGGGTGTTCCACCAACTGTTTATAGAGAGCGGAGAGGAAGTAACTGGCGTTATTTGGGTAACACTCCCAGGCATTCTCCCCATCCATAATGATGGAGACCACGGCATCACGATTGTCTGCGGTAGCATCGGCAATATTGACCAGATTGTTGATGAGATCACCCACCGCATCATCGGCGTGCCAATTGGAGTAGGTAAAACCGATCAGGTCAGAGAGGCCATCATCGCGGAAGAAGCAGTTCAAACGCCCCTCATGCAGGCGATAGGGGGTGTGCGCCCAGCTCTCGGGTAGCGGGTCAGCCATGCCAGATGCATGCAGACTATTATTGAGCACCTGTTGGCCACTGGCAATCCAACTGTAACCCTCCTCCTCAAAGAGTTTGAAAGCATCTTCACTCACTGCCCCCTCAGAGGGCCAACAACCGGCTGGAGAAAAACCAAAGAAGCGCTCAAACACTGTATTGCCTTTGCGGATGTGCCAACGCGCCCGCGCCTCACCACCTGGGTAGGTTGAGAAGGCGAGTGGATTGAGTTCAGGCATCGCTTCACGCGCTGAATCAACATCAATCAGCAGCGGTACAATGGGGTGGGCGTAAGGTGAAACGGAGATCTCAATTCGCCCCTGCTCTGCCATACGGCGGTAGCGCCCTATTAGAGTTGAGTGAATGCCACCAATCAGTGCGAGAAGGCGACGACGATCATCCAGATCAAAACCACGCGCCTTCTTCTCCAACGATTTAACACGGATATCATTTTCACGTACCGATTCACCCATCCACGCCAGGTGGTACCAAACCAGAAGATCAGTGATGGCTTGGTCATTAAGATAGATGCGGGACTCAGGTCGTTCATCAAACCAGCTGAGGCAACCCATCAACTCACGAAATGGCGCAAAACGGTCGACTAATTTGTCATTCAATCGGCGACACGCCTCAACCAATGCCCAGCGTTCATTCTGCTCAATAGGTAGACCTGGCCCAGCCAGGGCCGCCAATAGCGGATCATTAATCAATTTGCCAACCTGCAGCCAATCGCTAATTTGTCGACTGTAATCATCAATCTGTTCCAGTAGAACCGGGGCAAAATTGACCACTGCACGGGCCTCAGGCTCATTCTCCAGGTGGGCGATCATATCGGTATAATCTTTGATGCTGTGGAGATAGACCCACGGCAGCTGATACTCACTATGTGCTGGCCCACGGTAGTCGGGCTGGTGCATGTGCCAACAGAGTACAACCTTTAGCTGATGCTCTTTGGTCTCAGCGCACATAGTGTTGAACCTGCCCCAACATCTCTGGTGTCACCAACACCACGCCCCCTTCAGAGACGTAGAAACGACTTGCATCTGCTTCAGCATTTTCACCAATAACCGTCCCCTCAGGAATATTGCAGTGATCGGCAATAATCGCCTTTTTAATCCGACAATTACGACCGATCACCACATTTGGCAGCACAACAGACGCTTCAATCGTTGAATATGAGTTAACTCGCACATTGGAGAAGAGTAGCGTATGACGTACCACAGCACCTGAAACCACGCAGCCGCCGGAGATCATTGAGTCAACCGCCATGCCTCGACGATTATCATCATCGAAGACAAATTTGGCGGGGGGTAGCTGCTCCTGGTAGGTCCAAATGGGCCAACTCTTATCATAAAGGTTGAGTGGTGGAATCACCCCTATCAGCTCTTGATTGGCCTCCCAGAAGGCATCAACAGTGCCTACATCACGCCAGTAGGCTTGAGTATTATTCACCTCATCACGAAAGGGGTAGGCGATGACGCGGTAGTTCTCAATCACACTGGGGATAATATCGTGGCCAAAATCATGGGTTGAACTAGGGGTATCAGCATCTTTGATCAGCTGTTCAAAGAGGAACTTACGGTTAAAGACGTAGATGCCCATTGAGGCGAGCGCCACTTTATTGTTACCAGGGGTTGGTTTCGGTTGATCTGGCTTCTCAGAAAACTCATGGATACGGTTCTCCTCATCCACCGCCATCACACCAAAACCCTTTGCCGTCTCCAGATCGACCTCAAGGCAGCCGATGGTCATATCTGCACCGCTCTCCACATGGCGTGCAATCATCGCGCCGTAATCCATCTTATAGATGTGGTCACCTGCCAGCAGCAGCACATAATCAGGATCATGCATACGTAAAATATCGAGATTTTGATAGACCGCATCGGCGGTACCTGCATACCAACTATTCTCAATTCGCTGCTGGGCAGGCAGTAGCTCAACAAATTCACCAAACTCACCACGCAGAAAACCCCAGCCACGCTGGATGTGTAGAATCAGGGAGTGCGCCTTATATTGCGTTAAGACACCAATCTGCCGAATACCGGAGTTGATGCAGTTGGAGAGTGGGAAATCAATAATACGAAATTTACCACCAAAAGAGACTGCCGGTTTTGCACACCACTGGGTCAGATGTTTCAGCCTGGAGCCACGTCCACCCGCCAAAATCAGGGCCAATGTATTGCGCGTTAAACGGCTCACAAAACGAGGGCTTTGCTCTGTATTCATCCTATTTACACTCCAAACTCTTTCTGCACGACTGAAACCACCCACCATAGACGGCCTATGGTAACATCCTGTTCCATAAGGGACGTAGCCCTGATTCCCCTAATTTTTATTAATAGTTAAACCATAGATCATGCCATTAAATAAAGCTCTGACACGAATCATCGAAGCCCGTCACCACGACCCTTTTGAGGTGTTGGGACAACACACTGAAAAAAAAGAGAGCATCATTCGCCTATTCTTGCCCGAAGCCATCAATGCCACGCTGGTCGATATCAACCAGCCATTCAGCCGCATTAAGGGCACCGACCTATTCGAGTGGCGAGGGCAGAGTAAAAATCTGCCTGCACGTTACCAGATCAGCTGGACCGATCAGCAGGGCAACCCGCACATTTCTCACGATCCCTACTGCTTTCCTGCTCAGCTCAAAGATTTTGACCTGCACCTAATTAGCGAAGGTAAACACCACCACGCCTATCGTATTCTCGGCGCACACCCACAATTGATTGACGATATTCCAGGCACCCTGTTTGCCGTCTGGGCACCCTGTGCCAATCGAGTGAGTGTAATCGGTGATTTTAACCAGTGGGATGGTCGCATTCACCCCATGCGAGCACGCGGCTCAAGCGGTATCTGGGAGCTATTCATCCCACAGCTGGAGAGTGGTCACCTCTATAAATTTGAGATTCGTAGCCAGAACGGTGATGTGGCTGATCGTATCGACCCCTATGGCAACCAGTTCCAAAAACGCCCCGATACAGCAAGCATCATCCTTGATGAGTCAGCGTATCAGTGGAGTGATAGCAATTGGTTGGCACAACGCGCAGAAAATTGTTGGCAGAGCAGCCCAATGTCGATCTACGAGCTGCACCTTGGCTCTTGGCAACGCGATGAGGCAGGTGAGTTCCTCAACTATCGTGAGATTGCCGATCGGTTAGTTCCTTATATTACCGAGCTAGGCTTCACCCACATCGAACTCCTACCAATCACCGAACACCCACTGGATGCCTCATGGGGGTATCAGGTGACCGGCTATTTTGCACCCACCAGCCGCTTTGGGTCACCCGATGATTTTCGCTACTTTATCGACCAACTGCATCAAGCCCACATTGGTATCATTTTGGACTGGGTACCCGCCCACTTCCCCAAGGATCGTCACGCCTTAGCCTGTTTTGATGGTAGCGCACTCTATGAACACGAAGACCCACGCCGCGGTGAACACCGTGACTGGGGCACACTGATCTTCAACTTTGGCCGTAATGAGGTATGCAACTTCCTCCTCTCTAGTGCCATCTATTGGCTGGAGGAGTTCCATATCGACGGCCTTCGTGTTGATGCGGTCGCCTCTATGCTCTATCTCGACTACTCACGTGAACCCGGCGATTGGCTGCCCAATGAACATGGTGGGCGTGAAAACCTGGAAGCAGTCGCCTTCCTCCAGCATCTCAACGAGGTGACTCATGAGGCGCAGCCTGGCACCGTGATGATCGCCGAAGAGTCCACTGCCTGGCCTCAAGTATCCCGTCCCACCTGGCTGGGTGGTCTCGGTTTCAGCATGAAATGGAACATGGGCTGGATGCACGACACTCTCTCATATATGGCCAAAGATCCGGTCTATCGTCACTTTCATCACGACCTGCTCACCTTTGGGCTACTCTACGCCTTCACCGAAAACTTTGTCCTCCCCTTCTCACACGATGAGGTAGTACATGGCAAAGGCTCGATGATCGACAAAATGCAGGGAGATTCATGGCAGAAATTTGCCAACCTACGCCTGCTCTACAGTTTCATGTTTGCCTATCCTGGCAAAAAACTGCTCTTCATGGGGTGTGAGTTTGCGCAAGGGCGCGAATGGGATGAAGATAGGGCGCTCGATTGGCACCTGCTTGAGCAGGCAGAACACCAAGGTACAAAAACATTAGTTAGCGACCTCAACCAGCTCTATAAAAAGATGCCGGCACTGCATGGCAATGAGTTCTCTGAGGATGGTTTTGAGTGGATCGACTGTCACGATAGCGGACAATCTGTCCTCAGCTTTCTGCGCCGTGGACAGGATGGAAGTGTGGCGGTTATTGTCGTCAACTTCACCCCCATACCTCGCCACGACTACCGCATCGGCCTACCCAGCAGCGGCTACTACCACGAAGTGCTCAACTCAGACTCCAGCTTCTACGGCGGTAGCGATGTGGGCAACCAAGGGGGCACTCAGTCTGAAGATGTGCCATGGATGGGGCGCGACTTCTCCTGCACGCTCGATCTGCCACCCCTTGGTGCCATCATTTTGGCACCAAAAGTGAGTGAGAGCTGAGCTGACCTCTCCTCACAGGTTCAACGGACGAAAGACATGATCAATAGCTGGCCACTTACCACATAGGTAGTGGCCATTACCTCCCTTCTCTATATAGGGAACCGTACGCTGATGTTCATTGGCCACCTCACAACAGACCATCTCACCACCAACCATGCCCATCGTAATCTCTCCCCGCACTGAGGTGATATTGGGGCAATGTTTTGCATCAACAGCCGCCAACTCTGAAATCTCTCTCATATCACCAAACACCGCATTGCCATTCATCGCCAAACCATGTCTATCCATGCTCCACGCCTCGCCATAAAAGGCAGCCACCTCGTAGGTGTAGATCACAGAGGCCAGCAATTGATAACTGATAAATAGAATAAAAATTCCCGCCAGCCAGCGTTGTAATCGTTTCATACTCTCTCCAAACTCACTTACTAAAAACAGGGAACTTTAGTGCCAACTAGCACTCATACCAGCAGAGTGCTAAAATCAGCACATGAAACTACGGGGCAGCCTAACATGAGCAACGAACTCACATTAACTTCTCTGCCAACAGGCAGCATCGATGCATACATCAGCGCAGCTTACCAGCTACCGATGTTAAGCGCCGAAGAGGAGCATGCATTGGCTGTCAAACTGCGTGATGAGCAGGATTTGGAGGCCGCGCGTATGCTGCTCTTCCCACATATCCGTTTTGTTATCCGCATCGCCCGTGGTTACTCCGGTTATGGCCTCGGCCTGCCCGATCTCATTCAAGAGGGTACCGTTGGTCTGATGAAAGCGGTCAAACGCTTCGACCCCGATTTTGGCGTACGTCTCGCCTCCTTTGCCGTACATTGGATCAAAGCGGAGATTCACGAATATATCCTGCGTAACTGGCGCATTGTAAAAGTGGCCACCACCAAAGCGCAGCGTAAGCTCTTCTTCAATCTGCGTAGCTCCAAGAAACGTCTTGGCTGGTTCTCCCAGGAGGAGGTTCAAGGTGTTGCAAAAGATCTCGGTGTTGAAGAGAAGACAGTACTGGAGATGGAAGCCCGCATGGCCAACTACGATATGGCCTTCGATGCACCTGAAATCGCAGATGAGAGCACACCCGCTTCACCGGCAGGTTATCTCCCCGATATGCGGATGGAACCTTTTCAACAGCTTGAAGTCGTAGATAGTGAAGCCCATGCGCGTAAACAGCTTTTCAACGCCATGGAGCAGTTAGATGAGCGCAGCCGCACCATTCTCACCGCCCGTTGGCTAAGTGAGAAGAAGGCGACCCTGCATGAGTTAGCCAATCGATTTAGCGTCTCCGCCGAGCGGATCAGGCAGATCGAGAAACAGGCGATGAATAAACTCAAGGTTCAGATAGCCATATAGAGATTTCTTCACATCACGTCCTCCTTCCATGATGTTATTTAGGCCGTATCTTTAATATACGGCCTATTTTTTTGCCTGGGAAATAGCTGACCATGAGCAATGAACACCCCTACGAACTACTCACGCCAGATTGTGTACTGGATGCCGTTGAGCAGAGCACTTTTCTACCTGACGGCCACCTACTCGCACTCAATAGCTATGAGAACCGTGTCTATCAAGTAGGCATTGAAGAGGCACAACCATTGGTTGCCAAATTCTACCGCCCCAATCGCTGGAGTCGGGAGACCATTCTGGAGGAGCACAGCTTCGCATTGGAGCTGATGGCACAGGAGATTCCCGTTGTCGCTCCGCTGCTCAATAAGCAAGGTGAAAGCCTACTGGAACACAAAGGGTTCCAATATGCTCTATTCCCTCGTCGCGGTGGTCGCTGGCCTGAGCTGGAAGACCCTGAGACACAGTATCGAATCGGCCGTTTTCTAGGTCGCATTCACGCCATTGGTGCCACACGTGAGTTTGAACACCGCCCCACCCTCAACATCGAGAGTTTTGGCATCTTGCCCTATCAATTTCTCTTGGAGCAGGGTTTTATCCCTAGCGAGATGCAGCAGCAGTATCGTGATCTAGCTGAAATGATCATCGAAAAGATCACCGAGAATTTTGCCTCACTCCCATCACTCAAGCTGATCCGTCTGCATGGCGACTTCCATCCAGGTAATATTCTCTGGACTGACTCCGGCGCCCACATTGTCGATTTGGATGATTGCCGCACTGGCCCAGCCATACAAGACCTCTGGATGTTACTCTCAGGTGACCGCAAACAGATGACCATTCAGCTCAGTGAGATGTTAGAGGGGTACAACGAGTTCTACGATTTTGACCTGAGAGAGCTGCACCTAATTGAATCACTCCGCAGCCTGCGCATCATCCACTACGCATACTGGCTTGCACACCGCTGGGGTGACCCCGCATTTCCACACAGCTTCCCCTGGTTCAATACCCCACGCTATTGGGATGAACAGATCTTAACACTACGTGAGCAGCTGGTTAATTTAGAGCAACCTCCACTCAATTTAGGGCCAGCCTAGGCAGGCACAATTTAATGGTGGTACATAAACCACCTAATGATTTGGATCGGCTAAAGGAAATCTCACCATTGTAGAGTTTGATAATATCCTTAGCGATGGCCAGCCCAAGACCATGGCCTTCAACAGTCTCATCAAGTCGCACACCACGCTGGGTGAGCTGCTCTATCTCTTGTTCACTGCACCCTGGGCCATCATCTTCAATGATGATGGTAATGGTATCGACACCAGAGATATGGCACTGCACGTTGCCATTGGCCCACTTGCAGGCGTTGTCTAAAATATTACCCAATAGCTCTAACATATCCTCTCGATCACCAAAGCTTGGGGTATCAGCCATCACCTGCCATTGAATATTCAGCCGCTGTTTATGGTGTACTTGCTTCAGCACCTCAATTAAGTCGGGCAACTCTTGCTGGACATTAAAACAATATCCTGGGCTACCACTCCCCGCCAGACGCGCACGTTTTAGTTCACGCTCCATCAGCGTTTGTATACGCTGCTGCTGGCTTTGCATTTGCGCCTTTAACTCAGGGCAAGCATCCAGCTCTTTACTATCCAGGTAGTGCATAAGCAGGTTAAGCGGGCCTTTAAGGGCATGAGCAAGATTGCCCAGTGAGTTGCGTGAACGGCTCAACCGTTGCGACAATAGCGCTAGCAGGCGGTTGAACGCCTCTACTAGCGGTAAAATCTCATCAGGCACATCCTGAGATAGAGTGCTAATTTCACCCTGTTCCAGACTCTGCATCTCTGAGCGCAGCCTATCCAAACGCCTGAATGATCGCTTGATAACAAGCTGCTGAACCATGAGCAGAATAAAAAGCATGACCAAAGCAAGGGCTGCAAATGTCCATTTAAAAATAGCAAGATAACGCTCCAAAGGGGTGAGATCTTCAGCCACAGCCAGCGTAAAAGTCTGCCCCTGTTTTTTGTAATGCCGTGCCCATACCAGCAGCCTTTGATCAGATGGTCCAACCGCATGCCACACGATTGAAGCACCTGGTTCCACCAAGGGGAGATCGAGGTTTTGATCCCAGAGTGAGCGTGAATTCAGCATGGTGCCGTCTGCAAAACGAATGATGTAGTAGTGGCCAGAAAAGGGGCGATTATAGATGGGGTTGATATACTCTAACTGCATCGGGGTCTGATCAGACTCCAAAAAGTTGATAGCAGCAAGCAAGCTCTCTGCATCATGCTCTAGACGAGAGCTAATTAGATCCTCACCCAGCTGACGAACAGCCAAACTACCCATCCACCAAAGCACCGCCATAAGCAGCAACAGGCTGAATGTCAGCCCTATTTGCAGAAGGCGTTGTAGTGAGTTCATGAACTATTTTCAGTAAAGATGTAACCCTGGCCTCGTCGGGTAACGATGCGATCCTTACCTAACTTATCCCGCAAACGGCGAACATAGACCTCGATCAAATTGCTATCTCGGTCAAAATCCTGGTCGTAGACATGCTCAGTGAGCCGCGTTTTCGAGAGGATTTTTCCAGGGTGCAGCATAAAGCAACGCAACAAACGAAATTCAGTGCCGGTTAGCTCAAACATGGTTCCATCCGGTAGTTTGACCTGCTGCCGCTCTTCATCCAACACCAGATCACTACTCTGCAATGAGTCACCTGTTTTGTCATGACTACGACGGATAAGAGCCTGTATGCGGGCTACCAGCTCTTCGACATGAAACGGTTTGCAGAGATAGTCATCAGCACCCGCTTTAAAACCATCCACCCGCTCATGCCAAGCATCCCGTGCGGTTAAAATAATAACCGGCACACGATTCTCTCTCTGTCGCCAATTTTTTAGCACCTCCAACCCTGGCCGCTTAGGTAGCCCTAAATCGAGGATAATCACATCATAGGGCTGCATATCCCCCTTAAATTCTGCATCAACCCCATTTCCAGCAAGGTCAACAGCAAAACCTTGCCGTTCAAGGTCGGCACTTAGGTGTTCAGCCAGGGCGGCATCATCCTCTACTAAGAGTAGGCGCATATTTAATCCTCTCGTTCCTTCTCGATAAGCATGCCAGTTTTTGCATCAAACTCCAGCTCCCAAACCAAACCCTGCTCATCAACCAGCTCAATTTCATAGATAAACAGACCATCTTCTTGCTCAAATTCCACCTCTAATATGTGCCCTGGGTGATCTGTCGCCACCTGCTTTAGGATCCGTTCTAAAGGGAGGATAGCGCCCGCCTTAACCAACTCCCTTGCTTTTAGGTGATCGCTATCTGCAATCACAATACCGCAAGAGATCAAGAGTAGAATAAGAAGAGCGTGCTGTATTTTATTCATAGCCAAATAAACTGAGAGATTACTGAATAGGTCTGGCTGAATTCAGATCGATTGGAATTCAACCGGACCTATCCGATATACCCTAATCATCCTCCCATCGGCCAAAACCTGGTATTTCAATTTCATCTTCTTCGAAAGAGCCTTTTGCCGCTTGTTTATGACAGCTATCACATCTGCTGATTGATTCCACCTGTGGATTACCCTGCACCATATTACGGGATAGTTCATCATGCTTTTTAATAAAATATCTTGTTTCAGTGATACGTAGTGGTGTATCGGTAGATGGCATACGTTTCATTATCTTTTTTGAACGCTTATGGTTCGATTTATCAGCAGAATTCCCCACCAAGTAATCTTCAAGAATTTTAGCATCTTCAGCTGGCAGCTCTGCATTCTCTCCAAAATGGTCATCCAGTCCTGCCATCAATTTTGACCATGAACGCGCAGGCAGTAAGCCCGGTTGATAGGCAAAATGGCAACTACCACACTCCTCTAGATAGTACGGATTTTCAACTGGTGCAACCCCTGGTTTACTATCACCAAACCAGCGATTTAAGAAACCACCACGTTCATAATCATCATCACTCATTGCTGTACCGCTAATAGACAACATAACAGCAGATATCAGCAGCGATATCACTAATGTTTTATGGTTCATAATTTATACCTTAATCGTTAATTCATCAGTTTTAAAGAGAGCTAAAAAAAGCAAGAAAATCACCTTTTTCTTGAGCTGTACACTCCCGTCCAAATGTCCACTTACAATTGCGAACAAACCATTTTTTAATCTTTTTCACCTCCGTAAACCGTTTTGCATTTACTGACACCGCCATCGGTTCAATCACCTTACCTGTACGCACATGCTTACCCAGTTTTGTTAAGTCCGCAGTATGGCAAGTGGTACAGTTACGCATTTTGCCACTTTTGGCATCAGTAAAGGATTTACTCCACAGCTTCTCTCCAGCAACAGCACTAAATGGCCCAGCACCCTTTGCCTGATAATTTGCCTGCAGATCAGATATTGCACCCGCCTGTAGTGAGAGAGGCATTGCCAATATCAGTGCCGTAACAAGGATTAACTTTCTATTCATAATGACCTCTAAAAAAATAGTTTAATCGGGTATTAATTTACCCTTACTATTAAGTCTATTGGGTTGAGATGAACTGAAACTGAAATAGTGAATAAATTATTGAATAATTTTCTACAGGGATACGCATAGCAGCATCTTCAAAAGTCCCATCATCTGCATCCAGGTGGCAGGCCATACAATTAACTTTACCGTTTACTATTGGGTTCTCCCACACCTGAGGTGTTATCCATTGGTGCTTATCCAGCCAGTATTGGCTCTCTGTTATCCTCAGAGGCACCTCTGTTTTTGCAATGCTTCGATCTATTTTCCAAGCCGCCTCTGTTGCTGCCTGTTCCGCCGCATTCTCAACCAAAAACTTTTCAATATCATCTATCGCCTCTGGCTCTAAAAAGAGATCTTCAGCAAAGTGGGATGACTGCTCTTTCATCAATAGTTGCCAAGATCTGGCAGGTAATAGAGAGGGGTGAAAGGCGAGATGACAAGCTCCACACTCCTCTCGCCAAAGCGCATGATCAGGTAGTTGTGGGCCGATAAATGGCCGATAGGGCTGTTCAGGTGTCTCGACCAGATAACCATAAAACCAACCAAACCCTGCAATAGAGACTACCAGCAGCATCAATGCCGCCATTGACCTTCTTGGTGCCACTGAGATGACACTAGGTTTAGCCCATTTATCTCCCGTGACCATCGAGCCAACCAAATTTTCTCGATGCAAAACCGACTCAACCAATACCCCCAACAGATGGATAGCCACAACACCTAACATCACCCAAGCCAGCAATTCATGAATCTGATGAGCAATTGCCCCCTTTGGAAAATCGAGCCATCCAGCAAAAGGGCCATGCTGCTCTTCACCACCCAAAACAAGCAGCCCAGTAAAGGTGATTAATAGAGCAAGGGTCAATAGGGTGTATATGGCCCAACTCCCAGCAGGGTTGTGGCCAATAAATCGTGGTGGACGGGCCTGCAATACCTTTTTTATATAACCCAGCGCCTCATGCCAGTTAAACCAAAAATCACCAAATCGCGCATAGGGGCCACCTATTACCCCCCACACAAGACGGAACAGAATTAACCCAGCTATCACATAACC
>JAMOMH010000313.1 GCA_027068675.1 Sedimenticola sp.
GCCAGTGAGAGGTCTTGTTCACCATGAGTGAGAAAGGTGTGTTTATTAGCAAGGCCGGTCAGCTTATCTTGCTCTGCTTTATCCTCTATCTCTGCCAGCTTTTGGCAGTATCCGATATAGGCGTCCGCTCGGTTTTTTAGGGTGACGGCATCAAACGGTTTAACAATGAAGTCTGTTGCACCCAGGTTGAGTACCTCTCTCTTCGTACCATCACTATCATCACTGCCGGTAATGATAATAACGGGCAGATTGAGCATGTGCGGATCATCAGAGCCACGAATCAAAGCTAGCAGCTCATAACCATCGGAGTCATCCATCTGAAGATCACAAAAAACGGCGGCAATTTGGCGATTTTGCTGTAACACCTCCCAAGCCTCTAAACCATTTGTAGCCTCGAAGATGGTGTAGTCAGACTGCAACATTTTTTTAGCTGTCACACGGACAACTTTAGAGTCGTCAACAATTAAGATTTCTAGTTTCGAAGTTTCACTATTCATGGGTTAGCTCTCTTTAAAACACTCATCGCCACATAGAGTATAGTTGGCGGTGTTTCAGGAGACTCTGAACAAGTCATGATTTTGATGTTCATCAATGCAATTGCACTTAAGCAAATGCTAATCTCTAGATCTTTTTAGCAACCTGCGCCTCCTTTATGCCCGTTACTCAACTCAACGAACCCACTCCACCAAAAACAGCTGGGATTGTCCCTTTTGCACTTGGTTTTCGCCCATTTTTTCTCGCCGCTTGCAGCAGTGCAACACTACTTTTGGTTATTTGGTTGCTCAACTGGCATGGCATTATTGAAGCCAATAGCTACTATTCGCTAATCGGCTGGCATAGCCATGAGATGCTATTTGGTTATAGCGTAGCGATTATTGCGGGGTTTCTACTCACCGCCGTACGCAACTGGACGGGGATGGACACAATCGTTGGCAAGCCATTGGCTGGATTAACCGCCCTCTGGTTAGCGGGTCGGCTACTCCCCTTTGCTCACCCGTTGGT
>JAMOMH010000314.1 GCA_027068675.1 Sedimenticola sp.
AGGTTTCTCTTCAGCTACATATGCGGCAAACTCCTCGGCACTCAGTTCACCATTGGCATCAACATCCAGCGTTTCCCACTGCTCAGTGAGGCTGGGCATAGCAGAAGCTTCATCTTTGCTAACGGCACCGTTCATGTCGGTGTCCAGGGTAGCGAAAACACCACCGGCGGCGGTAGCAGCTCCGGCAAACAGAGTGATAACAGCGGCAACAATCAATTTCTTAAACATAGTTTGTAACTCCTCAATAATTTTATAGTGTGCGACTCGGCGTAAAACCGCCATGGTCTGCAGTGAATAATGCAGTTGTCGTGCCAATAATATATTTCCATGAAAATACATGAGCTTACTTGTTGTTTGCTCCATTTTATGCCCAATTGCTTCTGCATTCTGTCGTTTGTTGGCGACAGTCATTTGGATGATATTGTCCAAAGCAGGCTGTGCAGAGGCAATACTGACCTGTTGCTATTTGGCGACAGTTTGTGTCGGCAGCACATCTTTGGCAAACTCCAGATATGCTATTCAAACCTACTACTATTCTTAAACTCACCCTGTTGGGGTTTGTTCTGGTAGCCGTACCCCTGACCATCGGCCTGCTTAGTACGGTGTACCAGGTGGATCATCTGGCGGTGCAGATGCAGAAGGCTGTACATGACTCCACCCAGGCAGTGGAGTCAGGGCGTCTTATCGCTGCTCAGGCGCTCAGTATGGAACGTAGCGCAGGGCAGTATATGGTACTGCGAGATGAAGCCATTCTCTCCCGTTACCAAAGCCAACGGACTCAACTGGCACAGGGGGTTGAGCGGTTACTGGTTCTGTCACACGATCCCGTTCTCTCTAAACGACTGAAGCAGCTACTAGCAAAGGAAGAAAGTCTGTATCAAAAGCTCCAGGAGGCGGCTAGACAGCCTTCCCGGAATGAGGAAAAACTGACTGAAGTGGAGCGACTTTCTGAACTGGTACGGCCCATCCCTTTCGATGTAACGCGTATGATCGCCCGTGAAAGCCATGCCATGAATCAACAGATCAGTCAGGTGCGGCGCCTGCTTCTGTGGCAGGCGGCGGCACTTATTCCGCTGGCGCTGTTTATCACAGTGGTTTTCAGCGTACTCATCTCCCGCCCCCTGCGGCGTTTGAGTGCGGCTATACGCCAGTTAGGCGCGGGCCAATTCGGTACGGCCATTGATGTTGCCGGACCCCAGGACATTCGTGAGCTGGGAGAGCAACTGGATTGGCTGCGGCGTCAACTGGCGGCATTGGATGAGCAGAAATTACTGTTTTTGCATCACGTCTCCCACGAACTCAAGACCCCACTTGCTGCCATTCGCGAGGGTGCAGGACTGCTGCGTGACGGCATCACCGGCACTTTGAGTCAGGAGCAACAAGAGGTGGTGCAGATACTTCACGAAAACAGCTTGCAGCTACAACATCAGGTGGAGAGTCTGCTTAATTTTAACCTTGCCCTGGCCCAGGATAAACTTCCTGCTGGTGAGTCTGCAGACTTGGCGACTCTCGTTCCAGAGGTGGTGGAAAAACACCGCTTGGCCATGCGGGTGCGAAATATTTCTATGGAATCCCGGTTGCAGCCGACGGTGGTGAATGGTGCACCGGAGCAGTTACGGATTGTGATAGACAACCTGCTCTCCAACGCAATCAAATACTCTGCTGAAGGCGGCAAGGTGCTGATAAGCCTGTATCAGGAAAACCAAAAGGCGGTACTGAATATCGTAGATGAGGGCGTGGGGATTTTGCCGGATGATCAGCCTCACCTCTTTGAACCCTTTTTCCAGGGACAGTCACCATCCCACGGCCCCTTACAGGGAACGGGGTTGGGACTCTCCATCGTGGAGCATTACCTGCGTCTGCATGGTGGATTCATCGAGCTGATAAAAACCCGGCAGGGGGCGCACTTTCGAGTCACCTTACCTATGATTACAATGCAGATGCCAAATATGGATGACAAGGTATGTACAAACTGATTACAGGGATAGTTGCCATCATGCTTGTGGTGGGTTGCACAACTTTCCGTCCTCCACCAACTCCAGATCCGGCCCCGGCCCCAGCTCCAGCCCTGCCCCCTCCCCAAGCACCGTTACCAGAGCCGGAAACAACGATTGACCCTGGCTGTGGTGACCTATTGGGCTATTATGAAGCGGCTTTGTTGATGGAGAACGGGAATCGTGAACAGGAGCTGGAAACCCTCACTGAGATCTGGTCACTGACTCGTGAGGGGTGCGATCAGCTACGGCTGGCACTGATGCTGAGTCAGCCGGAGACTCCTGTAAAAGAGCGGGAAAGAGCATTGAAGCTGCTCACTGACCTGCTTAACAGAAATGATGGCATGGAGATGAAATCTTATCAGCTGGCTCAACTGTTACACAACCAGTTGGAACAGCTGCTCTCCCGACAGGTACACGTCAAGAAGCTGGGGCGTAAATTGAAGCAGGAACGAGCCGCATCCCGGAAGCTGTTACAGCGTTTGACAACATTGCAATCCCAACTGGAACAATTGAAAAATATTGAAAAGAGTATCAATGAAAAAGAGCAGGCCATTATCACCCCTTCAACCAATAACATCCCCCATGAGCCGGTACAGAATTCTACTGGTCGATGACGACCCCAGCCTGCTCAAGCTGCTCTCACTGCGGTTGCGGGCCAACGGTTTTCAGATCGAAACCGCCAGCAGTGGACGGCAGGCACTGGGCCACCTTGCCACCTTGCAGCCTCATCTCATCATCACCGACCTACGTATGGAAGGGATGGATGGCTTGGCTCTCTTTGAGGCGGTGCACAAAAATTCCCCCTCCCTGCCAGTGATCATGCTCACCGCCCACGGTACCATTCCGGATGCGGTGAATGCTACCCGCAAAGGGGTTTTCAGCTTTCTTACCAAGCCCTTCGATAGCGGGGAACTGCTGCAGACTATCAAAACCGCTCTCAGCCAGGGCTATACCAGCGAAGAGCAGGGGTTGGAGAACAACGACCATCACTGGCGGCACAAAATTATCAGCCAAAGTGTGGTAATGGAGGAGTTGTTGGCGCAGGCCCAGCGCATCGCCCAAAGCGACGTGAGTGTGCTAATCCAGAGTGACAGCGGCACCGGCAAGGAACTGCTGGCACGGGCCATACATAATGCCAGCTCCCGCCATGATGCCCCCTTCGTGCCTATTAACTGTGCCGCTATCCCCGAGGCCTTGCTGGAATCTGAGCTGTTCGGTCATCGCAAAGGGGCATTCACCGGTGCCGAGCGCAATCGGACAGGGCTGTTTGAAACCGCCAACGGCGGCACCCTGTTCCTGGACGAAATTGGCGACATGCCGATGGAGTTCCAGGCCAAACTGCTGCGGGTATTGGAGAATGGCGAGGTCCGCCCAGTGGGCGCCGCCGACAGTTTTCCAGTGGATGTGCGCGTTGTCTCCGCTACGCACGCCGACCTGGAGACAGCCATTGAGGCAGGCCGTTTCCGTGAAGACCTCTTCTATCGACTCAACGTGGTAACGCTGGAGATTCCACCTCTGTGTGACCGCTGTGAAGATATCCCCTTGCTGGCCAACCATTTTTTACGCTTGGTGCGTGAGCGGACAGAGCAGTGTGTGGTCAACTCCTTCTCCCCCGCAGCCATGGAGGTACTAATGGCGGCACCATGGCCCGGAAATATCCGCCAGCTGCTCAACGTGGTGGAGCAGGTGGCGGTACTCTCCGTGTCACCGGTGGTCTCCGCCAGCTTGATCAATAATGCACTGCGCGGCAAGACCGGCGAGATTATTCCCCTGGCTCAGGCGCAGGCCGATTTCGAGCGCAACTATCTGGTACGCATCCTGCAAATGACCGAAGGCAATGTCACCCAGGCGGCACGTCTGGCACGGCGCAACCGCACCGAGTTTTACAAATTGCTCAACCGCCACCAGCTTGAACCCTGGATC
Organism: Sedimenticola sp.; assembly: GCA_027068675.1. GTDB lineage: Bacteria > Pseudomonadota > Gammaproteobacteria > Chromatiales > Chromatiaceae > JAKITT01. Next base: position 3,921 of record JAMOMH010000314.1, read on the forward strand.
TTCCGTCACAATTGAAGAGGGTAGAGGCTTCTTAAGCAGTAAAGAATCCACGTTCTAAGAACGTGGTTTTGGTTGCACTCTATAAGGGCGTATAGATGAGCCCTCTTAGAAGGCTCACCGCATAGACTCGAACCGTCTTCATCACCTCATATCCAACCTTATCCTTCAACACCCGGTATCAATATTTCGGCACCCATACAAGGCAATTCACCCTTCCACTTAGCTACAATCAAGTAACCCCACTTATCAAGTGAGTCTTTGATCATGATACAAAACAGGACATCCCAGTCACCCTTTTGCAATCGATCTTCGACAGCCTATTATGCCCCAGATGTCCTGGTCACTAGCTCTACGCTACAACTTCGCTTTGCTCGTTGCAGCTACGTGCTAGCTCCCAACATGACTCGACGCTGTGCTCGGATGCCTACTTCGCATCCCCTCTGGCGCTAACGCACAACGGGTATACGGTGCAGCCTCACAGCTACTGAGGACTAACCGCCTTCGCTTCGCTATCCATGGCGGTCAGCGTCTGAAAGTAACAAAATCAATAAGTTATAATTTTGTTACTTGGAAGTGCTAAACCTCAGCAGACCGTTGATTAAATATTACGTGTCCCTTAAAACGGCTCAAAGCAAGTGTATCAATTGTAATTTACCTATTGGGTTCAACTCTCTATTTCTATAGAAAATGAGCCCTATAAAATCTTTTTTTCACCCACCAGCATGGCGATATCTCGGCACCCTTGAGTCACATCACCTAACCTGCCCTCTTCTTGATAAACACGCAATTTAAGTGGTGCAAAAAGAGTAAGCAGCTCATTATCTGCAAGGCGGTAGGCGGGATTTGAGGGGCCATTTTCACTAACGGCAACTCTAGTGAAGGTCTGGTAGAGAAGCAGGCCACCTGGTTTCAGGGCCTCTATTAATGTGGCGGCCATCTCTCGAACTAAAAAATGGCTGACGAGGATAACGTCATAGCGCAGTGGTTCTGGCGGTGAACATTCAATATTTTTTGCCACCGCTTTGATGGCTAGTTGCTGCTTATTTGCTACTTTAGTCAGCTGTTCAATGGCAACGGCAGAGATATCCCACGCATCAACCGTTAGGCCATGTTCTGCAAGCAGCAGTGAACCTGCACCCAATCCACACGCGAGATCGAGTGCTTGTCCACTGCTGGGCAGCAGGTGAAGATTCTCAAGCAAGACCTTGGGTGGGCTTGCGGGTTGGCTGGCTGCGCGGTATCGGTTGTCCCATTTATCTTGCAGCTGGCTATCACTCATCACAACTGGCTCAGGCCTCGCTCTATATCTCGTTTGATATCTTCAATATCTTCTAGGCCAACAGAGATACGTAGCATGCCATCACTGATGTTGGCTTGAGCACGCTCTTCAGGTGTTAAACGCCCATGTGTGGTGCTCGCTGGGTGAGTAATCGTCGATTTTGTATCACCCAGGTTTGCCGTTATGGAGAGGATTTGTGTAGCATCCATCACCAGCCAAGCAGCAGTCTGCCCACCTTTAACATTAAATGTGACAATACCACCACCGCTCTTCTGTTGCCGCATGGCTAACGCATGCTGTGGATGGGACTTTAGGCTAGGGTAATAGACACGCTCAATTGCAGGGTGTGCCTCTAGCCAGATAGCGAGCTGATGTGCGCTGCTGCTGTGCGCCTTCATTCGCAGGTCTAAGGTCTCTAGCCCTTTTAGAAAAACCCAGGCATTAAATGGACTCATGCTGGGGCCAGCGGTACGAATAACACCTAGCACCTCTTCACCCACTAATTTCTTATCGCCCACCACAGCACCACCAATACAGCGCCCCTGACCATCAAGGTATTTAGTGGCCGAATGGATGATAATATCAGCGCCCAAATCAAGTGGACGCTGTAGGGCTGGGGTGCAGAAGCAGTTATCGACAACCAAGAGAGCATCGTGGGCGTGTGCCAAATCTGCCATAGCGGTGATATCAATCACCTCAACCTGTGGATTGGAGGGGGTCTCTACAAATAGGATACGGGTATTTGGCTTTATTGCTCGAGGCCATGCCTCTTCATCGCTGCCAGAGACATAACTGATCTCAATACCAAATTTTGCCAGGTATTTATTGAACAACACAGTGGTTGAGCCAAATAGGCTTTGTGACGCAAGAATATGGTCACCACTCTGCAACAAGCCGATACAGGTGGCAAGAATAGCGGCCATACCGGAAGCGGTTGCGACACAACATTCGCCACCCTCTAGTGCGGCTAACCGCTCCTCAAAAGTACGTACTGTTGGATTGGTGAAGCGTGAGTAAATGTTACCTGCTTTATCGCCTGCAAATATAGCAGCAGCATCGGCAGCCGATTCAAAGACGTAACTGGAAGTAGCGAAGATCGCTTCGCTATGCTCACCCTCATTGGTGCGATGGTGGCCTGCTCTCACTGCCAGAGTAGCAAGAGCAAGGTCGGATGGATCGTCGAACATGATTTTGGCCCGCTTCGAAGATAAAACTAGGCGAGCAACCACTCACCCAATCAAAGCGGTAGTTATATCGTAACTACTCTCTCTATTCATCATTTTGTCTCAACTCTTTGCTGTTTTCATACTCAATCGGTCACATATAACCTCTATGCGGCCTTTTTCCATGAGAAAACGCTTCGATTTAAGACAAAATGGATAGATAGGTTAGATCAAACTCCATTGTAGAGGTCGATCTGAGAGGCTTCGTTCTCATCACTATCTTTGGCCCCATCATTACGTAACAGATCTAGCTGTTCGAGATAGTGCTCACTGACATCACCCGTGACATATTCACCATTAAAAACGGAGGTGTCGAAGTGCTCAATTTTGCTCTTACTCTTCTTTACAACAGCATCGATCAGATCATCCAAACTTTGGTAGATCAATTTGTCTGCACCGATAATTTGACGCACCTCATCCTCGGTTCGACCATGAGCCACCAGCTCGCTGGCTGATGGCATGTCGATGCCGTAGACATTCGGGTAACGCACCGGCGGCGCAGCAGAAGCGAAGTAAACCTTTTTAGCACCTGCTTCACGCGCCATCTGCACAATCTGTTGGGAGGTGGTGCCGCGCACAATGGAGTCATCTACCAGCAGTACATTTTTACCCGCAAACTCCATATCAATCGCATTGAGTTTTTGGCGTACTGATTTCTTGCGTTTTTGCTGACCGGGCATGATGAAGGTGCGGCCAATATAACGATTTTTGATAAAACCTTCGGTGTACCAAACGCCAAGACGCAGAGCGAGTTTTAGGGCCGCTGTCCGGCTGGTATCGGGGATTGGCATCACACAATCGATATCATGATCCGCCCACTCTCGTTTGATCTTATCAGCCAATTTTTCACCCATACGCGAACGGGCTTTATGTACGAAAATATCATCGATCACCGAGTCAGGACGGGCAAAATAGACCAGTTCAAATATACAAGGCGATAGCTGCGGACTAGCCGCACACTGGTAGGTGGACATATTGCCATCAAGATCAATATAGATCGCTTCACCTGGATCAAGATCACGAACAAGCTCAAAACCGAGTGCATCCAAAGCGACACTCTCAGAGGCGATCATATACTCCGTTCCCTCTTCAGTCTCACGCTTGCCGTAAACAACAGGACGAATGCCAAAAGGGTCACGAAAAGCAACAATGCCATAACCGATAATCAGCGCAACGGCGGCATAACCACCACGGCAACGACGGTGGACACTCGCCACCGCTTGAAAAACATCATTACCGCTGATGCGAATTTTGCCCAATTTTGCCAGCTCGTGGGCAAAGACATTGAGTAAAATTTCTGAATCAGAGGAGGTATTGATGTGTCGAAGGTCTTCACGAAACATATCCTGTTTCAGCTCTTCGGCATTGGTTAGATTGCCATTGTGCGCCAGGGTAATGCCATAAGGGGAGTTGACATAAAAGGGCTGAGCCTCAGCGGATGAGGAGCAACCAGCCGTTGGATAACGTACATGACCAATGCCAACATTGCCCTTCAGGCGCAGCATGTGCCGTGTGTGGAAGATATCGCTCGCCAAACCATTTGCCTTACGCAAATGAAGTTTATTGCCTTCACTGGTGACGATTCCCGCAGCATCTTGACCACGATGCTGTAACACCTGCAGCGCGTCATAAAGTGACTGGTTAACGGGACCTTTGCCTACAATTCCTGCAATTCCACACATCTGAATATCTCTCGGGAAACTTACTGCTTTGTTAGCTGCTGATGTTACTTGCTTCCACACCACTCACCAACTGTGGATCGCCAAAAATAGGCGGCTCAGTAATTAAAATATTTCGCAATATCAGCGGGAAGCTGAGCCTTTATCATCAATGCAAGCTCTTGAAAATAAGAGATTAATGTTGAATGTCCCCACCAAGGGTCAGAAGACAACGGTGTTAATCCCGCTAAAGTTATAATGATAATTACCAGCAACACCCCGCGCAGTGCGCCAAAGAGCATGCCGATTATTCGATCCGTGCCCGACAGGCCCGTCATATCAATAAACTTAGCAATTAGAAAATTAATTAAGCTGCCGATGAGCAGTGAGACGACTAATAGCAGCGCAAATGCAACACCCAACCGCACGGATGGGACGGAGAGCCACGGCTCAAGCCGCACAGCTAGGTCGCGAAAGAAGGTCCAAGCGATAAAACTAGCCAGAAACCAACTTGCCAACGAAAGCGCCTCGCGTGCAAAGCCGCGAATCAAACTAACCAGTGTTGAGATGGCGATGATACCGATGATAATGTAGTCAACCCAAATCATCGAAGTACCTTATGTTGCTGAAGGTGAGATGAGACCTGCTGGATGGTCTCTAACCTGGAAGGTAAATTGGTGGAGCCAGGCGGGATCGAACCGCCGACCTCAACACTGCCAGTGTTGCGCTCTCCCAGCTGAGCTATGGCCCCTAAAATTGAGAAGCGAATCTTAGGTGAAGGCATGGCGGTTGTCTAGCCTTTTTTCTTGCCAGCTTGCTCAAATTTGGCCCATGAGTCACGCAGGGTAACAATGCGATTGTAAACCTGTTTGCCATCAACCATCTCACCACTATCAACACAGAAGTACCCTTCACGCTCAAATTGAAAACGCTGGCCCGCTTTAGCATCCATCAAGCTAGGTTCAAGGCGACAATTGGTGACTGTTTTTAGTGATTCTGGGTTAAGCTGGGTTAGAAAATCGACCCCACCAGAACCCGGCAACGGCTCATTGAAGAGACGGTCATAGAGATGCACTTCGACCTGTAGAGACTCAGCGGCAGGCACCCAGTGAATAACCCCCTTCACTTTGCGATCTTCTGGTTTTTTGCCCAGGGTTTTAGTGTCATAACGACAGCGTAGCTCAATAATTTCACCGCTATCATCCTTAATCACCTCATCACACTTGATGATGTAGGCGTTACGCAGACGAACTTCACCACCACTAACAAGACGCTTGAATTTACGCGGTGCCTCTTCGCGAAAATCCTCTTGGTCGATATAGATCTCACGAGCAAAGGTCAGCTCACGCGATCCCATGCTCTCATCCTTTGGATGGTTCGCTGCTGGAAGCTGTTCAGTTTGACCTTCAGGATAGTTGGTAATGACCACCTTGAGTGGATTCAAAACAGCCATTGCACGAGGTGCGGTGCTATCAAGGTCTTCACGCACGGTGTTCTCTAGCAGACTCATCTCAACCAAGTTGTCTGATTTGGTGATACCGATACGCTCGCAAAAGGTGAGGATCGAAGCAGCGGTAAAACCACGACGACGCAGACCACTTAGGGTTGGCATTCGAGGGTCATCCCAGCCATTGACATGACCCTCTGAGACCAACTGAGCCAGCTTACGTTTACTGACAATAGTGTATTGCAAATTGAGGCGGGAGAACTCAATCTGCTGCGGATGACAGCCGACATCAAGACTATCCAGCACCCAATCATAGAGGGGGCGGTGATCTTCAAACTCCAGCGTGCAGAGTGAGTGGGTGATCCCCTCTAGCGCATCAGAGATCGGGTGGGTGTAGTCATACATTGGGTAGATACACCACGTATCATTGGTTTGGTGATGTACAACACCATGACGCACTCGGTAGAGAATTGGGTCACGCAGGTTGATATTGGGTGAAGCCATATCGATCTTGGCACGCAGTACACGGCTACCATCCTCAAACTCACCACTCCGCATGCGTTTGAAGAGGTCTAAATTCTCATCAACTGAGCGAGTGCGGTAGGGGCTATCTTGGCCCGCCTCAGTAAGCGTACCGCGATATTCACGCGCCTCATCGGGCGTTAGGTCACAGACATACGCCTTGCCTTTGCTAATCAGTTCAACAGCAAATTGGTAGAGCTTCTCAAAGTAGTCAGAGGCGTAGTAGAGACGATCTTGCCAATCAAAACCGAGCCACCGCACATCTTCCTGAATCGCCTTAACAAACTCGATGCTCTCTTTATTTGGATTGGTATCATCAAAACGTAGGTTGCAGAGACCATCCGCATAGTCACGAGCAATACCAAAATTGAGGCAGATCGATTTAGCATGGCCAATATGTAGATAGCCGTTTGGCTCAGGTGGAAAGCGGGTATGTACCTTGCCGCCATTTTTACCACTACTGATATCTTGCTCAATAATCTGGCGAATAAAATTGGTGGGTGCTGATATCTCGTTCTCACTCATTGTTACGCACTCTCTTCACGTTTGCGGATAAACTCCAACGCCATATCGATACGGCGCAGAGTGGCCTCTTTGCCAACCAATTCAAGTGTCACATCAATACCCGGTGATGCGGCACGCCCCACTACAGCAACCCGTAGAGGCTGGGCCACTTTACCCATATTCAACGCTAGCTCTGCAGCAATGCGATCCACCTCTGCATGTAGCACTTCACCCCGCCAATCGGTCACCGCTTCGAGTGCCTCGCGCATCTTCTGTAGCGGCTCTTTTGCCACGGGGCGTAGATGTTTTTTAGCCGCTTTAGCCTCAAATTCGGTGAAATCTTTATAGATAAAGCGGCTGGTATCAGCCATCTCAACCAATGTTTTTGCGCGCTCTTGCTGCGCCTCAGCCACGGTAACCAGGTCAGCCCCTTCAGTGGGGTCAATACCAATTTGCCCCATGTGATAACTCAGTAGACGAGCAATACGCTCAGGGGTATCAGACTTGATGTAGTGCTGGTTAAGCCACTGTAATTTATCGGTATTAAAAGCTGAGGCTGCTTTATTGACCTGATCAATATCAAACAGCTCAACCATTTTATCAACACTAAAAATCTCATCATCACCATGCGACCAACCGAGGCGTACCAGATAGTTGAGCAGCGCCTCTGGCAGATAACCCTCTTCACGATACTGCATCACACTCACAGCACCGTGGCGTTTTGAGAGCCGTGCGCCATCATCACCCAGAATCATCGGCAGATGGGCATAAACTGGCGGCTCTTTACCTAATGCACGGATGATATTGATCTGGCGTGGTGTATTGTTGAGATGGTCATCCCCACGGATCACATGGGTGATCTCCATATCGAGATCATCCACCACCACAGTGAGGTTGTAGGTGGGCGAACCATCAGTGCGCTTGATAATCAGATCGTCCAGCTCATTGTTGTTGAAGGCAACACGACCACGTACCTGATCATCCACCAACACAACACCGTCATCAGGATTACGAAAACGGATCACATGTGGCTGATCAGGGTCAACCTCTTTGCCACGGCAATGGCCATCATAGCGTGGCTTATCTTTGCGCTTCATTGCCACTTCACGCAGATCATCCAGACGCTCACGTGAGCAGCTACAGCGGTAGGCTACACCGGCTTCCATCAACTGCTGAATAACCTCTTCGTAGCGATCAAACCGTTTAGTTTGATAGAAAGGGCCCTCATCGTACTCAAGGCCGAGCCAGGTCATCCCCTCAAGAATCGCATTAACCGACTCTGTCGTTGAGCGTTCAAGATCGGTATCTTCAATACGCAATACAAAAACGCCACCATGTTTGCGTGCATAGAGCCAAGAAAAGAGCGCTGTTCTGGCACCACCAACGTGGAGATAACCGGTCGGGCTAGGGGCAAATCGAGTACGAACTGTCATAGTAAATTCTTTATTTTTCTGAAGAAAAGAGGGATTTTAGCAGACCTTACAAACGAAAAGAGCCCCAATGATGGAGCTCCTTCCAATATCTTTAAGCGATATCACCGCTTAATAAACAGGCATTACCCGTTCAACAACTTATGCGACTTGAGCAGGAATTGAGTCACCCGTGTGCGTCACACGATTCTCTTCATTGAGATAGACCAGCGCCGGTTTAAAGACTGCAACCTCTTTCTCATCCATACCGGCATAAGAGCAGATGATAATACGGTCACCAGGATCAGCCTTATGAGCAGCCGCACCATTGACTGAAATAATGCGCGAACCCGCTTCAGCCAAAATTGCGTAGGTGGTAAAACGCTCACCATTGGTAATGTTATAGATCTGGATCTGTTCGTACTCACGAATACCAGCCATCTCCAATAGGTCACTATCGATGGCACAGGAGCCATCGTAGTCAAGCTCTGAGTGGGTCACACAAGCACGGTGTAACTTACATTTAAGTAGTGTCAGTTGCATTTTTAAACAGATCCGTTGGAGATTTTGGACGCGTATTATCTACGATCTAAGCTTCTGCATCAATCAGTCAACGCCCCTGTATCCATTAAGTGTATAGGGCTTTTCTTTAGTAAGAGAGAAGAGAGAGATCAACATCATCAATCATGTCGGGATAACTAACACTTTTAATAGTGGATAAGCCTATTCCCCACCTTCCACACAACCTTTAATTCTGAACCCCACCATTTAAGGAAGCACCCTCCTAAGGCAGAGGCTGGAGGAGATAAACTTGTCAGCTTATTTTACAGGTCAACAATCTAATCTAGATATTATGAAGTAAATTCCTTCATATAAAACAAAGCCTTAACCGGCATAAGTTTTCACCACTTTATTTCACATTGAATTAATCAATAGATAACAAACAGTTAAATGCAGCCTAAGCGCAAATAGGAAAACAACGCCTACCCCCTAAACCAATTTAGTAAAAATTGGCTCGCATCCTGCTCTTGCTATAACCATTCACTAAGGAAGCAAAATATATGACTAAACAAAACATTAGTATGGGTACATGCAAAAAAGCCACCCCATTTATAACAGGGATGCTACTTCTACTCTCAGCTAGTGCGGCCCAGGCTCTCACCATTGATGGTGATTTAAACGACTGGATCAATGCACCAACAGGAATCAATGCTGACTGGTCAAGTACATTGCGCAGCTCGATCCACTTTGTAGAAGAGGATCAAAACAGTGACTACCTAAACCCTGGGTACGGCGGCCAGAACTACGATGTAGAGGCAATCTATGCCGAGCGCGATAACAGTAACCTCAATCTAGCCATTGTCACTGGACGTGCACCTGGCGCCTCAGGCTGGGCAGGTGGTGATATCTCATTTAACTTTGATTTTGGCAGTGACAGCACCTCTTTTGAGTACGGCATTGTCACTCAAGATCATGATGGACTGCTACAAGGCCAAGTCTATGCAGTATCTGAATGGAATTATGGCATCTGGACTGCGCCAGGTAACAGCTCAAGTGGCAGCAGCCAATTCAAAAGTGAGCACCCTGTTGAGATTAAAAGCGGCACGCTGCTAGGTACCGTTGATTTGGCATATTCCTCACTTCTCTACAACGGTACAAGCCCAACTCAGATGGGTGAATTCAGTGGCAGTCACTATGTCATTGAGACCAGTCTTGACCTCGCCATACTCAATCTTGGTGGACTGGATGATGAACAGTTCAGAGTTCACTGGGCACCCAACTGTAACAACGACTACCTACAGTTAGATCTTCCTCCGGCCTATGTACCTGAGCCAGCATCTCTGATTCTGCTACTTACCGGTATGGTAGGGCTCTTTGGTAGCCGCCGTTTCAGACAAGCCTAACCGCTCTTAAGTTTTATTTGTTTTGTGGGGTAGCTTACGCTACCCCATTTTTTTGTCTGAAAAACTCACCACGGGTGGTTTTTCAGTAAACGTCTCAGCAACTGACCTCGCCTTAAAACGCCCCATCTCAAGTGCATCTTGCCCAGCATCTAAGGATGGAGCTGGGGCGCTCTCACCCTCCTGGCGCATGTATAACGTCTGAGTTGGAAAGGCAAACTCAACCCCCATCTTTTCAGCTAGGCGGTGAATATCAAGCAAAAAACGGTGGCGTTCACGCAGTTCCGTACTCCAATCAGGAGCCTCCCAAAAGACGTAAACCAATATATCAAGAGAGGATGCGCCAAAACCATTAAAGTAGACATGGTAGTAATCTTTGCGCATATAGGGGTGGATACGCACCAACTCACGTACCCCCTCACAGAAGGCCTCAACCATCTCTGGTTTGGTCTCATAACTTAGCCCCAATGTACTCTTCATGCGGCGAAAACGGCGCTCTCCCATGTTATCAACACTGGCGGTAATCATGGTGGCATTGGGCAGTGTGATCACAGAGTTGTAGAAGGTACGCAGCTTGGTGCTACGAAAGCCGATGTGTTCAACCGTACCCTCTTTATCACCAATTTTAACCCAGTCACCAACATGGTAGGTGCGATCTAACAATACGGTAATTGAACCAAAGAGGTTCTGAATCACATCTTTGGCGGCTAAGGCAAACGCCAAACCACCCAACCCAAGACCTGCAAGTAGGCTTGAGACGTTGACATTCATGTTATCGGCAATGAAAACGGTACCGATGATGGTGACAAACACCTTCATGGTGCGTATCAATAACGGCACCAACACATCATCAAGTTTGCTGTCAGTCAGAGATGCCTTATGCGTGAGATAAGCGGCTAACAGATCGACCAGTCGATAGGCGGCCCAGACAGCTGATAGTGCGGTGAGGAATTTTACCGCGACCAATAGCACCACCATCACATTTTCAGGCAGCCCTAATAGGGTCAAACCCAACCACCAGATGATGGCTAACAGCATCATACCCAGAGGACGCATTATCTCATCAGAGACATTTTGATAGGCATCATGCTTTGATCGACGACGCCAAGAACGCACCATCACACGTAGAATGACCGATACGATACGGTCTAAAAGAACACCCACCAATACAATGACAAAAATACCCAACAGTCGCCACAACTCAACACCAAACAGCTCTTGAGTCAGGCTACCGGGTAACATATTGCGAATACGCAGATGCCAGGGGGCTGAGCTTGATGTTTTATCACCACTGGCCATAGCCTCTTTGGAGAGCCGCTCAAACAGTTGCGGCAATTTGCTGATGGTCTCATTATCAAATAGCCAACGCCCATCCGGTTGACGACTGAGCCGCACGACACCATCGGGGAAGGTGTGAATTTGGTAGGGTGATCGATCAGCGATTGTCGGTACCCGTTTTATCCGTATTGAGCGGCTCCAATCCATCACATCGATCAGCATCCAGCCGAGGTCACTACCACGCTCATTACGAATAAGTGGGTTAATGGAAGATAGGTCTAGTGTGCTAATGAGGAGGGGCATGCCCTTTTGATCGCCCGCTTTTAACAGCTCGGCAGCCCGATAAAATGTCTCCAGCATGGCGCGTGGATTTTTCAGATTATCAGGCACAACCGCTTGGGCAGCAGGCTCGTCATGGCTGGCAACGGGCTCTTCAGCTGCTATTGCAAAAAGTGGCAGCTGGAGCAGAACAATAAGTAAGAGGAGATATCGAGTCATAATGTAAAGGTTAAATTATCAATTAAACGGGCACGGCCCAGGTAGGCAGCAGCCAGGATGACCAGTTCTACATCATCCTGTTGAGGGAGCTCAAGATCAGCTACACGACGGATGGTGAAGTAGTCCAATTCAAAACCGATCTCTTTGAGGGTGTTAATGGCCGATGATTCAACATCAGCCAGATCATCCTCTCCAGCCTGTAGCTTTTCAGCCACGGCATTAAGTACGGCATAGAGCGCAGGAGCCAGCTGGCGCTCATCTTCAGTAAGATAGCCATTTCTTGAGCTGCGTGCTAAACCATCTGTTTCACGGTCAGTAGCTACGCCAACGATCTCAATGGGGAAACAGAGATCCCGCGTCATCCGGCGAATCACCAGCAGCTGTTGGAAATCCTTCTCACCAAAGAGTGCAATGTCAGGCTGAACAAAGTTGAAGAGTTTGGCCACTACCGTCGCCACACCAACAAAGTGACCTGGGCGACTAGCACCACAAAGAATATCTGAGATCAGCGGCACCTCTATCTGGCTCTGCCCCGCCTGACCTGCTGGATAAACCATCTCAACGGCGGGGGCAAAGAGCAGATCAACACCCGCTTGGCTCAGTTTTTCAGCATCTTCATCAAGTGTACGTGGGTAGCTATCAAAGTCCTCTCCCTCACCAAATTGGAGTGGATTGACAAAGATCGTCACCACACAGCGATCACCGCGTAACTGCGCCTCTGCCACCAGTTTTAGGTGACCATCGTGCAGGTTGCCCATCGTGGGAACCAACGCTATCTTCTTGCCATTCAGACGCCAGCATGCCACCTGGGCGCGTAGCGCTGTTATCTCAGAAATCAGATCCATCTAACTGAAGCTCTGTTCATCACCAGGAAAATGACCCGTCCTAACCGCTTCAACATAGTTGGCGACAGCACCTTGGATGCTATCGGCTGTCGGCATAAAATTCTTCACAAAACGGGGCAGATACTCCTCACCCGAGATACCCAGCATGTCGTAGATCACCAAAACCTGACCATCACAATCAACACCAGCACCAATACCAATCACAGGAATATCGAGCAGCGCAGAGATCTCTGCAGCCAGCCCTGTTGGTACACACTCCAGCACCAACATCTGTGCACCAACATTCTGGAGTGAGAGCGCATCCTCTTTCATTACCGCAGCACTCTCCTGGTCACGCCCCTGCACACGATAGCCACCCAGTTTGTGTACCGATTGTGGCAGTAGACCCAAATGAGCACAGACGGGGATGCCATGATCCGCCAACTGTTCAACGGTTTTAAGCTGCGTGGCACCACCCTCCAGTTTGACCATGTGCGCCCCGCCCTCTTTCATCAAACAACCCGCCGTGGAGAGCGCCTGTTCAACCGAGCTGTAGCTCATAAAGGGCATATCGGCAACCAGCAGACAGCGGCGTCTGGCACGCGCCACATTTTGGGTGTGGTAGACCATATCTTCAACACGCACCGGTAGCGTACTCTCTTGACCCTGAACCACCATACCAAGCGAGTCACCAACCAGAATCACATCAACACCCGCCGCTTCGATAACGCGTGTAAAGCTGGCATCATAGCTGGTCAGGACGACGATTTTCTGCCCCGCCTGTTTCATCTTCATTAAACTGGCAGTGGTTACTTTTGAATTAGACATTGGTGTGCTGTGGGTTACTTACGAAGTTTTGCATGTTACCACGATAGATGGATCAATAAATCGACTGAAAAGCGGGGTTTAGTGAGTTACCAATTGATCAGCCATCTCAACTGCCAGACTATTTAGATACTCACCACCCCAAGGACCAAAAAAGTTCATGCCTCGCGTCTCAGTCCTATCAACACTCTCAAACCATCGGTGGGAGACAAAGTAACCATCAAAATGGCCATTGAAGCTGGTGGTTGCCAACAACAGCGACTGTTGGTTTCGCTGTTGGATAGCGTTAAAGAGTGACATCGCCAGATGCCCTGAGTAGTCTCCTGGAAAACCAAATAGCAGCAGCGGCCCAATCCGTAGCGCTTGCAAGCTACTCTGATCATCACCAAACAGAGCAGAGACCAGCGGCCCCAGTGTCCACCCCTCACTGATAGGGAAACGAATTGATGGCATATCTACCAGCAAATGCAGACTACCCAGTGTCACCGTCTGCTGATATTTGGCAAGGGGGAGTTGCATCACCAATCGCTGCGCCAAGCCGCGCCCATACTTTGCAGCCCTCTCAAAAGCGGTATCACCTTCAGGTTTTACCGCTTTTGCATCCCCCACTGAGCCAGAGGCAAACAGCACCATTTCAGCCCGTAGTCGGCTTTTAAGATGGCTGGTGAGGTGGGCTGGATAGTCACCACTAATTTTATTAGTTTTCAGGCCAAGAATAGTCGGGTGAGCACCAAAAATGGTGAAGACAACCCGAGGCCATGTTTCAAAATCACTACCCAAATCTCGAAACAGAAGCGCCGTCATATGGTCATTGGTTGGCTCAGCAGCATCAAGACGATTACGCTGACTAGCTGCCATATTAACCTGCACCACAGCCAGCTCAGTTGGCCTTAAATCTTGTTGTGAACGCTGAATAGTCTCTGTGAGTTGAGTCGCTAAATGATCAAAATAGTCCGCATCAAACTCACCAATAATCAGCTCCTCTAACAGACTCGCTCCCCAACCACCAGGGCCACTGTGGGTATGTGATGCCGTCAAATAGAGTTGATCTCGCTGCAAGCCACTTCGCCGGTAGATCGCCTCAGCCATCTCTTCATTGATTAGAAGGATATCAGCTGTGAGGATAGTCACTTGTCGCCCCGCCACAGAGAGTGTCAAGGCACGGGCAAAAACAGGCTGATCAATTGCATTTGAGGCCTTCGGTTGACGACCACCATAACCGGCCAGAGGGTGACCAATTGAGGGCGTTATATCGGTCTCAGCCACGCCCATCAACAGCGCCCCTTTAACCAGCGATGATGGGATCGTCGACAGCCGTTGCAGGGTCGCTGTTTGGTAGTCACTCCCCTCTGGGGCGCTATTATCAGCGGGGCGCGGCCCAACGCCAATCCAAACAACTGCAACAATCAGGCTAAACCAGAGGGCAACACGTCTCATCGGCGTTGACGGACTGCCTCAAACAGGGTGACACCCGCAGCAACAGAGATGTTAAGGCTCTCAACGACACCCTCCATCGGCAGTTTAGCCAGCTGATCACAAGTCTCACGTGTGAGATGGCGCAAACCTTTCTCCTCGCCTCCCATCACCAAGGCCAATGGGCCGGTCAAATCAACATCAAAGAGTTGCTCCTCAGCTTCCCCCGCTGTACCGATAATCTGGATAAAGTAGTCACTCTTTAATTTTCGTAGCGTACGGGCTAGATTGGTCACCTGTACAAATGGCATCGTCTCTGCGGCACCGCAGGCCACTTTACAGGCTGTTGGGGTCAACCCCGCTGCTCGATCACGCGGAGTGATCACTGCATCAATACCCGCCCCTTCCGCACTACGCAAACAAGCACCAAGATTATGAGGATCCTGAACACCATCGAGTATTAACAGAAATGGGGGACGATCCAGCGCATCTATCAGTTCAAACAACGCCTTCTCACCCTGTGCGCCCATCACGCGGGTACGCGCAGCAACACCTTGGTTGTTGGTACCTGGAACCAGTTTTTCAATCGTCTGTTTATCCACTTTATGTAGGGTGACACGGGTGTCTTTCACCAGTTTAAGCAGCTCTTTCATGCGGCCATCACGCCGCTGCCCATCAACCCACACCTCAACAATTGAGCTAGCACCATGCTTCAGTGCTGTGCGAACAGCATGTAACCCTGCAATTAATTGATCATCTGCCACAACGCTGCCCTACCTTTTGTTCTTTGTCTTTTTGGACTCTTTTTTGGCCTCTTTCTTTGCCGCTGCTCGTCTCTCTTTTGCTGCCCGTTTTTTCTTGCTGCTCCAACGTTTCTTCTCTTTTTTTGGTTTCGGTGCTCGCGTTTCATCCTCGGTTTTAGCCGGCGGGTTGCTAGTTT
>JAMOMH010000315.1 GCA_027068675.1 Sedimenticola sp.
TCTGCTACTTCTGCTACTTCATTCTCAGTTACACTCTCAGCCACTGGTTTAGCTTTTCTCTTCTTTGCTTTTTTAGCGACAGGTTTCTCTGGTGGTGTACCAGCCAGCAGAAAATCTATCTTCTTATCATCCAAGTTAACAGCGGCAACCTGCACCGATAACACATCACCAAGACGGTAGACCTGACCACTACGTTCGCCTGTCAGACGATGTCCAACAGGATCAAAGTGGTAGTAATCATTATCCAGTGCGGTGATATGAACCAAACCATCAATATAGATCTCATTGAGCTGCACAAAGAGGCCAAATGAGTTAACACTGACAATCAGCCCATCAAAGGTTTCACCCACCTTATCCTGCATATATTCACACTTCAGCCAATCCATCGCATCTCGGGTCGCCTCATCAGCACGGCGCTCAGTGCTGGAGCAGTGTTCACCCATCGTCTGTAATTCAATGGGGCTGTAGCGGAAATCATCCGCTTTGCCTTTCAGTAGGGTGTGCTTAATCGCCCGATGCACCACTAAATCAGGGTAGCGGCGGATAGGTGAGGTGAAGTGAGTATAGGCATCATAGGCCAGACCAAAGTGACCACAGTTGTTTGAGCTGTAGACCGCCTGAGCCATCGAGCGTAGCAGTACCGTCTGGATAAGATGGGCATCTTGACGCTCTTTGGCTTGGGTCAGCAGCTTGCCGTAATCGAGTGCAGTTGGCTCATCACCCCCCTCAAGGGTCAAACCAAGTTCACCCAGAAAATCGCGTAGATCGGCTAGTTTTGCCTCAACCGGTGTCTCATGATTTCGATAGAGCGCGGGCTGTTTTTTGCGTAGCAACATGCGAGCGGTCGCCACATTAGCGGCCAGCATGCACTCTTCGATCAAACGATGGGCATCGTTACGGTAGACCGGCACAATGCGATCAACACGCTTATCATCACAAAAAACAATCTTTGTTTCAGGGGTATCAAACTCAATGGCACCACGCAGCTGGCGCGCAGCAAATAGCACTTTAAATAGGTTGTGTAACTCTTGTAGATGAGGCAGAAGGTCAGCCTGCTCTTCTGGCACCAGCGTTGGATCATCCAACCTCTCAGCCACCTGGGTATAGGTGAGCCGAGCCTGTGAACGCATCACACCTTCAAAAAAACGTGTACGGGTAATTTTACCTTCACGATCAAAATAGAGTTCGCAGGTCATGCAGAGGCGATCAACATGCGGGTTGAGGGAGCAGAGACCGTTGGAGAGAATCTCTGGCAACATCGGTACCACGCGGTCTGGGAAATAGACCGAGTTACCGCGCTTATGCGCCTCAACATCAAGCGCACTTCCTGGTTTTACATAGGCGGAAACATCAGCAATGCAGACCAGCAGTTTCCACCCCTTCTCTGTCCGTTTGCAGAAGACAGCATCATCAAAATCACGCGCATCTTCGCCATCAATCGTCACCAGTGGCAACTTACGCAGATCAACCCGCCCCTCTTTTGCCGCCTCATCTACCTCGGCAGATAGCCCAGCAATCTCCTCTTCAACCGCCTCAGGCCAAGTATCGGGAATAGCATGGGTTATAATGGCCACATCAGTCTGCATACCTGGCCCCATATGTTCACCCACCACCTCAATCACACGGCCAACAGGTTTGTTACGTTTACTCGGCTGCTGCGTGATCTCCACCACAACAATCTGGCCATCGGTAGCATCGCCATAGTCCGCCTCAACGACCGCCACCTCATGCACAATACGCTTATTATCAGCCACGACAAAGCCAATACCATTACCGCAGTTGATACGGCCAACAACCGTTTTTGTATTGTGCTCTAACACCTCAACCAGACCACCTTCACGACGACCTCGGCGATCAATCCCTGTCACCTGCATGATCGCCCGATCACCATGAAATAGGCTGCGCATCTGGCGCGGTGAGAGGAATAGATCTTCCCCGCCCTCATCCGGCTTAAGAAAACCAAAACCATCTTTATGACCAATCACTCGGCCAGCAATCAAATCGCGTTTATTAACCAAACAGAAGGCACCACGACGGTTACGCAGAAGCTGCCCATCACGCTCCATCGCCCCCAAACGGCGCTGTAGCGCGATGATATCCTGCTCACCACTCAGCGACAGCTTCTCAGCAAGTTGTTCAAAGAGCGGTGGTTTACCCAGCTCTTCCAGTACATCCATGATGAACTCACGGCTAGGTATCGGGTTTTCATACTTTTTCTGTTCACGTGAGCGGTAGGGATCTTGTTCACGTTTTTTTGATGGGGCTTTAGCCACTGATAGTTCCAACTTTGTAGTAGGTAAGCTTTTTATTATAGCGTTGACAAGCTGCTGCTGTCTCTTGTAAAGTTTGGCCCCTCGTAAATTCACAGTTACGATTCACAGCCTAGCCGAGGTGGTGAAATTGGTAGACACGCTAGCTTCAGGTGCTAGTGGGGGTAACCCCGTGGAGGTTCAAGTCCTCTCCTCGGCACCATTTTATT
>JAMOMH010000316.1 GCA_027068675.1 Sedimenticola sp.
CACCGCCCCGCTATTTATCGCTATTGCACTCTGGTCAATGATCTATGTTTGGAGAGGCAGGCAGCTCGGTAGCCTGTTTATTGTTGTGCTCTTGATTGCACAAGTTCTCCTCTTATCCACCGCTTGGCGGGGTGGTGAAGTGGTCTACCGCTACGGCCTGGGGGTGATGTCGCTGCCACAATCTGAAGGAGTGGGTCATGCACATGCCCACGGAGAGGGAGAAGGGCATGTAACAACAGATAAGCCCATGGATTTTGGTGGTATGGATGAAATGATGGAAGCTGATGACCATCAGCATGTGCATTGAGAAAAGAGTGGAGAGAGTAGAGATGAAAACTGATCCGGTTTGTGGCATGGCGGTCACTAAAGCCTCAGAACATCACACAGAGTATGAAGGCAATATACATTACTTCTGTAGCACCGCTTGTCTGGGGAAGTTCAATGCATCACCGATGCAGTATCTGCATGGTGAAATGCAGGCAGAGGTTGATCACACAGGCTGTAGTAATAAACATACGGCACCAAATGTCTCCGCTGATCCGCTAGATGAGTCGGCCATCTATACCTGCCCTATGCACCCTGAAGTTGAGCAGCAAGGCCCTGGTAGTTGTACAAAATGCGGTATGGCGCTGGAGCCCAAGGGTGTTCCCGTGGTTGTGACCAAAACTGAATACACCTGCCCTATGCATCCGGAGATTGTTCGGGATCACCCTGGTAGCTGCCCCAAGTGCGGCATGGCGCTGGAGGCTGTCACCGTAGAGGCGGAGGAGGACACCAGCGAGCTGGATGATATGACCCGCCGATTGTGGGTCAGTGCCCTACTGGCGATCCCGGTCTTTTTTAGCGCAATGGGTGCAGAGTTCTGGCCCGAAGCTATCAACAATTTGATCTCCCCAGTTGCCCGGCAATGGGCTGAACTTCTGCTCTCTGCTCCAGTCGTCTGGTGGGGTGGCTGGGTCTTCTTTCAGCGTGGTTGGCAATCGATCATCACCCGTAATCTCAACATGTTCACTCTAATTGCGATTGGTGTCGGCATTGCCTATATCTACAGTGTTATTGCCGTATTGATGCCGGGAATCTTTCCGCCTGCTGTATTCAGTGAAGCGGGTGTGGTACCGGTCTATTTTGAGGCGGCAGCCGTGATTACCGCGCTGGTTCTGCTGGGACAGGTGATGGAGCTGCGTGCCCGCAGTCAGACTAATGCTGCCATCAAACTGCTGCTGGGGCTGGCACCCAAAATAGCACGCATTGTGCGAGAAGATGGTACTGAAGAGGATATCCCGCTGGAGCATGTCCAGCCCGGGGATCATCTGCGCGTCCGTCCTGGTGAAAAAGTACCGGTAGATGGTGAAGTGCTCGATGGTGAGAGCAATGTCGATGAATCAATGGTGACTGGTGAGCCTATTCCGGTTGTTAAAACTGCTGGTGAAAAACTGATTGGTGCGACGGTCAATGGCACAGGAGGCTTGCTGATGCGTGCCGATAAGGTGGGGGCAGATACCCTGCTGGCACAGATCGTCAAGATGGTGGCCGAGGCACAACGCTCCCGTGCACCGATTCAGAAATTGGTTGATACTGTTGCCGGATATTTTGTACCCACGGTGGTGCTTGTTGCTGTTATAACTTTTTTCGTGTGGGTGGTGTGGGGGCCAGAACCTGCTATCGCCTATGCAGTCATCAATGCTGTGGCGGTGCTGATTATCGCCTGCCCCTGTGCATTGGGGCTGGCTACTCCCATGTCGATCATGGTTGGCACCGGCAAGGGTGCAATGATGGGCGTACTGATCAAAAATGCTGAAGCATTGGAGGTGATGCAGAAGGTGGACACCCTGGTGGTGGACAAAACTGGCACTCTCACCGAAGGTAAGCCTAAACTGGTCTCAGTGGTCGCCAGTGAGGGCTTTCAGGAGAACGACAACCTGCGCCTTGCCGCCAGCCTGGAACGCGCCAGCGAACACCCTCTGGCTGAAGCCATTGTGCGGGGTGCTGCAGAGCGTGATGTAGAACTGACTGGAGCTGACAACTTCCAATCCATTACCGGTATGGGTGTTACTGGTAGTGTGGATGGTTATAAAGTGGCACTGGGTAATCTTAAATTATTGGAGAGTTTAGGTATTGATGTGGGTGATCTGCCACAACAGGCTGATCATCAACGTGCTGAGGGTCAGACCGTGATGCTGTTGGCAGTGGATGGCAAAGCTGCTGGGCTAATTGGTGTTGCTGACCCTATCAAAACCACCACGCCAGAGGCGATCCGTGACCTGCATGGTGAAGGTATTCGCGTAGTAATGCTCACCGGCGATAGTCGCAAAACGGCCGAAGCGGTAGCGGCCAAACTTGATATCGACCAGGTGCAGGCTGAGGTGCTGCCGGAACAGAAGGCCAAAGTGGTGAAGCAGCTCCAGGCTGAAGGCCATATTGTCGCCATGGCCGGTGATGGCATCAACGATGCCCCTGCTCTGGCTCAGGCCCATGTGGGTGTGGCTATGGGAACCGGCACTGATGTTGCTATGGAGAGCGCCGGAGTTACCCTAGTCAAAGGTGATCTGCGTGGCATCGTGCGGGCGCGTCGTCTTAGCCGTGCCACCATGCGTAACATTCGCCAGAACCTCTTCTTTGCCTTCATCTATAACGCAGCGGGCGTGCCAATTGCGGCAGGGATACTCTATCCCGCCTTCGGCCTACTGCTCTCACCCATGATCGCCGCTGCTGCCATGAGCTTCAGTTCAGTATCGGTGATTACCAATGCCCTTAGATTAAAAGCCCTAAAAATGTAGGGTGATGATGAGAGGATCTCCTCTGATGGCTACTCCGGTGTGTAAGCGAGATTCTGAGCGAGCCAACGCTCAACCTCTTTCAGTGCCATGCCTTTGCGTTTGGCATAATCCTCTACTTGGTCTTTACCAATCTTACCGATGGCAAAATAGCTCGCTTCGGGATGGCTAAAATAGAGCCCGCTGACTGAAGCGGCAGGGGCCATCGCTTTGCTCTCTGTTAGCCAGATGCCGGTCGCCTCTTCAGTATTGAGTAGTTGCCATAGAGTATCTTTCTCGGTGTGGTCGGGTGTTGTTGGGTAACCAATGGCAGGCCGAATGCCTTGGTACTCTTCATGAATCAATGCGTTGTTATCAAGTGACTCATCACTGGCGTAACCCCAATACTCTTTGCGGAGTTGCAGGTGTAACCACTCAGCCAATGCCTCGGCTAATCGGTCGGCTAAACTCTTTAGTAAAATGGCGCTGTAGTCATCATGTGCTGCTTCAAACTCTGCCACCTTCTCATCAACACCCAATCCAGTGGTGCAGGCAAAAGCGCCAAGATAATCTTTTTTACCGCTTGATTTGGGTGCGACAAAATCGGTGAGTGAGCTGTTGAAACGTCCCGACCCTTGGCGACTCTGCTTACGTAAAAAACAGAAGTGAGTGAGTGCTTGCTCTCGCTTTTCATCCTTAAATATAGTGATGTCATCGCCACAGCTATTGGCTGGGAAGAGGCCAATGACGGCACGTGCCGTGAGCCACTTTTGCGAGACAATCTGCTGAAGCATGGTCTCTGCATCATCAAAAAGTTTACGCGCCTCTTCACCCTTCTCGGCATCTTTGAGAATTTTTGGATAACGTCCCTTTAGCTCCCAAGCGCGGAAAAAAGGTGTCCAGTCGATTAATGGAATCAGCTGATCGAGTGCGATCTCATCCAACTGATGAATGCCGAGTTTGGCGGCAATGGGTGGCTGGTAGCTCTGCCAGTCGATGGGTGTCGGGTTGGCTTGTGCGTCAGTAAAAGGCGGTAGGTTGCGCGCTTGCTGCTGTTTGCTACGTTTTTGTCGTGCATCGGCATACTCCACCTTTACTCTGTTGATATAGCCACCGCTCTGCTCTTTTGAGAGCAGGGTGCTTGCCACACCTACGGCACGAGAGGCATCGGGTACATAGATGGATGCGCCGCTATATTCAGGGTCAATTTTGACTGCTGTGTGGATCAGGGAGGTGGTGGCACCGCCAATCATGACGGGGGTTTTCATCTTGAGGCGCTCCATCTCCTTAGCGAGATGAACCATCTCATCAAGTGATGGGGTGATCAGACCGGAGAGACCGATGATATCGACCTGCTCCTCTTGCGCCCGTTGAAGAATCGTTTCTGTTGGCACCATTACGCCGAGGTCGATCACCTCATAGCTGTTGCACTGTAGCACCACGCCAACGATATTTTTTCCGATGTCATGTACATCACCTTTAACGGTGGCGAGTAGGATTTTGCCATTTGAGCTGATCTCATCCTTGCCCTTCTCCTGTTCGATAAAGGGTTCCAGGTAGGCGACTGAGCGTTTCATGACACGCGCTGATTTAACGACCTGTGGTAGGAACATCTTGCCTGCGCCAAAGAGTTCGCCAACGGCATTCATGCCATCCATCAGCGGCCCTTCAATCACTTGAACTGAGGTGTCGAGCTGCTGTCTGGCCTCTTCGGTATCCTCTTCGATGAACTCGGTGATGCCTTTGATCAGCGCGTGTTCGAGCCGTTTTTCGACCGCTAGGCTGCGCCACGCCTTATCCTCTTTCTGTTTAACCTTTCCACTGCCGTGGTACTTTTCAGCCACCTCAAGCAGGCGCTCTGTGGCCCCCTCATCACGGTTGGTGATCACATCTTCGACGCGTTGGCGCAGCTCATCAGGGATCTCATCGTAGATCGCCAGCTGACCTGCGTTGACGATGCCCATGGTCAAACCCGCCTTGATGGCGTGGTAGAGAAAGACGGCATGGATCGCCTCACGTACCGGATTGTTGCCACGGAATGAGAAGGAGACGTTGGAGATGCCGCCAGAGATGAGGGCGTGGGGTAGCCTCTCTTTAATGGTGCGGCACGCCTCAATGAAGTCGACACCGTAGTTGTTGTGCTCATCGATGCCGGTAGCAACTGCGAAGACGTTGGGGTCGAAGATGATATCTTCCGCAGGAAAACCAACCTGTTCGGTTAAAATTTTGTAGGCGCGGGTGCAGATATCAACTTTACGTGCCAGGGTATCGGCTTGCCCCTCTTCATCAAAAGCCATGATGATGGCTGCGGCACCGTAACGGCGAATTAAACTTGCCTGGTGGATGAAATTGGCCTCTCCCTCCTTGAGTGAGATGGAGTTGACCACCCCTTTGCCCTGAATGCACTTTAGGCCTGCCTCAAGTACCTCCCATTTAGAAGAGTCGATCATGATCGGTATCTTGGCGATATCGGGTTCAGTGGCAATTAGGTTGAGGAAGCGAACCATGGCCGCTTTTGAATCGAGCATCGCCTCATCCATATTGACATCGATGATCTGTGCGCCAT
>JAMOMH010000317.1 GCA_027068675.1 Sedimenticola sp.
CTTTCATCTGGGCCTGCCCCCAGGTCTGCTCCAACGCATTCAAGGCGATATTGACAAAATTCAGCTCATGGAAGGGGAGCTCTTCCGTACTTTCTGCACGTGCCAACTGCAGAAACTGTTCGGCAAGTCCCAAGGTGTTTTCGGTATAGCCCTGCATGCGCCCCAGTAGGGTATGAACCTGCTCCAAGGAGTTCTTGCCACGGGTAAGTTCCAGGAGTGCCAGCAAGGAGACCAATGGAGAGCGCAGATCATGGGAGAGAAAGTTGAGCAACTCGTTGCGCTTACGCTCGCTGGCCTTTAGCTGACTGATGTCAGAGAACGTGACGATCAGGCCCGCAGGGCGGGGGTCATGTCGAGAGGAGAGAGAAGTTACCTGCACCAGCAGATCCTGTCCATTCTCATATCGCGCCTCAACCTGAATCTGCTCTTGCTGTACTACCGCCTTGTGCAGCAAGGATGACCACTCCAAGGCTCCTTGTGGTTTGAGTTCCTCAAGCAATCTGTGCAGAGGCTCCCCTTTGAGCTGGCTTTTTCTCTCTCGGCAGAGGTAGGATTCTGCCCGAGTGTTGGAAAGCAACACCTGCCCCAGGGCATCGGTCACCAATACCGCATCTGCCATGTTGGAGAGCGTGTCATCGACGAGCTGCTGCAGTTCTTGCAGACGAGTGGTGGCTAGTTGGATCTGCTGAATACGTTTCTGTAGAAGCTCTCCATGCTCCTCTACCTCCTCCTTAGTTTCAGCTACTGATATACGCAGTAGTTCATCTAATATCCTTTGCTCCTCAGGATTTGGTGCTCTCTCTTCACGCCAATAGAGGGTGAGTTGTACGATCTCCTCCTTATAGTAGAGGGGCGCATATAAGGATTTTCCATCCTGTAGCCATTGACCCGATTGTAGTGCTTTCACTGGCGGTGCATT
Organism: Sedimenticola sp.; assembly: GCA_027068675.1. Taxonomy (GTDB): domain Bacteria; phylum Pseudomonadota; class Gammaproteobacteria; order Chromatiales; family Chromatiaceae; genus JAKITT01. The sequence goes on from JAMOMH010000317.1 coordinate 920, forward strand.
GTGGTGGGAGGAACCGACTAGCAATCTGCCATCGACACTGTTTAGAGACCACGCCTTTATCGGCAAAATCTGACAGAGAAAATCCAGGTTCCCCTCCAGCCCAGGCTGCTGATGAATCGCCAGCTCCACCTGCTGGGCATGCAACTGATCCAACTCAAGATTCAGATGGTGCATCGCTTGTTCCAGGCGTCGCCAGCTCCACAGGGGGTAGCTCAGAGCTAAAGTGATTAAGGTGACAGCAGGTGGAAACCAACGCTGAAATACAATAAGTAAGAGTGCGCAGAGGGCCAATGTCGCAGCTTGCAGTAGTATCACGGCAAGTAGATTGGTGCGGGGTGTGAAGCGGGGGAATATCAACATGGGCAGCAGCGTGATAATTGCTGTCAACAACAGCTGCCAATATGTAGTCAGTGGCTTAATGTAGATCTCTTGCCGCAGGGCATGCAGGATATTTGCATTGATCTCCACCCCAGTCATGGAGTGGCTAAAACCTGAGACCGGTGTGGGCAGGGCATCACCCAGACCAGCGGCAGTAGTGCCTATCAGGAGATACTTGTCACGGAGGCTCCCTTTTTCATAGGTGCCCTGCATCACCTGGGCATAGGAGATACGCTGAAAATGCCCCGGTGGTCCAGCAAACGGAATCAGCAGAGGGTAAGCTCGGTGCCACACATAGGGGTCACTTGCTGAACCAGATCTGTCGGGCGCTGAAAATGCGTTTCCCCCCTCCCCAGTAAGATTCAGTAGTGCAAGACTGAGGTGTGGCCAGTAAGGCTCTCCCAACCCCTCACGCAGATAGAGACTGCGCACGATACCGTCTAGATCAAATTCAACATGCACATGTCCAAGTGCAGCAGCGGCCTCAGCCAGCAGCGGCATGGGCAAGGTTTCAACCAGTTGCCCGCCCTGATGTTGTTGCTCGACAAGTATAGGCAGTACCACATTGCCGCCTCTTTTTATTGCATCAGCAAAGAGACGATCCCCCGCGGGGTTTTGATGATCCTCCTCAGAGAAGATGATATCAAAGGTGATAGCGCGGGGATCTTCATTATTAAGTTTTTCAAGAAGTTGGGCATGCAGACGGCGGGGCCAGGGCCAGCGGCCAAATTGGGCCAGACTCGCTTCATCAATGGCGATGATGACGATATCATCGGGAGCGGGCTGGGACCAGAGTTGCAGTTGGGTGTCGTAGAGCAGCCTGTCCCAGCGCCATAACCACCCCTGAGAGACCAGGAGAGAGGCGAAGCTGACCAGCAGTAGCGCCAGTATGAGATGATCTGGCAGGGCGAGTCGGCGACGGGATGATGGCATTGTTAAAGAATGAGGATCAGAAGCATAAGTAGAGGCCAATAGTTATCAATCGGGACATCAATCTCATGCACTTGGCTGTAAGGGCTCGCATAGCCATTCTGTTCCAATGCGCGGAGCCTGAAGTAGTAGTGCTTGGCAAATGGACGCTGGATTGTAAGGTGTGTGTTCTCTACAGTCTGCTCGGTGACTATCTGTTTGAAATCCTGATCGGTGGCCATCTGGAATTGGTAGCGTAAACTCTCACCGGCGGGCTTCCAATGAAAGGTTAACTGCTCCTCATCCAGTTCTGGGGGCAGCAGCTCCGGTGGGCTAAGCTTGGCTAGGTACTCAAAATGTTGTGGGTCACTGAATGGCCCTCGCTTCCCCTGCGCATCCCGTGCTGCAACACGCCAGTAAAAGTCTCCAGGTAGTAGGGGTGTTTTCAGTTGCAGGCTGTTCTCCTGTTGCCGTTTCCGCTCTATCACCAATGACTGGAAATCCTTCTCTCGTGCCAGTTGGAAGTGGTAGCCATTGGGAGCCTCGGCCCGAGACCAATGGAATTCAGGTTGAGGCTCTCGTATCAGATGATCTTCCGCTAGCCCCACCAGTTGTGGTGGTTCAGGTTTGGCATCAATGACAAAAGCCTGCACAGCATTACGCCCCTCCAAGCCGCTGCTGTCGATCGCACGAACCCGCAGTCGGTACTCTCCATCAGGCAGATCGGCCAAGTGGCCTGTGGGTGCAGATACCACGGTATCTGCCAACAGACGGTCAAACAGCTCATCCGGGGCGACCTGGAGACGGTACGCCTGAGCATTCGGCAAAGCTGGCCAAGTGAATTGCAGTGGCAGTGCATCGAAATGAGTCTGCATTCCCGACAACTGGGGTGCAGGCAGGAGTTTTCTGGGTGGCGCTGGCGGCTTCCCCATCTCAGCGACAATACCAAAACCGGCGGGGACCCGTTGACTTTCACCCGCGCCACTCACCTTCACCACCCCTTCAAGCACTTCACTCCGAGTGATCACTGGTCCGTTGTTGTCGTCTGTACTCACGCGAAATTGAGTGCCACGGACGGCTGCCACAGCTGCTGGTGTGGTGATGTGGTAGCGGCTTCCCGGGCCTTTGCTCGGCTTGACATGGGTATCCACACGTCCTTTTTTCAGGCGTACACGGGTATCGACCATACCTGTACTGCCATAGATGCTGAGGTGATCCAGTTTGAGTTTGCTGCCTCCCCGCACCAGCAGCTCTGAACCATCTGCAAATCGAAGTGTGAGGCTGCTATCTGCAGTGGTATGAATATGGTCACCGCTGTTGAGTACTGTATCCATTGCCAGGGCTTCCTTGATATCGCTTTGCGCACGTATCACCTCTGCCTTGCCCGTTAGCTGGGTGACCTGAGCGGATGCCGGTTGATGTTTGAGCCAGGCCAGAGGGAAACGCAGTTTGGTTCCAGGTGGAATATATTGATCGGGTTTCAGCTTGTTGTGTCTCTCTACTTTTTGCCAGTAGAGTACACTGGTGCAGTGTTTCTTGGTCAGATTCCAGATGTTGTCTCCAGGCCGCACAGTATAGATCCAGTCTTGAGCTGCAACTGGCAAGGCCATAAACAACAGCAATAGCCCCAGACAAATAGTGAGCCACTGTCCTCGCTGCCCTTGGCCATTTTCATAAAGAGACTCACGCGTCCTGTTATCTTTCTGCACTTTTCAGTTCCTCTCTCTCTGGCCCAAAATCAGTGGAGCCAGATAACATCAAGTTCTCTAAGCGGTAACCATGATGATAGATTGCATTAAGCCGCCAGCCTTTGTCGGGGTGAATGGCCAGTTTAAGACGCACCCGGCTGATATGGGTATCGACTGTGCGAGTATTCAGATTACGGCTGGTGCCCCACACAGTCTCTAACAGGTAACTGCGCGACAGCAGACGTCCGGCATTGCGAAATAACTGCAGCCCAAGCGCAAACTCTTTGTGGGTCAGCTCGATGGTCTGGCCATCCACATGGACAGACCGGTTGGCAATATCAAATACATAGGGTTCACACCGAAACCACCTTTCCTTTTCATTACTAGGTTGGGTTCGGCGTCCCAGCGCTGTCATGCGTGCCAAGAGCTCAGCATGCTTAATCGGTTTTATCATGTAATCATCGGCTCCACGATCAAGTGCAAAGACAATATCCTCTTCCCGATCACGGCTAGTGGTGAAGAGTATGGGGATATGCCAGTCCAAGTTATCGCGAACCCATTCCAACACTTCAGGCCCCGTGGTATCTGGCAGATTCCAATCGATTATCAGCAGATCAAAAGTCTCTTTTCGAAGTGCATTCATGAAGGTGCTGCCTGTTGTATAGGCATGACACCCATGGCCTGCTGAAACAAACCATGATTTAAGTAGCTCAATCTGAGCGGTATCATCTTCCAATATTGCTATTTGCACAGACGCTCCCTGTCCTGATTTGGAATATCATCACAAATCACCGGTAGTTTGAAGTGTTTGGGTAAATTTACCCTAATATTTGTTTATTGTCGTTTATCTAAAAAAAATCTGCCCACAATTGCGTGGAGCCAGCTCTTGTTATTCCAGCTGTTTTTTTTTGCAAAAAGTGCATAGTCTTTATCATCAAGTTTAATGTGTCTTGTTAACCAGATTTGCAGTTCGGACATCACTATTCTGGTTACCTCTCTGCCCTCTTCATGTTGCTCAACAAGTTTGTTGATATGTGCAGCAAATGAGGCGTGCACTTTTTTATGGGAGTCAGATAATGGGTAGCCTAAATTTTCCATTAACCCCTCTTCAAATGCAAAATGTGTTTCGGTGTAGTCAACCAACCCTATAAGCACCTCTGATACTACTTCTCTATTTTTTTCACGGTGAGCCACATCAAGTTCATTGAGATAGTCCACAATTCTCCGATGTTGCTTGTCAATTACGTCGATGCCTATAGACAGGGACGAATCCCACGACCAATAGCTCATTTTTATTTTCTCTCTTTGACATACGCAAGCAAAACATTATTTTTGAAACTCAGAACAAAAGATAGCTACATGTGTAAACTTTTGTATC
>JAMOMH010000318.1 GCA_027068675.1 Sedimenticola sp.
GTCAATGAGCCTTCGATCGTTTTAATAGTCATACTTTTTCCAACTCTAGTTAATTATTCGCAGACCACATATTCGACCACTTCCAGATCAAACCCGGAGAGGCCATGAAAACTCTTTGGTGCGCTCAATACGCGCATTTTATTGACACCTTGATCGAGCAGTATTTGAGCACCGACACCAAATGTCCGCATCTCTTTATCTGTTTTTCTCACCGGTGCCTTATCTTCACCGGCATCACACAATTCGTAGTCAGCCATACGGTGGACAATTTCACGCGCACTATCGTGGTTGCGCAGCACGACAATAATACCCGCCCCCTCTTTGCTCACTTGGCGCATCGCATTATGCAGTGGCCAGCCACAATCTACACGGCGCAGGGCAAACAGGTCACACAGTGTGTTCTGCATGTGCACTCGCACAAGTGTCGGCTCATCGGGTTTGATCTCCCCCATCACGAGGGCTAGATGCAGCTCGTTATCGATAATATCTTGGTAGGCAACCATTTTAAACTCACCAAACTGCGTCGGTAATTTACAGCTATTGAGCCGCTCAATGGTCTTTTCATTGCGAATGCGATAGTGGATCAGATCAGCAATGGTGCCCATCTTCAGGTTATGCTCAGCCGCCACCTTTTCAAGGTCAGGACGGCGGGCCATGCTGCCATCTTCATTAAGAATCTCTACGATGACCGCAGCAGGGGTTAGGCCAGCTAAACGTGCTAGATCACACCCCGCTTCAGTGTGCCCTGAGCGCACCAAAACGCCACCCGGTTGCGCCTTAAGAGGAAAGATATGGCCTGGCTGGACTAGATCTTTCGGCTCAGCATCTTCAGCAACTGCAGCCAAAATGGTTGTCGAACGATCTGCCGCGGAGATACCGGTGGTCACCCCTTCTGCAGCTTCAATCGAGACGGTGAAATTAGTGGCAAGTGCCGCTGCATTATCATCAACCATCAAAGGCAAACGCAGCCGCTGACAATGCTCATCTGTCAGAGTTAGGCAGATCAAACCCCGACCATAACGGGCCATGAAATTAATCGCATCTGGCGTGACCAACTCTGCCGCCATCAGCAGATCGCCCTCATTCTCACGATCCTCGTCATCCAAGATGATAACCATCTTGCCCTGACGCAAATCCTCAACAATCTCTTCTATGCTATTTAACGCCATACAACACAATCATACTTAATTTCTATAATGACCAAATCTTACGAGACCCAGCATTCTACCAGCCGTACGGCCAGCGAACCAACGGTTATTTAACACGGCTGGGAGTCATTGAGCAGTTAGACACTAGTTCAGCACAACAAAACAACCCACCACGCTTTAATCTCAATTAAAATGTGCGCCATAAATTGACAAATGGGCAAGGGCGCTTATTCTTATAACAATATCAATCAAAATATAGGCTAGATGTTTATGGAAGAGATAATTTGGTCCAATGCATACAGTGTGGGTGTCCCGTCCATTGATGAACAGCATAAAAACATTATCCAAATCATCAATAGACTCATTGTCGCCTCAAACACCTCCAGCAAAACAGAATCTGTACCTGAGGTGCTTGCTGAGATGCTAAAGTACGCCAAAGAGCACTTAGCCTATGAAGAGCTACTGCTACAAAAACATGGCTACCCCGATTTTGAGAACCACAAATCAAAACATGTAGCGTATGTCGAAAATATCGTCAAATTCTCCACTGAGGCAATCTCTGAACAGCAATCTGACTCGAAGAAGCTTTTAGCCTATCTCCACAAGTGGTGGACAAACCATATTCTTCATGAAGATATGCAATATAGTGAATATCTCCAGAAGAAAAATATTGCATAACCCATCAGCCTTAAAAAGCCCGATTAATTTGAAATTAATCGGGCTTTCCTATTTTTGCATGATGGAGAGGTGATCCGCCTTGAGCATGTTTCATGGTTATATTGGTGCATACCAGGGCCTCAATTCATGGGTCTCTGCATCTTCGATTCTATAGATCAGGTGCTGAGTGAGTCTGATTTATTCTCCCATCAATAGCTGTCGAATCTGCTCTTCATATCGGCTACTCTGTTGCAGCTCTCGCAGCCGCTGGGCGACAATAATCGCCTCCAATTCCGTCAGAGCAACATCGAAATTATCATTGATTACCAGATAGTCAAACTCACCATAGTGGCTCATCTCACTAACCGCCTGATCCATACGTTCTTGGATCACCCTCTTATCATCCTGCCCACGGTCACTCAATCGCTGGCGTAGCGCCTCACTATTAGGTGGCAAAATAAAGATGCCTACAGCCTCTGGAAAACATTTACGAACCTGCTGAGCACCCTGCCAATCAATCTCTAAAATCAGGTCAACACCTTGCTGTAACTGCTCTCGCACAGCAGCTTCGCTGGTGCCATAAAAATTGCCGAACACCTCAGCATGTTCCAGAAAAGCGCCTTGGTTAATCATCTCAACAAATGCAGTTTGATCGACAAAATGGTAATGCACGCCACTCTCTTCGCCAGGTCTCATTGGACGAGTGGTGTGTGAAATTGAGAGTGCCAACTCAGGTCGCCGCTTTCGAAGTGATTCAATCAGGCTGGTCTTGCCTGCTCCCGAAGGCGCTGCAAAAATATAGAGAGTGCCGTTCATCTACTTCTCCACCGTGTTTATTACCGGTTTAATTTCAAAAATAGGGCGTTCAATATTCGCCTCGTAGTAAGGCTGCATCTTCTTCACCATTTTACTGAGTGCTTTTTTTCGATTTTTTGGATCTGGGTGAGTGCTCAGAAACTCAGGTGGTTTGTCACCTGATAGCTTACCCATTTTATCCCATAACGTCACCGCTCCTTGCGGGTTATAACCCGCTTTAGCGGCCAGCTCGATACCAATCTCATCTGCCTCTGACTCAGAAGTACGACTGTTGGGCAGTGTAATTGCCAACTGTGCCGCCAATGAGGCCCCTGCCATTGCCACACCTGGTTTATCGGAGAGCATGCCAATCGCCATAATGCCAACCTGACTTGCCATGGCAATCGACATCCGCTCAGCGGTATGTTTCGCCAATGCATGGGCAATTTCATGCCCCAAAACATTGGCCAGCTCATCATCCGTTGGTTTAATTTTTTGGATTAAGCCCGTGTAGAGTGCCATTTTTCCACCCGCCATCGCCCAGGCATTAACCATCTCTGGTTCATCAATAATACGAATACTCCACTCCCAATCTTTTGTCTCTGGCCTGACCAAAACCGCCTGTGCGATTAGGCGTGAAATAATCAATTTAACCCGCTTATTTAATACTGGGTCAGAGTCAAGTTTACCCTCTTTTTTATAAGGCTCAAGCATCTGCACATAGGCCGGTTTTGAGGCAGCAATCGCACTCTCCTCAGAGACCAATAGCAGTTGATCTCGCCCTGTTGGCGACGTTGCACAGCCCACCACAGTGATGAGTAAAACTGCACTTATCACCCCATACCACTTATTAAAACGCATCAACCATCCTCCGTTGTTTAACTGGCTTACTATACCAAGTCCCTCGACCCTTTCCATAACGAGCGAGCAAGCCTTGTTCAACCAATTGAGAGAGGCGGTTTTTAATTGTTGGCCTTAATACAATAGTTATCAGCTTCTCTGCATCACGGATAGTAATACGGTGCTGACTCTCCACATATTGCATAATCAGTATACTTTCATGTATCAGTCAACCTTCTGCTCTGGCTGCCTTTCTCCAGTTGTACAAGGTGCCTGCTGAGATACCTTCTTCCTTAGTCAACTCAGGGGTTGATTTGTTGTGTGGAGGTAACATCTTTTTTTAAGACGGCCTCTTTTCTCTCTAATGGAAAGCCCATTTCATACGCTCTCTGCCACCCTCATGGTGATTATTGAAATCCAATTTCGATTGGATGACAACTATCCTGACAGAGGGGCTTAACTGCTTGCTGTTTTCAGTGGCTGGATAAGATGTCTGAGCTAAATACAATTGCTTTGTGAACAATTGTGACATTATTGCTTTAGTCATTGTTTGGAGTTTTCATCCTGATTTATAGTTCACTCCAACAATGAAAGGCTTGGTAGGCAGGATAAATTATAAGTAGAGAGAAATGTACTTGAAGCATTTTCGCGATATTTTTTTAATTGCTTTCTAAATATTAAAGTTTTAGAAGTGCCCACCACATCTGCTTTGATCTGAATAATTCTTGAAGCCCCTCCTAATTATCAGTAATGCAGGAGATAGCCTCATTCTGACAAAATTGACCCGTAAGCATGCACTATCACAAAGTTAACCACGTCTCGTGACCTTTATAAGGATGCAATGAGTGGTTTTAGGTAATGTTTGTAATGAGAATCCATATGGAAAGAGAGACAAAGCTAACGAGTATGCATCTGAGACAGAAAGAGGTGATGTGCCGGCAGTTTCTAACAATTACTAATATGAGTAAGCTTACTCAAGATGCTCTTTTTCCCAAAAAAATAGGATGGTTTAATGACAAACAGGTAACGGTAGAGTTAATTGGTCGGGATACAATTTTATGTCAATACCTATTCCGTCTTACGTATGATGACAAAATATTCGAGTTCCAGGTATTACCTGGAACTAAAGCCACTACAGGCATATTGTGCTGTATTAAGGCGGTAGTGTTAATAGATGGTTCTCTTCATCAAGAACATCACCATGCGGAGGCAGATAAGGTATTGGTGCACACTCTAACAATTTTTCACCATATGCGGGTTAGATGTCTTCCTGCCTTTGATCAAGTTGATGACCGAGAACGATCATTGCTACATGATCTCCCTGCAGAACAGCCTAAATTGTTCACTGCCCGACGTACCACAGTGATCTATGGGTTAATCTTTTTGGGTTTAATTTTCTACTACTTGCCTAAATGACTTGCTCAGAGGCTCCTTAGCCCTTTACACGCAAATAAAGTTTCCCGCCGTAATCTCACGTAGAACATTAGTAAATGTTAGGATGGGTCTCCTGATAATATTTGCTCTGTCTCTACTTCACCTTATTCATTGCTTTTTTGGCTCTGCTGTAGATACAGGGCTCGATTCAGGTGGGTGGCACATCCCTTTCTCAACAGGAATTTGTACTCTGTAAAATACAGCATGCTTACTCAAGGAAAAACGATACAAAAGTTTACACATGTAGCTATCTTTTGTTCTGAGTTTCAAAAATAATGTTTTGCTTGCGTATGTCAAAGAGAGAAAATAAAAATGAGCTATTGGTCGTGGGATTCGTCCCTGTCTATAGGC
>JAMOMH010000319.1 GCA_027068675.1 Sedimenticola sp.
CCTACCCTCTCTCGATCACAAATGACATCAAAAGAGCTGCCATCGGCACTGCTGTTGGTGATGTGCCAGAAGGCCTCCATCTCGGGATCAAAGTGTTCAACGGGTGTCCAGCAGCCCATATCGAGGGTATCGTGCAGGTTACCATCGGATAGGGGGGTGATAATCCGACCACAACGCCCAGGTACGGTGCGTATCAGATGGTGGAACTGACGCTGAATGGCCTCCAGGTCTTCAAAGATATCGGCGTGGTCAAACTCAAGGTTGTTGAGTACCAAGGTGCGAGGACGGTAATGGATAAACTTGGAGCGTTTATCAAAAAAAGCGGTGTCATACTCATCCGCCTCAACGACAAAAAAAGGTGCCTCTCCCAGGCGTGCAGAGGTGCCAAAATTCTCTGGAATACCGCCAATTAAAAAGCCAGGGTTTAGATCAGCATCCTCAAGTAGCCAGGCCAACATACTTGCAGTAGTTGTCTTGCCGTGGGTGCCGGCAACTGCCAAAACCCAGCGATCTTTAAGCAGATGCTCCGCCAACCACTGTGGCCCAGAGGTGTAGTTGATATTGCTGTCGAGCAGATACTCCACCGCAGGGTTACCACGTGAGAGGGCATTGCCAATGATGACCAAATCGGGTTCTGGCTGAAGATGTTCAATCTCATAACCCTCCATCAGTTCAATACCGATCGACTCTAATTGAGTACTCATCGGGGGGTAAACATTGGCATCTGACCCCGTAACTCGGAAGCCAAGAGAGTGGGCTAAGTTGGCAATGCCACCCATAAAGGTGCCACAGATGCCGAGGATATGAATATGCATCAACTTACCTGAAAAATATTGGCCATAACGATATAGGAAAAGATGGTGTAGAGCAGGCTAACACCAATAGCAGATGAGAGCGGTAGTGTAAAGGTGTGGCGCACTATATGGCCAAGTACGATGAGGCTCCACATCACCAGAAGCAGTAGCAAAACACCGGCTAAATTTGGCTCGTTTTGGCTGTTGTCAGCCAGCACCAAAAGGGGCAATGCAATCAAACTAAGTAGCAGGCCACTCCCCATCAATGCAGTGGCAGATTGAGTAAAACGCCCTCTCATTTTTCTCAGTGATAACATCAGCCAAAGTGTGCCGAGTAGTAGTGTGGCCCCTAAAAAACTCTCAAACAGAGCAGCAATGGGGTGTGGGCGTACATCACCAATCAGTAGCAAACCTACTAAAACATTGCAGATAAAGGTGATCGAGAGCAGTGCCTGTGATGCGGGCAAATCTTGTGGATTGACTCGTAATAGGCAGAGATCAAAAAAATAGTTAATCAGTGCTTTCAAAAAAGCCTCGTCTGACAGTGTGTGATGGAGTGCTATTCTAACCTTTGTACTCCTAAAACCAATAAAAATAGCAACTGAAAATAGTGTTACCCTGACACTTTGAAAAGTAAAAAATGCAGAGAGTCGATGCAAGAGCATTTCGTAGATACCCCCCAACAACTCAAACAGCTCTGTGAGCGCTTACAGGATAGCCCCTGGTTGGCGTTGGATACAGAGTTTATCCGTGAGCGCACCTACTTTCCCCACTTCTGCCTGTTGCAAATTAGTAATGGCAAAGAGGCTCTCTGTATCGACCCAATTCGTTTGGAGGATCTCTCGCCCCTAATGGATCTGCTATTTGATAAGAAAATTGTCAAAGTGTTTCACGCAGGGCGTCAAGATTTGGAGATTTTCTACCAGCTTTGGCAACGCCTCCCCGCACCACTGTTTGATACCCAGGTTGCCGCCTCGCTCTTAGGTCAAGGCGAACAGGTTGGTTATGGTAGTTTAGTGCAGAAAGTGTTGGGCATTGAGTTGGAGAAGGGAGCCTCCCGTACTGACTGGAGCCAACGCCCGCTAGAGCAAGAGCAGGTTCGTTATGCGTTGGATGATGTGATCCATTTGGGTGATGTTTATCTCCAGCAGCGAGCAGCACTTGAGAGCATGGGGCGACTTCAGTGGTTGGACGATGATTTCAATATGCTGGCTGATCCTGCCACCTACCAGATCGATCCAGAGAGTTGTTGGAAACGTGTAAAAGGGCGTCAACACCTCAAAGGGGTGCAGATAGCCGTGCTGCAACAACTGGCAGCATGGCGCGAACTACAAGCTATAAAATGTGATAAACCGCGTAAATGGATGGTAAAAGATGAGATCTTGCTTGAAATAGCACGCCGTACGCCGAGTGATAAAACACAGCTGTTGAAGCTACGAGGTGTAGAGGATCGGTTGGTTGAGCGTCATGGTGAAGATCTACTGCAACTGATCAAACAGGCGAGAGCGATACCCAAAGAGCAGTGGCCGGTGGAGAAGCGGTCGAAGCGCCCCAGCCCAGTTCAAGAGGCGTTAGCGGATCTGTTGATGTGCGCATTACGGATATTGGCCCAGCAGCAGAAGATCTCTCCCGCCATCATTGCGGGTCGCAAAGAGCTGGATCGACTGATCAATGGTGAACGGGATATTGCACTATTGAGCGGTTGGCGTAAAAGTGTCGCTGGAGAGGTGTTACTCGATCTGGTTGAGGGGCGTCGTCAGATAGTGACAACAGAGGGTGTACCGAGAATTGAAGGGTGAGATGCCTCTCTCACTGTCGTTGGTAGGAGGCGCATTATGTTTTTTGCTGTAGGCCATAAAGATAGGTGCCTAAAAAAGCACCGATCATAGTGAATAGGCCCGCCATGGTGCCGAAACCAATTTGAGCCAACGCCGGGCCTGGACATGCGCCGGTGATCGCCCAGCCTAAGCCACAGATCAGGCCGCCATAGAGGTGGTTTCTAGAGGGTGGCTTGACCGACATATTGATCGGTTCACCCGTTAGAATCGCCTTGGTCTCTAACCGTTTCATGGTTTGAGTTAACACAAAGGTGGTGCCAACAGCCGTCGCTAACACACCATAGAGGTGCCAGCTCTGTAGGAGAAACATCTCACGGATTACATCGTAGTTGGAGACACCTGATTTGATCAGAATATAACCAAAGGCGATGCCAAATAGCAGAAAGACAAAACGGATCATCATAGGCCTCCCAGTAGATAGTTGATCAAGAAGGTGGCTGAGATGCCGGAGATCATAAAAGCACAGGTGGTGATTAGGCTGGCTAGTGAGCCTTTGGATAGACCGCCAATAGCGTTGCCTGAGGTGCAGCCATCGGCCATGCGTGCGCCATAACCCCAACAAGCCCCACCAAATGTGAGCAGGAAGGCCTTAACGATAAGGTTGTCGCCATAGAGTTTATCAAACCAGCCATAATCAAATGAGGGGTTCCAGCTACCCTCAGTTGTGAGAGCAGCCAGTAGGCCACCTAGCATGATGCCAATGACAAATAGGGTACGAAAACCAAATGCCCCACCCATCTCAGGGCGGTGGAAGAAGGGGTGTTTGCTCACTATTGAGCAGATGCTGGCGTACCCTTTTGTGACGCCGATGAACTGCCCCGTTACGAATGTAATTAGAAAGGCGACAGTGGCAATGGCAAGGCCACCTATCCAGAAATCCCAGTAGGTCTCGACCATTATTTTTCCCCTTGTTTTAGTTTATAGCTAAACAATAGACCGCAGCTTAGTGTGCTGATGAGCAGTAGCAGAATGCCCCAATTGCCAATATAAGAGTAGGGTGTTTGACCCGACATTGGCCTAATTTCGCCCCGCAGCACATGCTCTTCGAAGAGGGGTGAATGGTGAAGAATTTCACCCTGTGGGCCGATAATGGCCGATATTCCCGTATTGGTACCGCGTAGTAGATAGCGGCCCACCTCCAATGCACGCATACGAGCGATCTCCAGATGTTGATGAGGTGCCAATGAGTCACCAAACCAAGCGTCATTACTGGTGTTAACAAGGAAGTCAGCCTCTGGCAAAGCTCGAATCATCTCAGCCCCAAAAGCATCTTCATAGCAGATTGACATGCCGATGGTGTACTCACCGAGTTTAATGGTTGGCTGCCAGTTGGGGTGCAACGTGAAGTTGGACATCGGGATTGAGAATAGCTCAACGATGGGGCCAAATAGTGGTTTTAGCGGTAGATACTCTGTAAATGGGACTAAATGCTGCTTGGTGTAGAAGGCCCGGTTAGCACCAAGACCCACCATTGCATTTTGGTAGCCTTGTCTCTCTTTATCCAACAGCACAACGCCCAGCAGAAGGTTGCTATTGCTCTCCTGTAGTAGCAACTCCAGTGGTTTGAAAAACTCAGCATCGAGTTGAGAGAATAGCCCAGGCACAGCTGTTTCAGGCCAGATGATCAGATCGGCATCTTTGTGCTGCATGGTGAGATCGGAGAAGAGCTGAAGTGTTGGCATCAACTGCTCAGGATTCCATTTGATCTTCTGTGGAATATTTCCCTGTATCAGTGCCACTTTGATCGGTTTGCCGTGGCTGCTGCTCCACTCAACACTGCGCAGTGCTTCGCCTGTAGCCCAAAGTAGCACTAGGCCAAGCAGGCTGGCGGCTCTTATTTTAGGTGAGGTTGTTAGCACGGTTATGAGTAGTCCGGCACTAAGCACAACGGCCCAACTGACGCTAAGCAGCCCCAAGATGGGGGCAAAGCCTGCCAATGGTGAATCGATTTGAGAGTAGCCCACTGAGAGCCAGGGGAAACCCGTTAAAAGCCAGCTCCGACACCACTCAATCAAGACCCAGAGGGCGGGGTAGATTAACAGTAGATTGTGAATGGCAAGTCGTGACCCTAAATGTTGGCAGAGCCAGCCAAATAGACCGTAGAGCTGCGCGACAAAGGCGATAAAAGCGAAGGTGAAGAGTGCTGGTATGAAGGTGCCGAGGTTGCCAAACTGCTCAACGCTAACATAGAGCCAAGAGATGCCGCTGCCCATCAGCCCCAGCCCATAGAGGAAACCGATGTGAAAACAGGGCTGCTTTAGTAGTAGCCAGAAGAGAATGGCAGGGCCAATGATTGCCATTGGAAATAGCGAGAATGGGGCAAAAGCGAGGGTGGTTGATACACCCGTCAAAAAGGCGATTATGGCAGGGATCATTGGCTTGTTTATCGGTAGGGGTCTGGCAGACTCAGAGCCGCTAAAATCTCTTTTTCACGCGATTCCATTATCAATGCTTCACTCTCTTCGATATGGTCATAACCGAGCAGGTGCAGAGTACCGTGGATCACCAAATGTGCCCAGTGTGCCTGACAATTTTTCTGTTGCTCTGCTGCCTCACGCTGTACAACGGGAGCGCAGATCACCAGATCACCCA
>JAMOMH010000320.1 GCA_027068675.1 Sedimenticola sp.
GGTCGATGGTGTCTTCATCGAGTGTGTCTATTTGACCATGACTGACGCTATTGTAGATATTGGTGCGCTCTTCTACCAGTGTATTTTTAATGCGTTGGAGAAACTGCTCATCAATCTCGATGTTTGGGATGAATAGGAGATCCTCAGTGGCATCAGGGCGTGAGTTGTTGGTGGTATCTGCCTGCTGCTGTTGAATAGCGGAGATCAGCTCATTTTGTTGGATGGGGGGAGCGGGCTTGCCTCTGCTTGCCCCTTTTGTAGCTGAGCCACGGTTTGGTTTGCTTGCTTTAAGCTCCCTTCGTTTGGCACCTAGCAGGTCTAATATTGATGTGAAAAGTTCCTCACCAAGCTCTTCTGGTGCGCTGCTCTCCTCTTTGGCCTGAGGAGAGGAGGCTGATTGTTCGTGCTGCCTTGTCTCTGATTTAGCGATCGTGGGCCTCAAGTGAGGTAATACACCTGCATCTTTTAAAGTGTTGTTGATATCGTCATAGAGAGAGCTGATCTGCTTTAGAACGTAGCGATTGAATAGCGCAAGGATAATAAGTCGGATTTTTGAACTGATATTGAGCGGAGTGATAGCGCTATGAAAGGCGCTGACCAGAAGGTGTGGGCAAGCGGGTAGGCTGCTTTGCTTGCACATCTCCCCACCATTTATGACAGCTAATCGCTGCCCTAGTGCATAGAGTTGAGGGGCGTTATCGATTTCGGTGCGGCTGGTCATGTTCTCTGTGGCAACACTCTCATCCATCTGCACGACATCGACCAGTTCTAGCTCTGTTTTCTTGCCGCTATTTTCAAAGGTTGAGTGACTAGAGGATAGACTCCAAAATTGATCAAAATCGTGACTAACGCTCTCTCGAAAGTGTTTTTCGATGGCAGAGCGTTTAATCTGTATCTCGCTTATGGCCTCAAAAAACCGATTTTGTAGCTCATTGCTCTCTGCTTTTTTGGCAAAATCCAGCAGTGCTGTATCAGCGTTTGTGAAAAGCTCTGCCAGCAATGCGTTGGTGTAGACAATAACCATGTCTCTACACTCATTCATAAGTGGCTGGAATTGGGTCTGATACTTACTTCGGCGTGAGCCTGATTTTGTGCCCATCAAAAATGATCCTTCATGCCTTGCTAGGTGTTAATTTGTTAGGTTAAAACTTCTCTTTGAGCAAATATTTAGAGAATTATCTTTTAGATTAACACGAAGATGTCCAGCTCAGGAATAGGAGAGGAGGGATGGAAGTATGCTGACCATCAATAAACCAATATTTTTTTAAAGAAAAGCACTTTTTTGCCGCTAGGTAGATAATGTTTTTATATGGGATAGCCTACTCCACAAATGCTCTAGAAAAGCGTTGGCGGAGTGTGCTGGATTGTGAAATTTGGAGCGTTGGTTAGATGACACCACAAGCACTGGTTAAAGATGTAGAACAGCTGGTTTCATTGCCAGATCTGTTCTTGAGGGTCAATGAGATGATTGACTCTCAGCGGTACTCTGCCATTGATATTGCACAAGTGATTTCGCAGGATACAAACCTCTCCGTACGATTGTTGAAAATGGTCAATAGTAGTTTTTATGGCTTGCGGGGCAAGGTAGATACCATCTCTCGTGCCATAACCATTGTTGGTACCAGTGATCTGAGAAATTTAGCTATCACGACGGCTACCGCTGAGGTTTTTACAGATATCCCCGCTGAATTAGTCAATATGAATCAGTTTTGGCGAAATGCAGTGAGCACGGGTGTGATAGCCAAAGAGTTTGCTACATGTAGCCATGTTTTACATCCAGAGCGGTTTTTTGTCATGGGTATGCTTCATGATGTGGGCAAATTGGTTATCTACCAGGCGTTGCCTGAGTTAGCTCGAGACCTGCTTTTTGTCATTGATGGTGATGAGACGTTACTGTTGGATGCTGAGCAAGATATTTTAGGCTTTACTCATCAAGAGGTTGGCTATGAACTGTTTAAACAGTGGCGGCTTCCAGGCAGTGTTTGTGCAGCAGCTCGCTGCCATCATCAGCCTTTTGAGAGCTCAGAGTTTGCACTAGAGACCGCTATTATCCATTTGGCAGACTACTTGGTTTTAGCTGGAAGTAGAGGCACTCCCTTGAATGAGGCTCTGTTGGATGTTGATCATAGAATTTGGCCAATAACAGGCTTGATAGAGCCAGATATTCACGGTGTGATGGAAAGAGTTCCTCACTTAATTGCTGAGATTGAGGCGGTAATTTACAGTACTTCAGCTGATCATGCGTGCCCTTGACCGCCTATATTTGAAGATAAATCGCTTGATTTTTGTGTGAGGTTATAATCAAAGAAGTGCTGTGGATTTTTTAGTCTATCGTTAAATAATAATTAATCCTGAAGCCCCTCACCATTGCTATATAAGCCTACAAAAAAGTGGACCGTTAACTTTATCATGAAGATAAAAGAAAAATGACAATGGTAGTCAAATTTCGAGTCAGCTCTTATGCAACTGTCCTGATCTTTTTTTGGACGATGTTGATGGGGGGCATGGTGTTATGGAGTTTTAACCAAGAGTCTCAGGTTACACTCGATTTAGCCGCTACTCAGGCACGCGTCCATTATGAAAAAAATCTGGCTTTGCTGGCCTGGGTAGCCAATCAGCAGAGAGTTTATGTCCCCGTCACAAAAAAACGCTTAGACCCCTTACCTGCACACCTTGATGATCACAACATTACCACCCCCTCTGGTACTGAATTGATGTTGCTCAACCCTCTACAATTGGTTCAGTCTGTGGGGAATTACAGCAGTGACTCCATTAATCGAGTGATTAGCACAGTGCCTGAGCATTCACATCTTGTGCCGGATGCCTGGGAGAGGAGAGCCTTAAAACGCCTCTCTGAGGGGGAAAAAGAGGTGATGCAGGTTGTTGTTGATATGGATGGTCAGCCAACGCTGAGATTGCTTCAGCCTATTGCAACACAAAACTCCTGTAGTAGATGCCATGATGATAAGCGCCAAGGGGAGCAGATATTTGATGCCTCTAGCATCATCTTGCCCATGACCAAAATAAAAGAGCGGGAAGCTGCAACTTATTTTAATATTCTCACCGTTTTTGGGGTGCTTTGGCTTATTGGGCTTCTTGCTATTGTCTTGGGCTATCTCATTTTAAAACGCCAAATTCAAGAACGTATGGATGCCGTTACCGCAAGAGTTAATAGTGAAATGCGTGAGGGTGCGATTGTCCGGTCGGCACTTGATTGCGTGGTGACAATTGATAGAGAGGGGCGAATAGTTGAGTTTAACCCAGCAGCAGAAAAGACCTTTGGGTATAGTCGCCAAAAGGTTGTTGGCTGTGAAATGGCCGCTCTAATTATTCCGCCAGAGCAGCGTGAGGCGCACCGAAATGGTATAGCACGCTATCTGACAACGGGTGAACAGTGTCTACTAGGCAAACGTATTGAAATTACAGCCATGCGTGCTGATGGCTCACAATTTCCGGCTGAACTCGCCATTACTCAAATTGATGTGGGGGGGGAGCTACTATTCACTGCCTACCTGCGTGATATTACCGAAGCTCACTATCTGGCAGAGCAGCTCTCATTTCAAGCGACCCATGATTCGTTAACTGGGTTAGTTAATCGGCGTGAGTTTGAGAAGCGTCTGGAAACCCTCTTAAAATCAGCTACTGAAGAGAGTCAGCACTGCCTGTTGTTTATGGACCTTGATCAATTCAAAATTGTTAATGACACCAGTGGGCATCCAGCAGGTGATGAATTGCTAAGGCAGTTAGCGGGTCTATTGCACACTAAAGTTCGAGCGAGTGATGTTTTGGCACGTCTCGGTGGTGATGAATTTGGTATTTTACTTGAAGGGTGTCCCCTCGATAAGGCTAAAGAGCTGGCAAATGAGCTTTTAGAGAGCATCCGATTATTTCGCTTCATCTGGCAGGATAAGACATTCACCATCGGGGCTAGTGTCGGTATTGTGCCAATAGAGGGTATTGGGAAAAGTATGTTTGAAGTGCTCAGAGCAGCTGATGCCGCCTGCTATCGAGCAAAAGATGATGGTAGAAACCGAAAGCATGTCTACACCCCAGATGATCAAGAGCTGACTAAACAGCGAGGTGAACTGCGCTGGGTTACTTGTATCCATCAAGCATTTGAAGAGGGGCGTTTCCATCTATACCGACAGGAGCTAAGGCCGCTTAATAAAGCGCTTTCTGATGGTAAATTGCACTTTGAAATTCTAATAAGGATGGAGGGTGATAATGGTGAAATCCTCTCAACGGTAGATATGATTACGGCTGCTGAGCGATATAATTTGATGCCAAATATTGACCGCTGGGTTGTACGTACAACACTTAGATGGTTGCATGAACAGGGTGATAAGCAAGAACAAATTGGCTTAGTGGCTATCAATCTATCAGGTCAATCAATTACAGACTCAATCTTCCTAAGCTATGTAAAAGAGCAGTTCAACAAATATGAAGTCTCATTTGATAAGGTCTGTTTTGAAATTACTGAAACAACAGCCATTAGCAACATGGCTAAAGCTGGGTTCTTCATTGAAGCACTGCGCAAAGAGGGGTGCCGCTTTGCGCTCGATGATTTTGGCAGTGGAATGTCGTCGTTTGGCTATTTGAAGCATCTTCCCGTTGATTTTCTAAAAATTGATGGGGAGTTTGTGCGTAATATCGTCAGTGATAAAGTAGACCGGGCCATGGTTAAGTCGATCAATGAAATAGGTCAATTGATGGGCAAATATACTGTTGCTGAATATGTTGAAAATGAAGAGATATTGGATCTGTTAAAGAGCATTGGCGTTGACTATGCTCAAGGCTATGTTATTGATAAACCTTCCCCATTGAAGATTAGCTAAAACCCCTCTTTGCTCTAAGGAAACTCCGAATAAGTCTAGTTGCACTAAAGCATAAGGCTTGCTAAAGCTCAGCTAAAATTTCAGCCAGTACCAGTATAAAACAATCATGACTTATTCAGGGGTTCCCTAATAGTCTCTTTAAACCTTGTGACTATCATCTTATGGCTCGGAAATGGCCAGTTCTTAATTACTAGAGTTGGCTACAGATAGTGGAAATCCTCTAAGAGTGTTAGGATGCCCGGCAAGGATATACCTTACGTTAATAGTTAAAAAAAATAATTTATTAAGGTATTTAATATTGTTTCAATCAACAGGGCTTACCGTATGATTCCCGTCATTCTCTCTGGTGGTTCTGGGACTAGGCTCTGG
>JAMOMH010000321.1 GCA_027068675.1 Sedimenticola sp.
TTGTGAATTGACAATCATTAGGCCCATGAGGAAGAAGAACAGGGCGATACCTGCCGGCATTCCATAAACCTTATTGACATCCAACTCAGGTGGCAGCATCAGCCAGTACCAAGTGCTTAAGGTGTGGCGTGCACGGACTTCACCATTGCTGCCATCCCAGTTTGCAAAGGAGACGGGGATAAACTGACCTTCATCAAAATTGACATCACCACTGGCACCCCCTTTACGTGAGCGTGTCATCAATATCTGCCACTCGCCCTCTTTCCAACCAGCTAGACTCTTCAAGCTTCTATCCTTCATACGCGGCTCAAGCTTATTGTTGGGGCCAGTGGCATCCAACAGCATGGCTGATTCACGTTTTTCAGGTTTGACACTTCCAGCATTCCAATACCAGATCGTGGTGTTACGCTTGGCATCACCGTGTCGGAAGAGTGGTTTCTCAACCGGCCGTACTGCGTAGGCGTTCTCTTTAGGGAACTGAATCGCCATCGCATCAGGAAACATCTCAAGGTTTTCATCTTGTAGGTCGGTAAAGTAGTCAATACCAGGACGGCTCTCGGTGCGATCATTAAACGAGAGTAGGAATGCGATATCCTTGTCATTGTAGAGCACACGCACAGTGACGGCGTTATTGAGAGGCGTAAAGAGGCGGTCCTCTTTGATGATATTGGGCACCATCGGCAGCGTAACCGCAGGAGCCTGTGACCAACGCTCATCTTCCAGCGATGTTGGCAAACTACCCACCAACTTCATGCCAGTGACAACAGGGCCATCGACAGGTTGTACGGTGGTATCACGCAGGCTGTAGACAAAGTTGGCAATATGCCAGCGGTCATCCAGGCTCACTGGATCAGTATTGCCCTCTTCTACCGCACGATGGGCAGGCATTGGGGTACCAGGGATACCAATTGAGAGACGAGCATAGATATTCCTGATCGTCTTATCACGCTCATCTTCACCTTTAGCTGTCGATTGAGTGGCGCGCCATGTCCAAGGTTTGCTCAGATCTCGTGGCCAGATGCGGTTACCCCAATCATCCTCTAGCTTCTTGCCGGAGAGGATGTTGCCACGACCCTCTACTCCATGACACTCCTTACAGGATTTAAGGAAGGCTTTACGACCCTTCTCAATTGACTCATCAGAGTAGGCGATCTGTCCCACTAGTGGCTCATTGTCGGAGACCACATTGAAGTCAGTCTTGGTGTAACGACCCTCATCATCAAACAGCTCATCATCAGCATCTTCTGGTGCCCATGCGAGAGTTAGATCGAAGCTTTTGATAATAGGTAGCAGACTGTTAATCTGCTCATCACTCATCACTGTCCTCCAACCTGGCATGCCGGTTCCTTGCAGACCAAACTTGATGGTATTGAAGAGATCCTTATCCAACGGCAGCTGAGTACCCGGTGAGCTTTTATACTTAAAGAGCGCAAGGGTGAAGTCTCGTGGTTTGGGGTACATGAGCTCTGCTGCAACACCATCACCCATACCAAATTCACCATGACACACTTCACAACGGAACTTATAGAGCGCCTCTCCTTTAATGTTTTTACGTTTTGCCCGCACCTCATTTTTGATAGCTGTGACCGCTTTTGATACTTCAGGGTCCCAGATACGCGGCACCTGACCGTTGTAGTCAAAGATAAAGGTGATCACATTCCAAACATCATTTTCACTCAACATCTCATGCCAAACGGGCATTGCAGAGTTCCACGGCGTACCCTCTTTGGGTAGTCCAGGACCACCGGTGGTGATACGCCAGAAGAGGAATGACTCCTGCAACTGTGGAATGATGGTTGGGTCTAGAAAGTTAATCGGCTGTGGGTTAAAGCCCTCTGCATAATGGCCTTTACCATCCAGCAGATCACCATGACAGTAGAAACAGTTTTCATAGTAGACATCACGACCGGCCAATACCGCCGTATCGTATTTCTCCCAACCCGCCTCTTTATCGACAGCGATAGTCGCTAAGATATCTTCACGCACCGGATTCTCTAGCGAACCCAGGTCAAATTTTTTGTTGTAGACCTTGAGGGATGATGGCGGTGCAGGATGCACTTGGCGCAGCTCAACCGGCGCATCATTACTCGGCTTAACCAAACCATAAACGGTGTAGCCAATAATGGCTGGGATCAAGATTAAGAAACCCCAACGAACAACCGTTTTATCATCATCACGCAGTACCGCAAAAATGGGCTGTTGAAACTCAGCCCAACGCTTATCTTCAAATGAGTAGTAGAGCAGCACACCAATCACCACGATGATCATGTACTGCACCAACAGGGTCAAAGGAAGCAGCGGTGGAAAGGCGTTATCCAGTACCAAATAGGCGATAACAATAACTAATATCGCCTGCCAAAATGCAGGTATTTTTAAATTTCTCACTCTTTCTGCTCCAGCAACAGGTCGACAATCATCTTCAGCTCCTTCACCGTCATCTTCTCTGCAAAATCAGCAGGCATAACACCTGGAGAGAAGCCTTCGACAATTGCCGCAGCCGGATCGGTAATGCTTAGCGTGATCTGCTCGGCACTCTGGCTTGAGCCGATGCCATTCAACGCAGGGCCAACTGAAGACTCACTACCCAACATGGAGTGACACGCCTGACAACCATATTTTTTAAGCGCCTCTTCTGCCGTCGCAGCGGATGCAGGAGCACTACCTACAGCGGGCACGGCTACCACTGGCGGCGCCTCAGTGGGCAACTCAACCGTGACATCATTACCATCTTTTGCTTGGAGGAATGCGATGATGGCATTGATCTCAATTTCAGTCAGTTCGATCGGTGCTTTGTTAACCGCAGGCATGGGGGATTCGGTATCATTACTCCCTTTTTTACCAAAGCTAGCCACTACATAAGCACCTGGGTCAACCATCGACTCATGCAGATACTCCTCAACACTGGTCGCTTTGCCTTTATATCGCTCATCGGCAAGATGCTCTTCCGACACACCAGCCACATTCATCACCAGTAGATCAGGCGCACGACCCAGTGCATTGTGGCAGAGAGCACAGGTCCCCTTTCCACTAAACAGCGTCTCACCCAGAGCAATATAGCTATCCATCGTCAAAGCACCCAGATCAACCTTCTTCTCAACGGGTGCCTCACCCTCTACTTGGGGAAGAAGATTGGCCACCAGGGTGAAAATCAGGATCATGCCAAGGCTGAAACCGAGTGATTTACTCAACACATTCATGCCGCACCTCCATCAGCACTCACAGCCGGTTTGGGCTGTTTGGTGGCGCTCAAATTGGCAATCCAGAACATAAACAACACCAGGATCAGAAACAGCACAGTAACAAGGGTAATCATGTTACCGGCGTATCCGATGGTCGGGATAAAGTTATCAGGCGAGTTATCTTTCATCACCGTATAGACATGCCAATGGGTCTTCACTGAAGAGCGTACATAGCCCATCAATCCCATCAGCCAAGTGAAGGCGACCGGCAGTGCAAAGAGTGCATACTGCGCCCGATCAGGCACCTTGCCCCAGTAAGAAGGCAATGTTTTAGCCCCTTTAAAGAGGAAGGCATCCAGCGTGATGCCCACTACGATCACCACCAGTGTTGAGCTCACCTGCATCACCGATGAACCCACCTTATAGACCGTGTTGGTGAAGTAACCGTAATAGACACCGGCAAAGATCACATTAACCATCGCAACAACGTAGATCGCAACCATCAGCGCATTACCAAAAGGTGCCCACGAAACGGTGGCTACCTTGTCTGAACGGCGATAGAGCTGAAACGACAGGAAGGTGACAATCAGCATCAAATTCACCGCAATATTCTTCGCTGGCATGATACCCAAAGGCCCAAGAAGATGATGATGGCTACCCCCCAGTGCGGCTATTTCAGAGGCAGAGAGAATCAATGTGTGCGGTGTCACCCAGATCAAGAAACAGACCACCAAGACAAAAGCGATCATTTTGATCAACGGTTTATAGCGCTCCGACCCTTCCGTACGCGACATGCCCGCCCATAGATAGTAGTTAGCTGCCAACAGAATAGTGCCGATCAAAACCGCCTGCACAATAAACAACCACGCCAAAATACCCCCCATTGCGGTGATACCCATCTGCTGTGAGTAGGCGTAGATCTCTGCCATCAACCAGTAACCGGCAAACGGCAGCGGTAGAAAAGAGAGAATGGCGATAAAGTTGGAGGTGTACCCCATCCAGTCGTAGTGCGCCCGCTTCTCTGGGTCACGGGTGCTGAGAAATTTGAAGGCAGCATAGGCCCCCACCACCGCACCACCAAAGGCGATATTGGCGATAAAGCGATGTAGATTAATCGGATTCCAGAGCGGCCCTTTCATCACCTCCCAAATATTCCCCACCACCTGCCCCACTTCATTGACACCAGAGGGTGCCATCATAAAGGTGGCCCAAGAGTTGGCCATCACCATGATGGTCATACCCGCTGCATTCAGCAACAGACCCAAGGTGAGATGCAACCATTTCAGGTTGCCGTAACGCATTGCATTCCAGCCGTAGTAGTAGGTGTAGAGAAAAAAGCTCTCAAAAAAGAAGAGCGATGCATAGACCAACATCTGCGCACCAAAGACATGCGTCAAATAGGCCATAAGGTCGGGGTAGAGGGTAAACAGCGCGAAGGCAAGTGCTCCACCGATGATCGCCGTGATCGAAAAGCCAGTCAGGCTGATCTTCATGAACTCATGCGCCATACTATCGTAACGCTCATCCCCAGTGCGGAATCCAACCAGCTCAATAACCAAGACAAACAGAGGAATAGCCAGTACCAGAGCACCAAAGAAGAGATGTAGCTGGGCCAAAATCCAGACAACTGCACGGCTGCTCACACCGATATCGGGGTAGTCACTCCGACTCGGTTTTTTCATCTGGTAGGGGACAACCTCTTCAGCTTCGCTCGCCTCTGTTTTAACCGCTGGCTCGAAACTATCATCCCCTTCAATATGGACGCGGCCCATTGGACTGATGCGCTCTTCAAGCGTATCAGAGACACCGGCAGCGACAGAGACGCTAGGAACAGTCACCCCTACAATAAGCAGTGCAAGTAAAAATGCACCTATAAACGCTGAGAACGAACGAATGCAGCCCAGCTTGCTAACTCTTTTAAAACTCATTGCTGATGTTCCCCGTTTAACCTGCCGGTGTTAGATCCCAATTAAGTGGAAGCCCCTGAATATTCATAATGAAGTGATTCAAGCCGTAAAAAACGGCCAGTGCAATTCCAAATGCCACCACTATAAGCACCACAGATCCTGCACCACCTGATTTTTCATTACTCATCTGATAACCCCCACTAACCGTGTTGGACGACAACACCGCCCGAATAGATCAACAACCAATAAAAAAAGGTCAAAATAGCCAGCAGCGCAGCCCAAAATAGCTTTGGCCCCCAAGTGTTCGACCCCGAATCAGGCGTGGTGGATTGCTGTTCATCAGACGCTTTATTCATCTTTTGACTCCTCATAAATTGAGACATTTAAAATGCTATTCGAAGCAACACTGCAAATTGTAGGCCAGCTAGTTCAGCAATAAAGAGAAGCAACTTGAGTAACCTATAAAAAATAGGCTTAATCACTTGAAAGCAATGAATTAACAACATTAGAAAATTGCATACTTATAGTAATTAGCCAATGGGAAACCCCCTAGCAAGCAGGTAAAATCAGCACACTTTAATGAACAAACCTTTCAGCCATCAGAGAGCCACTGATCAAAATGGCTCAACATCTATAGCCTGTTTAAAACCTCTCTCCGATCCACAACGCCCACTATAGATAGATAACAAATATAGAAATTAGCTATTCATATAGCCACTACCATACTCAACAGCACACGCTTGAACACTACGGACAAGGCACAAGAAACAAACACCACCAGTAGAACGATATGTTCAATGCCAGATAAATATTGTTACGATAAAAATATTGAAATAGCACTTTTATCGTGAAAACTACGGAATAACCAAGCCGTGTAAAATACCCACTAATTGGTTAAATAGTCTATTAAATTGCTGATTAGATAGTGCTTATAGAGCAGATAAGAGGCCACCATCTCTACTCTAAAACAATCACTTGGTACGCTTTCTGCATTAGCTTACTTAAATCACATTTGGAAATTTGTACATGTCCCCCTATCAAAGAACCACTGAAGCCCTACGCAATCTTTTAATCAATGGTGATGAAGTCGATCGCTGCTATGCCGCACGCGCATTAGGCATCATGGGAGATAAGGAGGCTGTTGAAGCACTTATTGACTCACTACGCGATGAAGATATCGATGTCTGTGTTGATGCCGTTGAGGCGCTCGGGCGCATTGGCGATATCAGCGCAACCTCTTCAATCATCGAATCATTAGAGAATGACTCCAGTGGTGATGTCTGCATCGCAGCAGCCACTTCACTGGGCCAACTAGGTAGCGAAGAGGCGATTGAGTCACTGAAAGGTGTGATCCTGAAGCGTCCTGAACGTATCGAGTGGGAAGATCAATGGGATAGCTGGTGGGATATTCAATTAGAGGCTGTCAAGACACTCGGCAAGCTTGGCCGAGAAAGCAATGTGCAGACCCTGCTCGACATTATCGACGATGAAGGGCATCAAGATATCGAGTGTGAACTGCTCGCCACATTGGCACAAACACCTGGCAAAGGTGTCGATAGCGTCATCAGCCGCCTGCAAAATGAAGAGCTACGCCCACAAAATCGCTGGCGTGCGGCTCGTGCACTGGGCAAAGCTGACGCACCAGAGGCTATCACCGCATTGGGCCGCGCACTTCAGATGGGGATACCCGAAATTCGTGCAGAGTCCGCTGCTGCACTGGCAGAACAAGGGGCACACCGCTATCTCCGCCCTCTGCTTCTGCTGATTCGTGACGATAGCGAAGTGGTACGCAAAGCAGCTCTCCAAGCCATCACCACACTCGCAGCTAAAGCTGATGTGGAGAATGAGCTGCCAGAAGATCTGCTCTCACTGGTCAGTGATCCGAGTGATAGTGTACGTACAGCACTCTTTGAGACGCTGGCAAGCCTGATCAAACCAGGCCAGCAACCTCTTAGTGATGAACTACTTGAAGCGATCATCCCCAATCTAGAGTGCAGTGACTTCAACACCGCCAGCGCCACATGCACCCTATTAGGAAAAAATGGCGATCAGCGGGCTGTACCCCCACTCCTCATACTGATGAACGATCCATCCAAATATCTGATGACACGCCGCCAAGCCACCCTAGCCTTGGGTGAAATGGGCGACAATAGCCGTGAAGTGATCGAAGCACTCGCACACACTGTCGGTGATAAAGAGCAGACTATCCGACTCGCCGCACTCACCGCACTACGCGCACTGCACCGTGATGATGAGCCAAGCGAAGTGGCTGCCACCAACCCTGAAGTGACCACAGGGAGTGATGAGACTGAAGAGAGCGAAGCACCATTAACACCGCTCGGCATCATCCTCGCCGCCATTCAGGGGAAAATTGAGATCAACAGCAACAAATCTGAAGCAGCCAACAGCAAAGAGACGGATGAAGAGCAGAGCCAAGATGAGGCTCAAGTTGAAGCTGCTAAAGAAGAGCTGGCAGTGGCCACTGAAGCGGCAAGCGAAGAAACCAGCTCCTCTCTCGCAGAGATAGCCGCCAGCAGCCGCAAGGAAAAGCCAGAGTTGATGCTGCCTGCACATGATAATCGCGTTGTCCAACCGGGTGAATTCAACACGGCCAAATCAACCATGGATGCTATCGCCCTCGACAATGTTGAGGTAACACTCGGCCTGCACGAAGAGAGTGCCGAAGAGCAGCCAATTGATAAAGAGACAGAGCACTACTTAGGTGTCGCAGAGGAGAGCAAGGCGTTAATGACCCGCATGCGCTCCCAACGTGAGATCACCGCTGAACAAGATGTACGTCTACTGGGCCTGCGTATTCTCATCGGCCTCGACACCGAAGAGAGCAGCCAAGCACTGATCAATGCACTCAATGATGAAGATAACACCGTCAGAAAAGAGGCCGCCTTAGCCATTGCAGAGAGTGTTGAGCAAGGCGCAACACACCCTATATTAATGGATGCCCTCGGCTCTATGGTGGCTCAGTTGGTGTTGGGTGAACGCGACCTACGCCGCGCCTGCGCCCGCGCTTTAGGCATATTGGGCAATCACGCTGCCGCCACCCCTCTGTTAAATGCACTGCAAGATGATGATCTCAATGTCCGCATTCAGGTGATGGATTCACTCTCTCACCTGCTAACTCGCGGGCATGACCCTATCGCCTCTGACCACATGGTCACCGATCCAGTCTCCGCCAAGATGGCTGCTGAAGCGATTGCTGAGCAGCTGGCACACAAAGATATCAGCATCCGTGTCGCTGCCGCTCGTGCACTGGCCAAAATCGTTCAGCTAGATGAAGCAGAAGAGATCGCCCAAGAGATGATCGAAAAGACCATCGACTCCGTCTTTGAGCAAGATGGGGATGAAGCTAGAACACTCGGCAAAATTCTGCGTCAGGCAGAGCTTGAGATGGTGACCCAAAAGTTACTCAACAAACTGGATGAGGCGGAAGATAGCGTCGTACGCAGCGTAGCGATCGAAATGCTAGAAGAGCTATATAACCCTGAAACTAAAGCGGCCTAAGCCGGTCACTAAGATAACCCCTATTAGGAGAGATCAAGATGAAGAAACTGCTTATTTCCACCACGATTGCTGGCCTCTGTGCAGTACCATTGGTTGGCCAGGCTTCCACCTATAAAGAGGTGGCCGTCAGCAACGGTGGTACCATCACAGGAACCGTCGCCTACTCTGGTAAAGAGCGCAAACCAAAGATCTACTCAGTCACCAAAGATAACGATATCTGTGGCACCGAAGCGCGCAGAATCGAATATGTACGTGTTAACAACGGCAAGTTGATGGACAGTGTGGTCTACCTTGAGAAGGTTAAAGAGGGCAAAGCCTTCCCCGCCGATATCGGTAACGGCACTGTTATACAAGAGGGTTGTGAGTTCATCCCATTCCTTGGCGTGATGAAGAATAAGCAGAAGATCAGTGCAATCAACAAAGACCCTATTTTGCACAACATCCACACCTATGAAATTCTTGGTCGCGTTAAAAAGACCGTTTTCAACATCAGCCAACCAGATCAAAACACCGTTACCAAAACCGTCAAGCTAAAGAAAGGCGCTGCAATGAAGGTTGAGTGTGATGCCCATGACTTCATGCATAGTTTTGTATTTGTAGCCAAAAACCCCTACTTCTCGGTTGTGGCAGAGGATGGCAGCTACAAAATTGACAACATACCCGCGGGTAACTACAAAATCAAAGCGTGGCACGGCACTCTGAAAGATCAGAAAGGCAAAATTGATGTAGCCGCAGGTGGCACTGTTACCATGGATTTCAACTTCAAAAAATGAGTGAAATTACCTCAATAAACCCACAGACAGCAAAGCCTAAATGGCGTCCAGCACCGCTTGATTATTTGGCTATCATCGCCGGAATCATCAATGTACTGGTGATCGGTTACATCATCGTCAACTGGTTCTTTAACAACTAAATCTCTCGTCAGAGCGATTGGCTAGGAGTCTGCCCTATCGGGCAGGCTCCTCTATCACTACGACCCATTTTTATAGAGTACGCTCATCCATGTCGACACCTGCTATACAACAGAATGATGACCTTCAGCCACTGCCGAGTTACGACTCCATCCTATTAGCCGTTGACTCATCAGACCACTCCAATCACGGTATTATTGAGACGATGGGGTTGGTTAAACTCTATGGCAGTCGCATCACCTCTGCCCATGTCTATGCCGCAAAACTGCATGACCAGCGTTTCCGCCAAATGGAGGGAGGGCTACCCGATCAGTATCGTGAAGAGGAGGAGTTAGAGCGTCAGCGTGATGTGCATGATGACCTCATCACCAAAGGGCTGTCGATCATCACTGACTCCTATCTGGATCAGGTTGATGAGCTGGCTAAAAAAAGCAATACCAAAGTTGAACGCTGTTCACTTGAAGGGAAAAACTACCGTGAATTGGTTAATGAGGCCAATAGCGGTAAATATGATCTGATGGTGATGGGGGCTCTCGGTCTCGGTGCCATCAAATCAAGCCGTATTGGCACGGTTTGTCAGCGTCTTAGCCGTCGTAACAAGATCGATACATTGATCATCAAAAAACCAGGAGAGCAGCTCAGAAAAGGCCCCATCGTGGTCGCTGTTGATGGCTCCAACAAATCTTATGGCGGCCTATTAACCGGCCTATCCTTGGCTCAAAATTGGGGCTGTGAGATCAAAATTGTCTCCGCCTTCGACCCCTACTACCACTACGTCGCCTTCAACCGCATTGCCAGTGTTCTATCAGAAGAGGCGGGAGAGGTATTCAAATTTCAGGAGCAGGAGAAGCTGCACGAAGAGATCATTGACTCGGGCCTAGCTAAGATCTACCAAGGCCATCTCTCTGTTGCACAATCAATCGCCCGAGACTACGGCATTGAACCAGAGACGGCGCTACTCGATGGCAAACCACACGATGTGATCGCCCGTTATCTGCGCGAAACTAAACCGAGCCTGCTGATTCTTGGCACCACCGGCATCCACGCCGATGCTGATCTTGATATCGGCGGCAACACAGAATATCTACTTAACGATGCTGAGTGCGCCGTACTATTAAGCCAACGTGAACATAAACCACAGGTCGACCGTTTGGCTGATGTCACCACCTCCTGGACCAAAGAGGCGGAGCAGCGCATGACCCGCGTCCCCTCCTTTGTGCGCCCCATGGCCAAAATGGCGATCCTACGTTACGCCCAAGAGAAGGGGCACACCGTCATCACCGAAAGCATTGTTGAAGAGGCAACCGCCCAGCTGATGCCAGGCCATGCTGAAGAGGCAATGGGTGAGATTGTTGATGCCTATGATGCCGGCAAGCTGAAACGCAAACCCAGTGCCAAAGAGATCATGGCGATGCGCTGGCATGAGGACGCAACAGCACTGTTGCTCACCGTTAAAGAGCTCAGCCTACGCGGCAACCTCAGTATGCGTGCTGAGAAACGTGCCCGCACCGATGGTAATCGTGAAGTGAGAGCCGAACATATCCGTCCCTTCCTCGATGATACCGTTGAGATCAAAGCCTTCCAGCCTGGCAGTGATGCCCTTGAAGAGCATGCCGCTGCAGTTAAGCAAGAGAAAATCGGCGAGCTACACTGGCAGGTTGCCGCCCTCGCCCGCCTAATGCGTGTCCCTGAGGGTTTCATGCGTGATAGTTCCAAACAGCGTATCGAAGAGTATGCCCGTGACCGAGGTGAAAGCGCTGTCACGCTAGAGATTGCAGAACAGGGGTTGGCCATCGCACGCAAAGCGATGGCGTCACAGATGCAAGATGGAGGAGAGAAACCTGCCGCAGGCGGGGGTTGCCCACTCTCAATGGGTAAAAAAAGTGAACCCAGCAAATTCATCTGGAGTGAAGCTGCTGAAACCCGCATGAACTCAGTGCCTGATGGTTTTATGCGTGATCTAACGCGCCAGCGTGTCGAAAGCTTTGCCGAGAGCAAAGGGGGCACTGAGATCACTTCAGAGCTGGTTGATGAGCAATATAACAAGTGGAAGAGTGGTTCCAACAAGGTTGAACAGGCGATGGATTGGGATGAGGAGGCGCTACAACGTCTACAACGCATCCCTGATTTTGTACGCGGTATGGTGAGCAAAGAGATCGAACGCTGCGCTCGTGAGATGGGTTTGGATCGTGTCAATAAAGAGGCCATGCAGAAAGCCAATGAAACCTGGATGGGCAATGCTGGTTTCCACTCTGAATCCAATCCTGATCAGTATAAAGAGTAACCATGTCCATTTATAAACACTTTTTTAAACGAACCGTAGGGTGGGCGGGTCATTTGTGCCCACCGGGCATTGAAAGCCAAATTTTAGTGGGCACAAATAAACGCGCCCACCGCACAGCATCATGAACGATCTCTTCCTTATTGCCATCAACCTCACCCGCCGCTGTAATTTGGCGTGTGAACACTGTTATATGGATGCTGAGGCACGTCTCGATGGCAGCGAAGGCGAACTCTCCACTGATGAGATCAAAGGGCTGTTGGATGAGATCGCCTCACGCAGCAACGAGACGATGGTGGTACTCACCGGCGGTGAACCGCTGATCCGCCAGGATATCGAAAAACTGGTTAGCCACGGCAATCAGCTTGGTCTCTCCATGGTGATCGGCACCAATGGTGTGTTGCTGGATGAACAGCGGGTCAAGAATTTAAAAGCAGCGGGGGCCATGGGCATTGGTATCAGTCTCGATTCACTAGACCCAAGCCACCATGATGCATTTCGCGGCTGTACCGGCAGCTGGGAGAAGACTCTCAACGGCATGGAACTCTGCCGTCAGAATAACCTGCCATTCCAGGTTCACTTCTCCGTCACTGAGAAAAACGCCCACGAAGTGCAGTCGATGATCGACTTCACCAAAGCCTCTGGCGCACATGTGCTCAACATCTTTTTTCTGGTCTGTACCGGACGCGGTGAGTCGATGTCAGACATCACCCCCTACCGCTATGAGCAGGTGTTACAACAGCTGGTTGAGGCACAGGCACAGACACAGGAGCTGATTATCCGCGCCCGATGCGCACCACACTACAAACGGGTCGCCTATCAGCACCACCCTGAGTCCACCCTCACCCGTGCCGAAGGGTATGAAGGCGGCGGCTGTCTGGCAGGACTGCACTACTGTCGTATCACCCCCGAGGGTGGCGTAACAGCCTGCCCCTATATTCCCGACGAAGATGGCAGCATCCGTAAAGAGAGCTTCTGGCAAATTTGGGATAACGCCTCCACCTTCAAACAGTTGCGTAACCCAACACTTAACGGCAAGTGTGGCCAGTGCGAGTTCCAGAAACTCTGCGGTGGCTGCCGAGCTAGACCCTTAGCGATGGGCGGCACCTTGATGGATACTGACCCTTGGTGCAGTCATACGCCAAGCAGCGCGGCGATGATCGAACCACTAGTGGTCGAAAGTAACAGCCAAGTCAATTGGTCACCCGAGGCGGAGAAGCGCTTAGAACGTGTACCCAGTTTTCTACGCAAGATGGTACGCAAACGGGCCGAAGCACATGTCACCGAGCTGGGTGAAACCATCATCACGACTGAACATATGGCCACCTTGGCAGCCCGCCGCTTTGGCGACAAATTCCCTGGTCAACAGCCCAATATGTCCGGTATGCCCATGGCGATACCCACTAAAGAGATACCATCAAGCCGTGGGCTTGCTTGGACACTCGAGGCAAAAGCACACCTTGAGACCATCCCTAGTTTCCTACGTGATGGGGTGTTTCAAGTCGCTGAAGATGTTGCCCATAGCGAGGGGCGGTTAGAGGTCAATATTCAACTACTCAACCGCCTGGATGAGGAGTGCGATCAATCACGCACCCTGCCCTGGCATACAAAAGCTGAGGTGCAACTTGAAGCATTCCTATCCACACGCTCAAAGCAGGCAAGCATTTTCATTCAGCCCAGCATGGAAGCTGCCGCCGAGCGAGAGGCCAAGCAACGGGATGCCATCATCGTTTTACCTGAAGATGTGGCAAAAATAGTTGAGACCCAACTCGCAGGGGTAAGCTGGGAAGATGAGGCTCTAAAACGGGTTGAATCAGCCCCCGATTTTATCCGTGCCGGCATTAAAAAAGCGGCTGAATTTAACGCACGCAGTGAGGGGCTAAAGCAGATTGATACCCTCTCACTCACCCGTTTTCGTAACAAAGCAATGATGCGTGCCGTCAAACGAATGAAGCGCTTTGGAATGAACAAATTGAGCTTTGATGGTTTTGCTATCGCTCAGGAGCGTGTTCCTCGTCTGCAGGAGAACAGCCAAGCTGAGACGCGTTTTACTGAGATTCAGGAGTATATTGAATCAAAACAGGACGAAGATGGATCGGGCTTAGGTCTGCTCGACCGTGAACTGCTGGATAAGATGAAAATAGAGTTGGAGGGATAGTTTAGTAAATTTATAGAGTGGACAGATTGTTTATCTCCACATAGTAATTGGATAGCAACGGTGGGCACAAACAGCATGCCCACCCTACACAGGTCAATATGAACGATACGGAAGTACTCATCATCGGTGGTGGCATCTCAGGCCTCTCGACCGCTAGTTGGCTGGCCCAACTGGGGATCGAGGTAGAGCTATGGGAGGCCAACTCACGCACGGGTGGGAAGATCCGTAGCCGAAAAGATAACGGCTACCTAACCGAGCAAGCGGCAGGCATTCTAATGAATTTCCGCCCTCAGATTGATCATCTTATCGATAGCCTTGATCTTAACGAGAGCAAATCCCCTCGCAGCAAGACGTTGAGACGCCACATCATCCATCAAGGGGCATTGACTGAGATGCCAATGACTATCCCTGGCATCATGACCTCCTCACTGTGGAGTCGACAAACTAAACTACATTTGGCTACTGAGTGCTTGATTCCCAGAAGAAAAAAAGCACATGAGTCAGTCAGTGAATTTATCGAACGGCGCTTTGGCCGTGAGATTCTGGAGAAGGCAATCGACCCTTTCATTGCCGGCACACTCGCCTCAGACCCCAACCAAGCTGATGCAGCAGCCGTATTGCCGAGACTCACAGCACTGGAGTCTCGTTACGGCAGCATCACTGTCGGCATATTGATCCATAAAATTCTCAAACGCCGCCGAGTCAATAATGCAGATACCTTCTCATTTAAGAATGGTATGCAGACATTGACCGATGCCCTATCAGATTCACCCAATATCGACATCCGACGTAACCACAAAGCAGTAACCATTGAGAAAACAAAAACTGGCTGGTGCGCCACTGCCACCACCTTTTCAGGCGAGCGTACCATCCGTTGTAAACATCTGGTGCTCTCTACGCCAGCTGATATCTCAGCAGCACTGATGGCCACTATTGATAAGACCATTAGCGACCAACTAAAAAGCATTGAGTACGCTCCACTCGCCATCGTGCACTATGGTTTTGACCAGAGTCAGATCAAACACCCGCTTAATGGCAGTGGTTTTCTCATCCCAGGTGGTGAGAAATATGCCTTTAATGGTAACCTCTGGATGAGCACTCTCTTCAACCATCGGGCACCTGATGGCAAGGTATTGATGACCAGTTATATGGGGGGCGCACGGCGATCTGAACAGGTTGGTTGGCGTGATGAAAAGCTACACCAAACACTACAGCAAAACCTGAAACAGCTACTCGGTATCAAAGGCGAGGCGGAGTATCAACGCATCGACCGCCACCAACAGGGCCTGCCGCTCTACCACGGTGCTTACCAAAAAAAGATGGAGCAGCTTAAAAAAGGGCTTGAGTCATGGCAAGGACTCCATCTAGCCGCCAACTATTTGGGCGGTGTCTCAGTGCGTGAACGCATCTTTCAAGGCTTGCAGACCGCCGACAGAATCAGCCTCACACTCGGCAGCCAGAAAAAAGTTTACCTGCCTGAACAACAGGAGGGGTTGCTGAGCACATGAGCGATAAACGATCCATCTATTACGACCCTGATTTGGAGAATAAGCCACCCTTCAAACCCTTGAAGCTGATTATCATTGTGCTATTCATCATGCTGTTCATCTCAGCCTCGGCACAGTGGTACGCCCGCAATGTCACCATGCCTCGCTACTGTACCGATAGCGAAGAGACTCTGCGTATGGTGAGACTGGTTCTTAGTGAACAGCGTCCCGCTGGGGATGGTGATAGAAAACCCTATATTATAGCCACTCGACTCACTTTTCTTGTTCCACGTAAAGGTGATGAACCACTGGATAGCTACCTAGATCGACTGCAACGGCACCTAGACCAAGAATGCCCATAACATCACCACCACCGCCCATATCACAATTAGGACTACTGCGTGCGTTTTTAGCTATCTTTGCGCCGTTGGCGGTACTGCTGTTATTAGCTAGTCTGATGCACTACTACACCCTCTATGAGACAGATCGCGTCAGCCGCGAGGCCAATGAGGAGCTAAATGTCAGCTTAGCCAAGCGGATGATCGTCACCGATATCTCATCAGTCGCCCGTGATCTCGCCTTTCTCGCCCGTCATATCGAGCGGCAGGGGCTATTCCAAATCTCCAAACAGGAGCGTGAGAGACGCATCTCACTCGAATTTAGTGCCTTTGCAGAGAAGAAAGCACTCTATGATCAGATACGCTTTCTCAATATCGAGGGCATGGAGATCGTGCGCATCAACTACACAAACGGCAGGGTAAGAGAGGTAACTGGGCCTGCCTTGCAGAACAAATCAAACCGTTACTACTTTCGTGAGGCCTTTGCCCTCTCAAAGGATAAAATTTACCTCTCACCGCTCGACCTCAACATCGAAGGGGGGCACATCGAACGTCCATTAAAACCGGTCATTCGCTTTGCCACCCCCCTCTTCGATCTCTCAGGTAAAAAACAGGGGGTGGTGGTACTCAACTATTTTGGCCAACGGCTGATCGAAAATTTCACCTACGCCGCAGCCAATATCGCCGATCATATCGCACTCACCAATAGTGATGGTTATTGGCTCAGCAACCCCAATCCTGATGATGAGTGGGGTTTCATGCTAGGCAACAACAACCGGTCAATGAAACAACGCTACCCCAATGCCTGGCAGCAAATCTCTACGGAATACAGCGGTCAGTTTGAGAACAATAATGGCCTTTTCACCTTTGCCACCATTAAACCAACCCGAGTCGCACTGGAAACCTCTGACCCGATGGCAAATGATAACGATGCCTTGGTCGGTACCGATAGTTACTGGAAGATCATCTCTCGCGTCACACCTGAAGCACTAACCACCACCCTACCCGCTTTCATTCAGGTACACGCAGCGCTCTACTTCATCATGCTGGTACTGATCCTTGCTGGCTCATGGATTTTAGCTTTAACCCGACAAAAGCACCGTCTTGCCGAAGCTCAAAGCGAGTATGAGCAGCGTTTTCGACACACCTTGGAGAATATCGAATTAGTTGCCGTCGCACTCGACCGGCGGGGTACCGTACGCTTCTGTAACGACTATTTCCTTAAATTGACCGGCTGGCGCTTGGATGAGGTGGTCAACCATCAATGGCTGGATAAGTTTATCCCTGAAAAAGCGAGGGATGATGCAGGGCAAATTCTTGCTAGCATGGCTTCTCCAGAGAATTTCCCCTCACAATTTGAGACCCCCATCCTGACTAAGGATGGCCAGCAGCGCCAAATAAACTGGAACAGTACCCTCAGTTATGACCTGCAAAATAAAGTAATCGGCATCACTGGGATAGGCGAAGATACCACCGATAAACGCCACACCGAAGAGCAGCTAAGAAAGCTCAGTCAAGCAGTTGAGCAAAGCCCTAGCACCGTCATGATCACCAATATTCATGGGGAGATTGAGTACGTCAATCCTAAGTTTATTGAGGTGACTGGCTATCAAGCCAATGAGGTAATTGGCCTCAACCCCAGCATCCTAAAATCGGGTGAAAAATCGACCCAAGAGTACGCCAATCTCTGGTCCACCATAATCTCAGGCCGGGAGTGGCGCGGTGAGTTCCATAACCGAAAGAAGAATGGTGAACTCTTCTGGGAGTCCGCTTCCATCACGGGTATCCGTGGGCCTGAGGGTAATATCACCCATTTTTTAGCAGTCAAAGAGGATATTACCGAGCGTAAACGGCTAGAGCAGAAGATTGAAGCTCACCACCGAGAACTAGCCAAAACTGAGGCGCTGGCCGCAATGGGCCGTATGGCTAGTATGATCGCCCACGATCTACGTAACCCACTCTCATCTGTTAAAATGACGCTGCAAATTCTCAGCAAACAGAAGAGTACCCGAAACTCCTCCAAAGCTGATGAACTGCGTGCTATTTCACTCGAGCAGATCCGCTACATGGAGGAGATTCTATCCGACATGCTCACCTATTCACGTCCCGATGCCCTAAAACCAGAGTGGCTTACTGTCGAGAAGGTGATGGATATGGCCATTGGACTAGCACAACGCAAGATCGATGAGACGGGGGTTGAGCTAATCACCAACTATCAACCAGGCTTACCCACACTACATGGTGATGCAACAAAACTACGGCAAATCTTCTCTAATCTACTGGCAAATGCCGCCCAAGCAACTGAAAATTGTGAGAAGCCAGAAGTAACCGTTGATGTGATGCTCGATCTTGGTGATACCGGCACCGGCATCCGTATCGAGATCCGTGACAACGGTTGTGGCATCACACCCAAAGACCAAGAACGACTTTTCGAACCCTTTTTTACCACCCGCGCACAAGGGACTGGCCTCGGTTTAGCCATCGTCAAACGAATGGTTGAGCAGCACCAAGGCAGCATAGAGCTACTGGCCAATAAAGAGGGTGGAACCTGTGCCAGCATTGTACTACCCACCACCCCAAAAACTATAAACACGCCCACTAACGAGGCTATGGAGACCCTCCCATTATGAGCAAGATTCTAATTGTCGATGACGATGTGGCAAGCTGCCGTACTCTACAGTTCCACCTGCAATCTCAAGATAATGAGGTGGCGATCGCCCACAGTGTTACCGACGGGATGAACCATGCCCGCACCAATAAACCAGAACTGATCATTCTTGATATCCGCATGCCCGGAAAATCAGGGTTAGAGGGGCTACCTGAGTTCAAATCAACTTACCCAGACACCCACGTCATCATGATCACTGCTTTCCACGACATGGAGAGCACCATCGAAGCGATGCAGAAAGGGGCAGATGACTACATCCACAAACCGATCGATATCGATGAGCTGGATGCCGCTATTGAGAAGATCGTCAATGCGCCAAAAATGAGTGATGACCTGATCATCACTGGCACAGGTATGGTCGGCAGCAACCCGCTTACAATGGTGGGGCGCAGCCGAGCAATGAAAGAGATTTTTAAAACCATCGGTCTGGTCTCAAAAAGCCCTGCAACCGTTCTTATCACCGGTGAATCGGGTACCGGAAAAGAGCTAGTCGCTCGCGCTATTCACCGCTCCAGTGAGCAGTGTGATGGCCCCTTTGTCGCTGTCAATTGCGCCGCACTGGTTGAGACATTGTTGGAATCTGACATGTTTGGCCATGAGAAAGGGGCCTTTACCGGTGCGGTCAGCCGTCAAGAGGGGAAATTTGCCCTAGCCCGTGGTGGCACCATCTTTCTTGATGAGATTGGCGAACTCTCCCCCGCTATGCAGGCAAAACTACTTCGCGTACTACAGTACAAAGAGTTCACCCCACTCGGTGCAAAATTGCCACAAACAACCGATGCCCGTGTCATCACCGCCACCAATTTAGATCTAACCAAGCAGGTACCACGCGGCCTATTTAGAGAAGATCTCTACTACCGCTTACAGGTAATCAACATCCACCTACCACCTCTTCGGGAGCGTAAAGAGGATATGATGGATCTGGTCAACACCCTGCTTGGCCGAATCAACAGAGAGCTACACCGCAACGTCAATCAGATATCCAAAGAGGTACTCGATGCTCTCGCCAACTACAACTGGCCCGGCAACGTGCGTGAGCTAGAGAATATCTTGATGAAGTGTGTTGCCCTATCCCCCAGTGACACCATCAGTCTTAGCCTGCTGCCCAAGGTCTTCCTTCAGCAACAAGAGAGCTCACAACAGCCTAGCCAACATTCAGCAAAACCTATTGAAGAGTGGAGCTTAGAGGAGATGGAGAAACGGCATGTCAGCCGTATTCTAGAAGCGAGCAACTGGCACAAAGGGAACGCCTGCGACACGCTCGGTGTCTCACGCCCCAGACTGCGACGTATGATCAAACAGTATGACCTGATCGATCCAAGTGGTGTCGATGACGAACATGATGATGAACAGACAGAAGAGGCGGCTGATACGACGGAGTAGATCGTATCAGCCACGAATAGAAGATATCATTGATAATTTGCATGCACTAATGTCTATTTACGGCTAATCCCTCTAACCATCAGCCTATTAATTGCCACGCAACCGTTCATGCCACAAGATTGTCGCCCCTGCCACCGCAGCCGGCATCGCGACAAAATTTAGCAGTGGTATCATCATCATCAATGTCAACGCCCCACCAAAACCAAGTGCCGTCATCCGTTGCTGTTTAAGGTAGCCTGTCTGCTTATTGAAGGGGATATTATGGTTGCCCATTGGGTAGTCCACATATTGCAAAGCCAAAAACCAGGCGGAGAATAGCAGCCAAAGAAAAGGGGCAATTACATTGAGACCAGGAATCACAAACAGCAGCAACAGAGGCACCACCCGCAGTAGAAAATAGACAATCTTACGCCCCTCTCCCATCAACGCCGGCCCAACACCCTTTATAATTTGCGTCCAGCTTGATGAATGCTCTTCAAGCCGTTGCCCACCCAATAGCTGCTCCACTTTTTGTGCCAACAGATCATTAAAAGGTGATGCGATCAGATTTGCCACAACCGTAAAGGTATAGAAGATAATCAAGATAAAAGTGAGTGCAAACAGTGGCCAGAGCAACCAACGCAAAAAGTCGAGCCAATGGTCTTCAGGCAACATCTGATTCAACAGCCCCTCAAACTGAGTGGTTCCCAGCCAGACAAGCAATGAGAAGATCACCATATTAATCAGCAGTGGGATAACAACAAAGGCGCGTAGCGCTGGCTGTGTAATCATCTGCAAGCCACGTATTAAGCAGCCAACACCAGCAAAGGGGTTAGATTTCATAGTCTGTCCAGATTTACCATCACCTTGGGATGATGGGCTAAGTTTGAATGGCATGAATCATACCGTAATTGTTAAATGTGGAACAAAACTTGTCATAGCGCTTGACAGAAAAACACAAGTGCTTACAATACGCGCTCCTCTGCTGAGACGCATGAGATTGTCCCCATCGTCTAGAGGCCTAGGACACCGCCCTTTCACGGCGGTAACAGGGGTTCGACTCCCCTTGGGGACGCCATTTTTAAAAAGCCGCACTTCTCTGAAGTGCGGCTTTTTTTGTTTCCTCATAAACGCCTTACCTCAAGCATGTTACCTGATATTGGTCCTTGTACTGGTCAACCCCTGCCTGAATTCGTGGGCTGTTGCTTGATGCGGAGGCATATTCAGCCAATGATATTGCTGACTTATACTTTCAGCGATGGGATGTTGAACTGTTTTTTTGGGATATCAAAACAACCATGGACATGGATGTACTACGTTGCAAAACAGCCGACATGGAGAGCAAGGAAATCATTATGAACCTAATCGTTTATAACTGCATTCGCAGCCTCATGCTTGAGTCAGCTAAGAAAAGAGGTGTGGCTGTCCGAAGAGTCAGTTTTAAAGGCGCTCTACAGGCTTTACGACAGTGAGAGCCTCACCTAAACCGAGCAAAAATTAGCTCATCAAGAACGGAATCGTTTGATAGGGCAGTTATATGACGCGATAGTGGAGAAAATTATTCCGTATC
>JAMOMH010000322.1 GCA_027068675.1 Sedimenticola sp.
TTTTTTAATGGCTTGAGTTTGCCGTGAGGCTATTAATGACAATACTCAGTAGGAATGCTGATTTTGTAAATCTTTCCATTAAATTTCAGGATGTAATAACATGAACCTTTTACCAACGATAGATTCATTTTAGCGCGTTTTATAACCCTTCCCTTCTCTTCATATTTATCTAGCGGTTTGACTCGTTTACCATCCGGCCCATGGACGATTAACTCCCCTTTTTTATTAAAACTGATGTCAAAAGCATTCGCTGCTATCCCCTTAGTGCTCTTAGAGGTGGTACAGGCTGATATGGCGAATACGCTTAGAATTAATAGTAAAATATTACGTACACTGTTTTTCATAACACTTTTCATGCTGATATCTCCTTTTGATGCTCATTAAATGTGGAACAAGGTACTACCATGCCAGGCTAAAGCTGGCTAACAACAAACGCTCAGGATACAGAGTGGGTTGCTCCATATCTGAATCCTGATAGTTAAACGTCGAATCAAACAGGTTTTTTACGCCTATAGATATTTGGCCATAACGCTTTGGCAGACGATAACTGATACCCGCATCCACTAACCAAAATTGATCTTGGTCGGGGGCCGTAATATCTACAAAATCCCCCTCTTGGTCGATATATCTGGCACTTCCATTGAGTGATAATCCACTAGGGTGGGAGTATTCAGCACCAATAAGCAGTGTCTGTGTGGTTAGCTCCTCAAAGGCATCTCGTTCAAGTGATTTATCAGCCTTGAGTTGCTCATACTGGTATTCAACGCGCATGGCGGTGCGCGGGCCAAAAATATATTGCAGATAAGCACGGTATACATTTTCACGCCACTGCGCATACTCTGTTTTATCGTCAAAATCGAAGGGTACGTTGAGAAAACGTTGTGATAACTCAAGCCCAGTAAAAGCTTGGGTTGAAAGTTTCTGATCTATTGCAAGGCCGTATCGTTTTGAGTCCGTGCCATTTATATCATCATAAAACTGATTAAAACCGACCACTTGTGTCGGTTCTATCGTCTGGTTACTGACTAAATCACGTTTTAACACTCGAAAAGCGGCCATGCGCAAGGTGGTATTTTGATGAGGTCGCCAGATTAACCCTAGTTTTGGGTTAATCTGTTTTGTTTCAAGTAGTGTGCCATCAAAGTGATCTGCACTCAGTCCTACCAACCAGCTTACTTGGTTGGAGAAACTGCCTTGGAGATAGGTGTAGACATTGGCATGTTTATTCCCTTTTGTCTCTAAAATGCGCTCAGGATCAAGCAAGGTTGTTATTACAAATGGCGGAAACGGAACCGTTATTTTGATTGGCTTAAAGGTGACAAGTATGTCGATGTCACTGTCTGACTCGAAATAGCCCAGGCCACTGATTATATGTAGTCGATCTGATCGCCAGGTGTGTTGTAATTCACCGATAGTGGCGTTGTCTTTTTGTTTGCCCTCTGTGCTCTCTACGTCAGGATTATCAACCGGTCTATCTGTCTGCTCGAACTCCGACTCTTCTTTTGATATTGAGACGATCATCTGTGAGTGTGGCGAGAAATCATACCTAAGCCCGGTTCGTAGGCTCTTTTTCTCGTTGCTTTCACGAAAATTAATCCGTGATATTTTAGGATCAAAATGTAATGTGAGATCGCCTTTCTCTTGTTCAAGTATTTTTAATTCCGCTTGAATGCTGAGCTTGTGGGAGAGATCACTTTGGACAAACAGATTATAGATATCCAACTGTTGGTCACCATTTTTTCGGAAACCATCACTCTCATAATGAAACTGCCCTAGGCTAAAAGAGAGGTTGTTTTGAATGCCTGAGACCACCAAATCATTACCTAAAATACCGTTGCCTCCGGTGGTGGCATTGATCTGGCCGGTGATTTGATTCCGGGTAAATAGGGCGTTGAACTCATTAAATGATGATTTAGATGGCCCCGCTCCATCCAGTATGCCTAAGTTGGTCTCCGCTAATTGTGGTTGCAGCGGTGTGGCATTAAGTGGTTGCCAGAGCTGTGCTTGCAGCAGCTCTGATACCCGGGCAATTTCATGTCTCGGCTGCGTTGAATAGGTATCTGCAAGAAAGCGATGGGCCGAGTGGTTGGTGGCGTCTTTGCTGAGTGATATCCAACCTTCACGGAGTGCCAGTGGTTGGAACCCCAGGTCACCATAGATGCGAGCCAAGCTGGCACTTCTTGCGGCGGCATCTTCATCGAGTAACAGACGAGAGCGGTATACGGTTCGGTTATCATTTAGCTGGATAGATTGCTGCATTGTTTGCAGCGCCTCTACGGTGCGGTTTTCAGTCTGTTTTTGGATGGCGTCATAAAACCAAGGCGTGGGGTCTTTAGGGTCCAATAC
This sequence comes from Sedimenticola sp., assembly GCA_027068675.1. Taxonomy (GTDB): domain Bacteria; phylum Pseudomonadota; class Gammaproteobacteria; order Chromatiales; family Chromatiaceae; genus JAKITT01. The sequence continues at coordinate 2,347 of JAMOMH010000322.1, forward strand.
TTTGGCCATAGCGAACTGATCACTGGCCAGTGTGTTGCGTTTTTCCTCGTAGTAAGCCTTGCCGAGATAGCTACGAACTAGCGGGTTTGCTGGTGCCAAGCTGGCAGCATATTCGATCTGGCGTCGGCCAGCGGCCAATTCAGCCTCTCGAATCATGGCTAGGCCCAGGCCGAGTCGGGGCAGTGGGTCGGTCTGATCAAGCTTGATGGCTTTATGGAAAGCCGCTTTTGCGTTGCCAATATCGATACGTGTTAGATAGGCAAAACCTAGCACTGCCTGTGTACGTGCAAGCTGTGGTGCGATCTCTGCGGCGCGGTTTGCTGCCTGTCGTGCTTGGTCGAGTTCACCAAACATCAGATGCAGTTCAGCTAGTCGTGCCCAGGCGAGTGCGCTCTTTGGAACGAGATGGATCGCTTTCTCAACACTTGAATGAGCCTGCTCAAGATCAAATAGAGCTTGCTGTGCATAAGAGAGGGCCAGCCAGGGGGCGGCGCTTTTAGGGTTGCCAGTGGTGGCGGTTTGAGAAAGTTTAAGGGCCAGCTCTGGTTGGTTTTGCACCACGGCAATGATCGCTTGGAGTGCAATGGCTTCTCTATTGTTGGGGTTCTGTTTTAGCGCCCGTTCCAGGTTGGCAGATGCTTCGGCAACTCGTCCTGCTGAGAGGTTTAATGCAGCACGGTAGGTGTCATTTTTTTGTACCGCATCGGGTTGTGGCTCAAGCACCACGGGGTAGTGCATGGCCCAACTCACGCTATCCCAGGGTTTTACTTGGAGTTGTAGCGCGGGGGCTTGTCCCGCACGGACTAGGGCTGTTTGACCCCGTTTAATATCAGTTTCACCCTGTTCATTGGTCGCCCGCACCCGTCCTTCAAGTACGGTGATTTTTGTTTGCCCAGAATCAACGGCGACAACAAACTCAGTGCCATCGATGGCGGCATTAACGTAGGGGGTCTCAACGACAAAACGTTGTTTGATCCGACTAATAAAATGGGCAATGCCTTTTTGCAGATTCAGCCAGCTCCCCTCTTGTGAGGAGATTTTGGTAAAGGTGACAGTGGCATGTTCGTTCAGACGGAGTATGGTGTTGTTGTTGAGGTAGAGCGCGATACGGCTGCTTGCCGATGTGCGGACCATCTCACCGGCACAGAAGCCATCTTGTGCCGAGATTTTTTGCCAGGTTATCCCAGATGTTGTGCCTCTCTCAGCAACGCCTTGGACGGAAACAACTGTTGCAACAGGGTTGATGCACTTCTCAGCTAGCGTAGGCAAGCTTGTTAGCAGCAGGAGTAATCCACAAAAAGTGGCGTGAGAAGAGTTTGTGTAACGAGGTAGATTCACCAAAAAGACCTGCAACTATTCATCTTTTGTCACAACACCTCATATTCCCCTGCTTAATCACCACATGATTTTATGTGACGCTTTCCGTGTGAAATTGCCTCAATATAGAGGCAAAATTTAAACATGCTGAGTTGTTACAAAATGTTTATATTAATCGACATTAAGCCTTAAATTCCTTAAGCATAAACTCTACCTTATTCCTTCAATTGTCAAAGTTTATTTCAACTTAGAACAAATTCCTTTATCTGGTCAAGCCACTATATAAGCGGTAACTCACGCTATAGGCTATTTTTTTTTTGCAATACGATCACACCATCCTTTGGTAGCGGCAGTTCACCTTGCATGTGAGATTTTGACCGCTGGAGATAGTAGAGGCTGGGCCCATCATGAGGTGACAACTCAAGCGTTTGCTGAAAATAGAGAGTCGCATTTGCCAAATCTAAAGATTGATAGGCATGCAGCCCTTTGGCAAAGCAGTCACATAAGTGCTGTTGCAGTTGTTCGCTCTCGCCTTCTAGGCCAAGTAGTTCATAAACAGTGATCGCTTGCTGTTTGCCGACCATGCGGAAGGCGCCCAGTTTACGGCTGACAAATCCATCTAGTCCGGTGAGAACAGCTTCTGAGACCAACAATGAGGTACCGAGCTGCTTATTCAGTGTTTCGATACGCGAAGCGGTGTTGACGATGTCACCGACGGCGCGATACTCAAAATGGTCCAGGGCACCAATACTGCCCAGCATGATTTCGCCCGCATGCAGGCCGATACGTGTATTTAGGCTGTGATTGAGTAGGGGGTCCTGTTCGATTTGCAGTGTTTCTATGGCAGCAAAACAAGCCTGCCGGCGTAGGTGGCTCTCCTCCTGTGGAGCGGACCAGATCGCTAACATGGAATCACCCACCACATCAGAGATGGTGCCACCATGCGCGCGTACGGGTTTGAACAGCCTTTCATAATAGTCATTCATGTAGCTATTAAGCTCTTCAGGTGACATGAGCTCTGCCAGTTGGGTGTATTGTGCGGCATCACTGGCCATGCAGACGCCAAACATCTTTTCACTGGGTACTTTTTGCTGTTGAGCGTTGCGGGCGAGTTTGTCGACAACACTCTCAGGAAGATAGTAGCCAAAGGCTCGGTGGATTCGGTTGCGCTCATGTCTGAGTTGTCGATGCCGCCACAAAAGCCCAAAAAAGAGTGCCAGTGGCGTTTGCAGCAAAACAGGTACAAAAAGAGGCAGCCAGAGCGCAATGCTGGAAAATAGATAGAGAACAACTAAGGTGTAGAGCGCTGCACAGATCAGGCTTAGGCCGATAAATAGTGAGGTGTAAGTCAGCGTACTGGACCATGCTAGCAACAGACCGTATCCAGTAATAATAATGAAATAGTGCAGCGGCGTTGGTAAACGGAGACTGTTTTGAGACAAGAGATTGGCGAAGGCGGTGGCAGCAATCTCCACCCCGCTGAGATCCAGGCCATTGGTTTGAGAAAAAACGGTATAGAAATTATCTTTTTGCTCGGGCTGATGCTCTTCAGAGAGACCGACAAAGACCACCTTTCCCTTAAATTGAGCCATCTCAGCCTCAGTTGCAGCGAGTACTTCATGATATGAGCGTGTCGTAATCGTGCGTGGTGGGCCATAAAAGTTTAGGTAGCGACGCTCCGGCCCAAGATAGAGGGCGAGCAATGCCTGTAGATGCTGGCTGACGGCCTTGTTGGGGTGCTCTTGCAGTGCTTCGGTGACCTGCTGGGTTATGCTTATTTGTCGCTTAAAAAAGCGGCGTACTCGCTGGGTGCGTGCTGTTTTGCTCAGCCCCTTCAATGCCTGCTGTAACCCCAATGCCTGCTGTGGTGCAACCTCGGCCAGGATGGCTAACAGCGCTTTATGATCCTCTACTGCGAAGAGTTCCAGGGTGACGGTTGGTAGGGTGGCAAGCCCACCTCCAGCGGTGTAAAAGGTCCAAAATTGATTGACCATGATCGGCACTTTTGGCAGGACAAACGGGGCGCTGGCTGCGGCTGCCTGCTGTAGCGCTGGCATCGGCAATGTTAACTGCTCCAGGCTGTATCTGCTGCCATCTGCTATTTTCTCAACTTGGCGATGCAGCCTTGCAAAAAGCACAACATTACCCGCCTTTTGTACGGCCTTAATCAGAGCGGCATCCTGCCCATCTTCTCTCGCCTGTTGGAAAAAAATATCGAAGACAATGACGGCGGCTCCAGCGTCGGCCAAGCGATCTATCAGGCGCGCATGCAGTGCTCGTGGCCAATATTTTGATGCATTGGCCACGCCCAGTGATTGTGCGGAGATCTTATCGATCGATACCAGAATAACGCTCTCTGGTGGCGCTGCTGTTTGACGTTGGTGAAATAAAAAATCCAGCGCTACACTCTCTTCCAGATCAAAACCTCCAGGCAGCAGATAAACCAACATGCCTGCCACTGAGAGCAGCAGAGCAAAGCCAAATGGAAATAGCTGCTGGAATGTTATGCGCGGTGAAGAGTGCTCTGCCATATTTGATGCAATGGTCCGATGTGGGAAAATATTTCCCGCTATAATAAGGGAAATATTTTACTAACATCAATGTATGGTGCTAGTAATGCTTTCCTTAAGGAGATTTTGAACAAGCAGGGAGGCTTTATATTCACGACGTATGGTGTAAATATGATTGACCAAACTCAAAGTGCTACTTTAGCTTTGTTAGCCAACATTAGCTTGTTTTCGAGTTTGAATGAACAAGAGTTAGATAAGATTCAGCGACACGCTGTTACACGGAGCTACCCCAAAAATAGTGTGATCATGAATGAAGGAGCCCCTGCAAGATCGCTCTATGTGATTATCAAAGGGCGGGTCAAGATCTTCTTGACGGATGATGAAGGTAAAGAGGTGATCATCAACTGTCAGGGGGTAGGAGAGTATTTCGGTGAGCTGGCACTGATTGATGGCGCTGAGCGCTCGACCCAGGTGATGACCATGGAGCCATCTACCTTTGTCGAAATCTCCAAATCCTCGTTTCATGACCTACTTGCCGCATACCCCAATATTGCACTGAGCCTGATCCAAGACCTGACGAAACGGGTACGTGTTTTAACCGATAATGTGCAAAGCCTTGCTTTGATGGATGTCTATGGGCGTGTTGCCAAAATCCTGCTAAGCATGGCCACGGATCATGATGGCAAACTCTTTATTGAAGATAAGCTAACTCAGCAAGATATTGCCAGCCGCATCGGTGCATCACGCGAGATGGTATCGCGCATTCTTAAAGACCTTACCGCAGGTGGTTACATCACAATGGAAGGTAAACATATTGTGATAAATGAGCGGCTGCCAAAGCATTATTGATCGACGTTCTTCTTAGCTAGTCCGGAGTAGCAGGTCTAATTCCCCTACAGTGAAATATTTCTGTAGGTGCGGCTTACAGGAATTGTTCCCAACAATTCCACTGCATTGGCTCCATCCATGGAGGTCAAGGTGAACCTACTCATGGGATACCCATTCGTTTGTGGCAGGGATCTTTGTTATTTCTTCAGGTTAGCTGATGATCTCTTCAAAACGGATAATCTCTTTACGTAGTGCAAAGACAATGGTGTCGAGAGCATTACGCTCTGAGTAGCGGTAGCGGCCCACCATATTTTTTAAGACAAGTTCGACGAGGTTTTTAATTTCAATGGGGCAGTTGAAGAACTCATCGGTGTTGTTTCGTCTTTGAACAAATGCTGCTTTCAGGCGCTCTGGGTCGATCCCCTCTACCGTTCGACGGTGAGAGAGCATAGCGGTATATTCGCTACCAAAGCAGGTGAGTAGGTTATCTTTTGTTGAGCTGATGACGGAGCGATCATCCTCTATTGTGAGATCTCCATTGCTCTGTAGATCAAGAAAGCGTTGAGCAATTTCGCGTCTGAAGAGTGCAGCAGCGTTGGGAGGGGCGAGAATTTGTTCAATGGATGTCATGAAATTATTATCTGGACTCTCCACCTTCTCACCGCTGTGGGCATCGATATAGGTGAATTTTGGCACCATGATATGCGCAAAGGCGTGGTTTGAAATAGCGGTGGCCAGTAGTGTGTGTTGCAGGTATTTGCGTAGATCAGCTTCGATATCTGCAGGGTTACGATCGACCAAGCAGACTGTAACCTCATCTCGAATAATCATGAAATAGACGGCCTGTAGAACTCTAACTAGACCTTTAAAATCTGCGTAGTCACCCTCACCTTCTGCCAAGGTAATTGGTCCGATTGTGCGAAGTTTAACGGGTGAGCGCTTAGTGTCACCCTGCTCAATCTTGAGCCAGTGGTGGATGCTGGAGCCATGAATGAAGACCTTTTTCAATTGACTAAGGAAGGTGCCAACATGGATTTTACTACCATCTGATGCGCTGATGGTGTTACGCATAATGTTCTGTAGCTGGCGTACTGAGATGCCTTGTCGTCCTTCATTTGGGTAGTGTTCATTCCAGAGTTCACGCATAAATTCATCATCAATGAGCTTCAACTCTGTATTGGTGAAGAGTCCAGACTGCTTTAGGCCCACTCGGTCATCACGCTGACAGATCAGATCTCTATAGCTTTCGGGGTCATCTACATCAATACCCAGTTTGGCCGCCTCATTGCGAAAAGGGTGCCAGAAGGGGATGTTGTGAATGGTGCCAACGGGATCATCGGATTGAGCGGCGTAGATGAAGAGTTTCTGCTCAGGGCTGATCGAGAGGAATAGGGCGCACTTCTCTTTGCTCCAATCTTCTGGCAACCGTGTCCCTACTGGTGGCAGTAGACGGGTCATCACAGAGTAGTAGGCGGCAATCCTCAGTAGGTTGGGGTCGACATCGTACTGCTCGCGCATATTGGCCATGTCACGGCGCAGAATGTCCATCTCTGAATTAGCATCCAGTAGATAGTTGACGGGAATTTTCTCGATCCGGTCAAGTAGTTTGGATGAGGTGAGCTGCCGCTCGAGTAGCTGCATCTCCTCGATATTAGTGGTGATGATGACGGTGGTATCAATGGATGATTGAGTCGATTCGATTGAGGCTCGGCCACTGCCGAGTAACATCAATAGGGGTTTGTAGAGATCTTGGCTGACCCCTGAGTCACCACCGGATGTGAAGGCATCATGGATATGCAACATACCACGATTAGCACTGACCAGAGCACCTTGATACTCCACAATATTCAGACCAGGCAGATGTTCTGCCAGTAGTTTTTCACCCTGAAGTGTTGAGTGGGCGTGGATTTTAAGCTGCATCATATCGTCGATATTGGAGATGCCACGCGCCTGGGCGCTGGAGAAGCCGATCTCCTCAACCCGTACATACTCGTCAATAATATCGAGCAGTGATTTACCCTCATTACGCGGGTTGCCCAGTAGCGCCTGCATGATATCGAGGCTGCGCTTATCTAGTTCTGCATGTTGGTAATAGGTTGGGATACGGATGGGGGTGTTGTCGGTTTGGTTCTCCCGCAGATAGTCAAAAAACTGTTGCCGTGGATGCGTTAGCTCATCACCCTGTTGCAGAATAGTTGGGAAGAGCAGTAGTGGATTGTGGGCAAATGCTGGCCGAATATCGAGGGCAACACCCTCTTCATCACGAAAGTGGAAGTAGAAGGAGTAGAGTTTGACCGATGGCTGTTTGGAGTACTCCTCCAGAGCATGGCAGATCAGATCAACAATGTTGGTTTTACCGGAGGCAGGTGGCCCCTCTAGAATGATGCCACGACTGGGGCCAGAGTCCTTACCGACAGACTCAATGACATCAACAATCTGCTTAACGCAGAACTCCTGGCCACACACCTCATTGATGCCGTTGCTGAAGGGGTCGGCAAAGGTTTTGTAGCTGATAGTTGGCTCGCCAGAGCGGACGACAATCTCAAAGCCGAAGTGTTTGACCGCTTCAGCGATGAGCGATGAGCTGGTGTGCAGCGATTGAAGGGGATTGGCAGCCACCTCATCGACAAACTCACGAAAGCTAAGACTACGTTGAGTTGAGTGGCCTAATACACCATCAAAATTAAACTTTTTCATCTATATGCCTTCCTACAACCGGTTAGTACCACTTTAGTTGGGCTAATTTTATATCGACTTAAAGGGTGTCTGCTGTTTACGCATCCGCTCAACAACCTCTTCAAACAGCACTGCTTTGACGCTTAGCTCTTTATATCCACCCGCGCTGGCTCGGTAGAGTTTATCTTTTGATAACAGATAGACGGGTGATTTCCAGATGCGGCTGAAGTTCATTATCGCTGGGCGAATCCACTCTGCTTTTAGCCCGCGCCCATCATCACGATGCATCAACAGCAGCCCGCCATCGAGATAGTCACTATCGATGATGTAAATTCGTGGGCGATAGAAGTGGGTGAAGAACTTCAGCATCTCATCAACCACCGGTTCTGGGTTGAGCCAAATCCAATGTTTATCGGCCTTATAGACATCCTCTTGAGTCACACCAATCTGCTGCGCCATGCGTGGGTCAAGCCGGTTGAGGTGGAATTTCTCAACTAATTCAGGTGTGAGGAAACGGCGTAAAAACTCATAATCAGTGACCGATTTAACCAGATGCCGCATGTGTGCATGGGTATCAACACTCTCAGGTTTTTCCCACAATCGGCGTGCCTCATTGTCAACCTCTTCGTGGTAGTCGAGGCTCATCTTGCCCTCTTTGTAGAGCTCTTCAATGTGTAGCCACATGTGGTAGCCAAGATGGTAGGGGTTGCGCTGAAACCAAGGGCGTGGGTAGCAGACGCCAGAGAAGACCTTGGAGTAGTCGATGGCACCGCGTACGCTATCCTCAGCGAACAGCTCCATCATAATTTTCTTCTCCCAGTACATCGCCCATCCTTCATTCATAATCTGGGTGCGGATGACAAAATCTTGATGTTGGTGGGCGACATAGAGGTAGTCGAGCACACTCTTTTCAGATTGACTGGTGGGCGCGTAGTGGCGCAGAAAGCCGAGAATATCTTGGCAGGGGGCGCGTAGTGTGTAACCACGGCGGCTCAGTGCTTCACTGCGATCGCGTTTCTTCTCCTCATCGATGAACTTCTTTTTGGGTTCTTCAAAGTTGAGCAGTGAGGTCATTGTGTCTGAGACTAGGCTCAGTGGTTGAACAGCCTCATCTGCATCCTCTTCATCAACAAAGGAGCCGCGAGAGACAGTGCTCTCTTGGTCGATGGCATTTTCAAGATTGTATTGTGAATTGGGGGCGATGAAGGGGAGCACTGATTCACAAGCGTTCCAGTAGTCGAGATAGCGCCGCTCGCCCATCTGCTTACGGGCTAGATCGGTCTTTCTTACCAGATACATCACATACTCGGTACGATCCATATCGGAATCATGCAACACGTTGAGTTCAGAGAACTCGCAATGCCCCGCTACATGCGCCATCACGGATGCTTGGGTTAGTGCAGAGTTGGTCTCATTGAGATAGGCGTAGGATGGGTTGCCGGTCTGCACCACCTCGTAGTAGAGCGATGACTCTTGCCCACTTTTGATACGGTGCTTTTTGTTGGCAATGCGCTTGCCTTCCCAGATATTGATCGGGCTGGTGGGGTAGACGCTCTTCTCCAACAGGGCAGCAAACTCCATTGGGTCGAGGATAAAGAAACGCATCTCCGGCAGCTGCATGTTGAAGACATCACCTGCGAAGTATTCAACCCGCTCAGCGAGATGCTGTAACTCTGCATCAGTACGAATATTACGCATGTTTATTTAACCTCAAACAGCTGTTTGATCACCTGCACAATCTCTTTTTTTGATTTTAGTGCGGTGGTGCGAACCACTTTGTCGCTGCCAAAGGCTTTGGCCACGGTCTCATTGAGACAGCTCATGCGGCTCGGTTGAATCTCAATAAACCCAAAGCGGTTGAAGATGGGTTGTAGCTCATCCTGCATGATTTTTACGATATCTTTAGCATCGTTACCGAATAGCTCGCCATCACCGACATAAAAGGCGTAGAAGTTAGTGGTGGCAGGATCATACTCATTGAAGGCTATATTGGAGATCAGATCAAATGCGGGGGCAGCTTGGGTGCCGCCGATATTACTCACTTGGTAAAACTGCTCGGGTGAGACCTCATAGGCTTCGGCATCATGGACAAAGAAACGGTGTTCGACATTATTTTTACCGTAGTTAAAATCGAGCCAGTGGTGGATAAAGTTGAGCAGGCGCTTTTCTAGTATCAAGCGTTCACCAAAGGTGGAGTATGAGATGTCACCGATATAGAAGACCACTGCTCTGAATTTTGGGGTTTCCTCCCGTTGGGGCACTTTGAAACGCCGATCTTTTTTACGAATCTCAACATCGTAGCGCCCCTCATCGGGGTTATAGGTGCCCATCCCCACGCTGGTGCGAATGGCTCGTTTGAAGGTGCGTTTTTTATCGAGTAGTACACCGACAGGACCGAAGGTTTTATAGTGATAGGTGAGCTCTTTGATCTTACCTTTACCCTCTTTTGAGAGATCAGGAAGGCGCAGCTTTTCAGCCACCAACTCCATAAACTTCTCGAAAGGGATTTCAAACTTCAGCTTGCCCTTCTCATCTCCCGGTTCGCCGCTCCCTGCGCCACCGCCGCCCCCCTCTTGCTCATCACCATAGACCAGTGTGGGAGGCTCAATGTCATCTACCTCAACAATTAAATCGGCATTATCTGAGTCGATCCTATCGAGATCGCCTTCATTGATAATCTCTTCAACTTTATCCTTCAGTTGGTCATCAATGAAATCATTGAAAAAACCCTCTGACTCATCGGACGTAATACGATCAGCTGTCATAGTTACCTTTGCCGTAGGGTGGGCATGTTGTTTCTGCCCACCATTTTAATGTTGGCGTGGTGGGCATAAATGGCATGCCCACCCTACAGGTTAAATATCAATGCTCGATGCATTGGCGGTGATGGTCAACGCCTGAAAGGCGCATTTTCCGCAGTAGCCCTGATGCTCCATTAGATATTTGACGGTCTCATTGAGCTGCTCCTGCTCTTTCGAGTCGACACTGGCGGCGCTGCTGCCGCTCTTAATCCAGCCCAGTAGTTTGATGTTCTCACCCGATTTAAACTCATTTTCAAAGACGTAGCGTTTAATGGCCGCCTGGTAGGATGGCTCGTCGGCCAACAGCACCTTGCCGCTGACGCTGGCGATGGCATCCGATAGCTCTTTACGGAAGACATCCTTCTCAGGAATACCAAGATACTGCTCAATGGTCTGCATGAACTTCTCATCAGGCTGTACATCCATCTGAGTCACTTCATGTTTTAGTGTGGTGTTGTGGGCGTAGGCACGAACATGCTCGGTGTACTTTTTCCAGGTACTTTCGACGATGGTGTTGTCACGGAGCACAGCGGTATAGACATCACTGGCAATCTGACCAAAAATCCACCCTTTGGCTTGTGGTAACACCTTAGTTAAATAGTGGTTGAGTACGTTTTTGTTGGTGGCAAAAATATCCTTAATGGCATGCTCAAGGCGTATGTAGAGATCGAGGGGTGAGACACAGGGGTTGTTCAGTGCAATTGAGGTGAGCATGGTGGGCTCACCCTTCTCATTCTGCAGGCGCTGAATATTGGCGGCAAACTCATTGATCTGAAAATGCTCGGTATTCTCGAAGACATTTTGAATGAAACGAGGATCGAGACCAAAGGTGCCCTCTGATGGTTTTATATATTCGAACTCATCCAGAATGGTCTTAGCCATATTGTTATCAACACCGCTATCAGCGCGTCCTGCATAGATCAATGCTTTTTGCAGTAATGATAGATTTGGGTTCTGTTTGGATTGATAGAGGCGCGTCATCACCGCGATCAGACTTAAAAATTCGATGCTGTGTGGCGCAACATGGGCCAGATGACGCTTCTCCTCTTTCCAGCCACGGCTCTGATTGGAGTAGGTGAGATCATAGATCTTCTGCTCCTCTTTAAAGGTGACTGAGAGCGGCATCTCAATGAAGGTGGTTCTGGAGCGCAATGCCTCAAAACTCTCATTGCCGATGAACATGTTGAACTCATGGAAGTTGGTGTGGCCAATGATGACGCCATTAAAGGGCACGGGTGGCTGGCCTTCAGGTTTGAAGAAGCGATCTTGGGTAGCGAAGAGCAGTTCGTAGAGGAACTTGTCTGATAGCTTTAGAATTTCGTGGATCTCAACCAGCCCGTTGGCACCTGCACAGAGTTCACCCGCGTAGTCATGCACCAGTGGGTGAGATTCACTACCAAAACGAGGAAGTTGACTATAGTCGATATTGCCGACCAGAGACCCCGCCTCCTGGCTCTTCTCATCGCGTGGTGTGTAGGAGCCGATACC
>JAMOMH010000323.1 GCA_027068675.1 Sedimenticola sp.
CCGCGTAGTCATGCACCAGTGGGTGAGATTCACTACCAAAACGAGGAAGTTGACTATAGTCGATATTGCCGACCAGAGACCCCGCCTCCTGGCTCTTCTCATCGCGTGGTGTGTAGGAGCCGATACCGGTTTTGGTATTGGCATCAAAGACCATGCGTTTAACCTTCAGATAGGGCAACAACTCCCATAGGCTGAGCCCTTTGCTCTTCATGAAATCTTTTAATACATAGTCGGTATAGGGTGAGACTCGGCCATCAATCATAATATCAAAGGCGTTGTCGTAATGAGGATAGGTCTGTAGGAATTTTTTCAGCGATTTGGCTTTTACTTTGCTATTGAGCTGAGTGATAAAATCCTTGCGCATGACATCAGGGATGACCTGTAGTGGGCGCTCATAGATGGGGCTTTGCAGGTAGTAGATGCCATCCTCTTCAAAGAGTGCTTTCTCTTTTAAACGCTCATCAACGGTAGGCAGAAGCAGCGTGTAGGTGCGCCCTTCATCACTGGCAGAGTAGAGGCCCAAAGCGCGCTTAATACCATCCATCGAACGGGATTTAGCGGCACCGGGTGGGCCGAGAAGAATCCAGAGACGTTTAGATGATTCAAGGCCTCGGCTGGCGTTATCGATCTTCTCAACCAGATTCTCTTTTGCTTTCTGTTGACCAAAAACAGTGAAAGGGCCAACCGCCTGCTTATCTTCAAAAAAGCTATAGCGATGTTTGATCGGCTTGCCAGGAACAATGGCGTGCTCAACACCCGATTTTAGTAGCATGTCATGCAGCAGCTGGAAGGTGTTACGGGTTATCCAAGGCTGTTCTACAACAAGCTCCAGGTAGTCGGGAAATGAGAGAACCTCGTCTTCAACAAGATCTTGCTTATGTTGTTCAAAAACATTGTGCAGACTATCGAGCATGGCATAAACCTCTAGTTCTTTTGTTATCCGAAAATAGGTACCCCGTTAATACGTGGGAATGGCCTATTTTAAAACCTAATTTCTATCTCTATTTTCAGGAATAAATTTCTTGGAGCCTACTCCTATTTAGGGACAAACGGGGTGAGTGTCAAGAAAATTGTTCTGATTCCAGGTGTAATTTAGGGCTGTTTTATCCTTTAATTTGTGGGGTGTCAGTTAGTTGACATCAATATCCGTATCTTGCAATTGATATGCCAGTTTTCCTTGTTAATTCTGTAGTAGAGAGATGATAAAGAGGTGTAAAATATTGATTTCCCTGTTAAATCAATGAGTTATGCTGTATGTGTTTCTCTAATTGAGGATTAGGCTTCAAGATGACTGTGAAAGCATCGCTGCTTTTCGTATCATCTTGGGCGATTCAAACAGGCAGCCGGAAAATTTCAAATTATGAGTAACCCCAGCGACCAGAGTCTTGAGGGCATTGAACGCTTACCGCTGAAGGTCTTTACTGAGAAGGCCTACCTCAACTACTCGATGTACGTCATTCTCGATCGAGCCTTGCCACATATCGGCGATGGGCTGAAACCGGTGCAGCGACGTATCGTCTATGCGATGTCGGAGCTGGGGTTGAATGCTGCAGCAAAATTTAAAAAGTCAGCCCGCACCGTGGGTGATGTGTTGGGCAAATTCCATCCGCATGGGGATAGCGCCTGTTATGAGGCGATGGTGTTAATGGCACAGCCCTTCTCCTACCGCTATCCACTGGTAGATGGGCAAGGCAACTGGGGGTCGCCTGATGACCCTAAATCTTTTGCTGCTATGCGCTACACTGAAGCGCGGCTAACTAACTATTCAAAGCTTTTATTAACAGAATTGGCTCAAGGAACGGTTGATTGGGTGCCCAATTTTGATGGTACGCTTGATGAACCAGCCATGCTGCCCGCCCGTCTGCCCAACCTGCTGCTAAATGGCACGACTGGCATTGCAGTAGGTATGGCGACCGATGTACCACCGCACAATTTACGTGAGGTGGCAGCGGCCTGTATTCGTCTGCTAGACAACCCCAATTCAACAGTTGAGGAGTTGTGTGAGCATGTGTTGGGGCCGGACTATCCGACCGATGCTGAGATCATCACGCCGCATAGTGAACTGCTTAAAATCTACCAGAGTGGCCGTGGCAGTGTGCGGATGCGTGCGATCTATGAGCGGGAGCAGGGTGATATCGTTATTACCGCTTTGCCACATCAGGTTTCTGGTGCGAAGATTATCGAGCAGATGGCCGCGCAGATGCAGGCCAAAAAACTGCCATTGGTGGAGGATCTGCGCGATGAGTCAGACCATGAGAACCCCACGCGCCTAGTGATTGTGCCGCGCTCAAATCGTGTCGATGTTGAGCGGTTGATGTCTCATCTATTTGCCAGTACCGATCTGGAGCGCAGTTATCGGGTCAACATGAATGTGATCGGCTTGAATGGCCGGCCACAGGTTAAGGGGCTGCTGGTGCTACTACGTGAGTGGTTGCAGTTCCGTACCGAGACGGTGACACGTCGTTTGCAATATCGGCTCGACAAAATTTTGGCGCGTCTCCATATTCTCGATGGCCTGCTGGCTGCCTTTCTCAATATCGATGAAGTGATCTTTATCATCCGTCATGAGGAGGAGCCTAAGGCGGCATTGATTGCACGTTTTGACCTTAGTGAGATACAGGCGGAAGCGATTCTTAACCTCAAACTGCGCCATTTGGCCAAACTTGAGGAGATGAATATTCGTGCGGAGCAGAAGGAGCTTGCTGATGAGCGTGATCTGCTACAGAAAATTCTTGGCTCCAAGCAACGCATGAAAACCTTGATCCGCAAAGAGATCTTGGCCGATGCAGAGGCGTATGGTGATGAGCGTCGTTCACCCATCGTAGAACGCGCCGCTGCCGAAGCGTTGGATGAGACTGATTTGACACCGAGTGAACCAGTCACTGTGGTGGTCTCAAAACGGGGCTGGGCGCGTGCAGCAAAAGGGCATGATATCGATCCATCTGGCCTTAACTACAAATCGGGAGATGGCTATCTTGTCTCTGCTCGATTGCGTAGCAACCAGCTCGTTGTCTTCCTCGACTCAACAGGGCGAAGCTACTCCCTGCAGGCACACACACTGCCCTCTGCTCGCAGTCAGGGTGAGCCACTAACAGGTCGATTAGCACCCGCTAGTGGCGCTACATTTGATGAGGTTCTCGGTGGTGCTGGTGAGCAGTGGTACCTGGTGGCTTCAGATGCGGGATATGGTTTTCTGGTGCAGTTGAAGGATATGTACACCAAAAATAAGGCGGGTAAAGCCCTGCTGACGCTGCCAAAAGAGGCGAAAATGTTGCCACCAACGTGGGTGACCGATAAGAGCAGTGGCCGAGTGGTGGCGATCACTAATGAAGGGCGAATGCTGGTCTTTCCCGTCTCTGAACTGCCTAAGCTGAGTCGAGGTAAGGGCAATAAAATTATTGCTATTCCCACCAAGCAGGCTGCAGCACATGAAGACTACATCACCGCATTAACGGTTGTGAATGAGGGGCAGAAGTTGATTGCTCACTCAGGCAAACGCTTTATCGCCCTGAAGGCAGCAGACCTTGATGCTTATCAGGGTGAGCGTGGGCGACGTGGGAATAAATTACCACGTGGTTTTCAGCGTGTTGAACGAGTTGATGTTGAGTAACCAAGCGAGCAAATATTTTAAAGGATAAAATGGCAAAGCCGATTTCAATCCCTGCCCAGCAGCGTCTAATGGCTGCAAAAATGGGCGACCAACCGCTGATCCGTTATGTTGACCACCATGTTAGCTTTGCTGAGGTGGATGAACAGTCAGATCGATTGGCTGCTGCACTGGCTGAGCGAGGTGTTGCTAAGGGCGATCGGGTTGCACTCTACTGTATCAACTCAACTGAATTTATCGTGATATACAGCGCCATCATCAAAGCGGGTGGCGTTGTTGTCCCCGTTAATTTGATGCAAAACCCCAATGAGATCAGCTACATATTAAATGATGCTGAAATCTCAGCGCTATTTTACCATCCTCTCTTTCAGGCGGCGGTTGATCAAGTCCGGCCTCAAGTTGATAGCCTTAAATTTTCAGTTGTGATTGTTGGTGGTGATGCTTTAGTGAATGATGAGGCTTTAGCGGATCTAATGCTTTGCAACAGGAGACCGCCAGAGATCAACATTGACCCGCTAGAGGATTTAGCGGCGATTCTCTATACATCAGGCACCACAGGCTTTCCTAAAGGGGCGATGTTGACCCACCACAATCTAGTGGCCGATAGTGGCAGTGTTAATCAAGCATTTGGTTTTAATGAGGGGGAGGAGGTTTTCCTCGTTGTGCTGCCAATGTTCCACGCCTTTGCCGCCACGGTTGGTATGTTGCTACCGCTGCTACATGGCCAAAGTTTTGCACCGCTGGCAAAGTTTGAACCAAAGTTGGTTAGCGATACCATCGAAAAAGTGGGTGCAACACTCTTTCTCGGTGTGCCGAGTATGTTTAGTCTATTTCTACGCTTCTCGGAGAAGATGGCACCACAATGGCAGGGGGTGAGATGCTGTATTGCCGGTGGCTCAGCCATGCCGGTGGCGGTTATGTCTGCATTTGAAGAGCAGTTTGGAGTGCCAATACTGGAGGGTGATGGTCCAACGGAGTGCTCCCCAGTGACATGCGTCAACCCCATTGTCGGTGAGAGAAAAGCGGGTTCAGTCGGTCTGCCTATACCGGGTGTTGATATGGCCATTCTGGATGGCGAGGGAAAACCACTCGCTGATGATGCTATGGGTGAGGTTTGTGTGCGTGGTCCCACCATAATGAAAGGCTACTGGCGCTTACCTGAGGCAACAGAAGCGTCTCTCTTCGGTGAGTGGTTCCGTACCGGTGATCTTGGATACCGTGACAGTGATGGTTACTTTTATCTGGTCGATAGGATCAAAGATATGATCATTGTTAATGGTATGAACGTCTATCCACGTATGATTGAAGAGGTACTCTATCGGCACAAACAGCTTGCTGAAGCGGCTGTGGTGGGTGAGCCGCACGACATGCATGGTGAGATCCCCATCGCTTTTGTAGTCGCAAAAGAGGGTGAGCAGCTCGATCCTGCTGAAATAAGAGCATTTTGTCGTGACAATTTAGGTAAGCATCAGTTGCCACGGAGAGTTGAGGTTCTTGATCAATTGCCGAGAAATGCCGCAGGAAAAGTGCTGAAACGTGAACTGCGAAGAGTGGGTGAGATCGAAAGAGGCATCGATAACCGATAGCATTATCCCCTCTCTTCGTGGTCTAATCTCCCGTGTAGGAAAAATAAAGACCTACATTTGAAAATGTTTTAATAAAAAAACTTCTAGTTAAAACTAAATAGTGGCGATATAATCACCGGCTGTTATGCGAGAGTGGCGGAATTGGTAGACGCGCTGGATTTAGGTTCCAGTAGGGCAACCTGTGAGAGTTCGAGTCTCTCCTTTCGCACCATAAATTATAGTCACCATCACTATTTTTAAGTTTTATATGGCAGTTCGCTGCGGGAGTTAGGATTGATGCAAGTTTCAGTAGAATCAGGTGAAGGTCTTGAGCGACGGATGACCGTTGAGCTACCCTCAGAACAAATTGATTCAGAAGTAAATAAACGTCTAAAAGATATCTCCCGTAAGATTAAAATGGATGGTTTCCGCCCTGGAAAAGTCCCATTCAATATCGTCCGTAAACAGTATGCTGGCCAGGTTTACCAAGAGGTTTTTGGTGAGCTGGTTGAATCTACTTATGGTGAAGCGGTGCAGCAAGAGTCGCTACTTCCTGCTGGAACACCCCGTATCGAACCCTTGGCTGAGCAGAAGGAAGGCAGCATGGGATACGTGGCTGTTTTTGAAGTGATGCCAGAGATCGAGCTGAAACCGCTGACTGGCAGCATCAAAAAGCCACAAGCAGAAGTGACCGATGAAGATCAAGAGCAGATGATCGACACTCTGCGCAAGCAGCGCCAGACTTGGGGTGCGGTTGACCGTGCTGCTCAAGATGCTGATCAACTTACCATCAGCTTTAAAGGCAGCATTGATGGCGAGCTTTTTGAAGGTGGTGAAGCGAAAGATATCCCTCTTTTGTTAGGTTCAAATAGCATGATTGACGGCTTCGAAAAGGGGTTGTTGGGTGCCGTTAAAGGCGAAACACGCACGCTAGAGCTTAAATTCCCAGATGATTACAGCAGTGAAGAGTTAGCCGGTAAGGATGTCAGTTTTGAGGTAGAGGTCTCTGAGGTTTCAGAGGGCATCCTGCCTGAAGTTGATGACGAATTTGCCAAACTTTTCGGCATGGCTGAGGGTGGCGCTGAAAAACTTCGCCAAGATATTCGCAGCAACATGGAACGCGAACTTGCACAACGCATTAAAACCAACATCAAGAACCAAGCCATGGATCTTCTGTTTGATAGCAACGCTATTGACGTACCAACGGCGCTGATTGAACAGGAGATTGATGCACTGCAGAAACAGGCAACAGCCCGTATGCAGGGCATGGCGCCTGAAGGTATTGAGCTACCTAGAGATATTTTTCAGGAGCAGGCTAAACGACGTGTTGTGCTTGGTTTGATCATTGCACAGATCGTTGAAGATAATGAAATTAAAGTCGATGCAGATCGTGTGAGAACAACGGTTGAAGGGATTGCTGCCGGCTATGAAAAACCAGAAGAGGTGGTTGAGCACTACTATGCAAATCACCAAGAGCTTGCGGGTGTTGAAAATGTAGTGCTAGAAGATCAAGTGGTTGATTGGATATTGCAGCAAGTTACGGTTGAAGAGGGAGCGAGTAGCTTCTCAGCGCTGACCAAGGATGATCAGTCACAACCATTCTAATACTATTTTTGAGTATGAATGACTAAAGTAACAAGTTGGGATGACCGATACAGATAATTATGAGTGCACTTGATATAAATAATCTTGGCCTAGTGCCAATGGTGGTAGAGCAGACTGCTCGTGGTGAACGTTCGTACGACAT
>JAMOMH010000324.1 GCA_027068675.1 Sedimenticola sp.
CTCACGCTCTAGGTTTGCCACTCGCTGGCACTCATGTGCGATGCCAATCAGTATCGGTTTACGCCAAAAGTGGCGCTGGTTGAGATAAGCAAAGGTGCGGTCATAATAACCACCGCCCATCCCTAACCGATTGCCGTCGGCATCAAATGCGACGAGTGGCATGATCACCAAATCAAGAGCCCAAGGCTTGGTTGGCTGGCGTAACCGAATGGATGGCTCAGGAATTGAAAATTGATTGTTGATCAGTGGCTCTCCCTTCCGGTGCTCAATAAACCAAAGCAGCGGGACTGGGCGGTAGTGCAGTGCTGGGTAGTAGCTCTTTTTGCCGAGATGTCGTAACCGATTGAGAAGTGGTGCGGTATCAATTTCACCGTTAGCTGAGAAGTAGAGTGCAATACGCTGGCTGCGTTTAAAGTATGACAATGTGGCGAGGTGACGGGCCACTGCATTTGCGTGTAACTGTTGATCGTTATCGGAAAGATGGCATCTAAGCCGCCGTTTTTGCTGTCGCAACTGACGTTTATCAATCACGTTGTGGTCTCTGACTGAATAGAAGGAGGCATCCCCTACAGCGTTGCTACTTGCCTTTTGTTCCCGAACCAATGGTTCAAGTGGGAAGAACAGGGCCCCTTTAGGCTTCCCACTCTAAGGTGGGCATGCACACCAGCGCCAGCATTATCTCCCCTGGGTAGGATATTAGGCTCAAGAAAATACCCAGACTTTTACGAAGCTACAGAGGATGCCATAGCTGACAGGCTACGCCGAAACGGTTTAAAGTTCCAGCTGGTTATTACTATTCAGCGCTTTTTCTATCTTATCCTGCAGAGTACGAATGCGTCGGGAGACCGATTCACTGCTATCATTTTTGACGTTTTTAAGCTGGATAAGCTCGTGCGTGATATTTAGTGCCGCCATTAAAGCGATCTTATCTGCGCCCAGTACGCGTCCGTTATCACGGATCTCACGCATTTTACCATCGAGATATTGTGCCGACTTAAGCAGCCCATCATGCTCATGTGGCTTGCAAGCAATGGTGTACTCTTTATCAAATACATGCACAACAACGGGCTGATTTTTGTTCACTGTGGTGTTTCCATTGATTTAAGACGAGTGATCATCGCCTCGATTCGATTACGTGCTAACTCTGTTTTTTCAATTAGAGCCGCACGCTCAGCAACCAGGCTATCTTGGCGGGTACGCAGAGAGGAGTTCTCCTCCTTTAAAAAACTGCAGGTGTGGATCAGCTCTTCTGTTCTTGCCTCTAGTTTTTTGAGGTCAAGTTCAGCATCGTCACTATTCATATCTATATCGCTCATCCGTTCAATATAGTGTGCCTCTGTTTGGCGGTCAACGTCTCATCGCCCATGATATGATCTCATCAATATAAAAATCTGAATAGAGTTGAGCAAAATGAGTGATTTGGTGAGTAAACCTGATTATGGAAAAACAGAGCAGCTATTTGTTGCATTACAGTTAGACGATAGCACCAGCAATATTCATGGTTCGCTCTGCGGTCTGCTCAGTTCAGGCCAGCTAGAGGCGTTAACTCTTTGGTTTGAAGAGCTGTTTGTTGATTTAGATGAGGTTGATTCAGCGGCTATAGAGGCACGACAAATATGTGGTGCTCTGTTCAAACAGTCAAAAAACGATATTGATGCAGCATTGGGTTTGACCCCTTTTCTACCCGATGATAACCAACCACTCATCCTACGAACAAATGCGTTGGCTGATTGGTGTCAAGGATTTCTCTATGGACTGGGCATCAGTGGTATCAAAGAGAGTAGCTTTTCCATTCAGACCCGAGAGGCGCTACTCACTTTTTCTGAGATAGCCCTGTTGGATAGTGAGAGTGTTGAAGAGAATGAGGATGGGGAAGTCGCCTTCAATGAACTTCATGAGTTTATCCGCATCGCTACGATGCAGATCTGTGATGACTTGATTCAGACCCAGGATGAGCAGGCATGAATAGAAACGAGTTTAAACGTCGCCGAAAACAGCTGATGCGTATGATGGGTGAAAACAGCATTGCTATTTTACCAAGCTCACCAGAACAGGTGAGAAATCGAGATGTTCTCTACAACTACCGGCCAGATAGCGACTTTTACTATCTAACAGGATTTCCTGAGCCAGAGGCGGTAGCGGTGTTAATTCCTGGTCGAGAGCAGGCGGAATATATCCTCTTCTGTCGCGAACGAGATGAAAAAAAAGAGCGGTGGCACGGTAGTCGTGCTGGGCAGGATGGCGCAACTGAGCGCTATGGTGCAGATGACTCATTTCCCGTTACCGACCTCAATGATATCTTGCCACGCATGTTGGAGCAGTGTGAGCGTGTCTTCTACGCCATGGGCTGCAACCCTGATCTTGATCGACGTCTATCGGGTTGGATTAATGATATTCGCAGCCACTCAGGTAGTGATGTGAGAGGCCCCATCAAATTTCTTGCTCTAGACCACTATCTACACGATTTTCGCCTCTACAAAAGCAGTGCTGAAGTTAAGATGATGCGCCAAGCTGCTGAGATATCAAGTGCTGCCCACCGCCGGGTGATGCAGAGTTGCCGCCCAGGTTTGATGGAGTATGAGCTAGAGGCGGCGGTGATTCATGAATGCGCCATGCGTGGTGCACGCGAGCAAGCCTATCCACCTATTGTCGGCACTGGAGGTAATAGCTGTGTGCTGCACTACATGGAGAATAATGACAAGCTGGCCGATGGTGATCTGCTGCTGATCGATGCGGGTTGTGAGCTTAACTATTACGCCTCAGACATCACCCGCACCATCCCCGTCAATGGCATCTTTAGTAAGCCACAGCGCCAGCTTTATGAGTTGGTTTTAAATGCTCAATACGCCGCCATTGCTGCGGTAAAACCAGGCAATAATTGGAATGATCCACATGAGGCGGCTGTACGAAGCATTACCATAGGGTTGGTGGAACTTGGCATTTTAAAAGGTGATGTCGACACTTTAATCAAAGATGGTGACTATAAGCGCTTTTACATGCACCGCACCGGACATTGGATTGGAATGGATGTGCATGATGTCGGTGACTATAAAATTGATGGTAAGTGGCGGCTACTAGAGCCTGGGATGGTGCTAACTATCGAACCTGGTCTCTATATCCCTGCTAAGAGTAAAAAGGTGGCAAAAAAGTGGTGGGACATCGGCATACGAATTGAAGATGACCTGCTGGTAACGAAAGATGGCCATGAGGTGCTAAGCAAAGGAGCGCCAAAAACAGTTGCTGAAATTGAGGCTGAAATGGCTAGTGCCAAAACCTAGGGAGCCCCTCCTCCAACAAATTAGAGAGCTATCCAGCTCTTTTAGTACGCAGCCCCTTTCTCACGCATCATATTCAAAATACTGCCAAGGTCTTGAGCCCAGCGTGTATACATAGGAATTAAATCGCTCTGTGCAGCAATTTTGCTGTAGAAGGTGGGGCTTAGTGTTACAAAAAGCGTCTCCTCCCACTCAGCGAAGATGACAACCTGTAGTGGTAAAAAAGGGATCATCTCGGGGAACTTAGCGGCTAATTTTTTAATCTCAGCAGGTTTACCAAATTGAATAACACGATAAGCCCCTTTTGACATACCGGTAGCAACTAAGTCGATATCAATTCGTTTAGCGCTAGAGACAGTATAACCGTGCGCTTCAATCTGTGCTTTAAGCTGGGTCTCTGCCTGAGCAAATGGCAGCTTAGAGCGTGCCATCATAAGGTCATTGGCTTGTGCAGGAAGTGTAAATAGGGTGAACCAAGCGAGCACTGCAATAGCCATTTTTTTCGTAAGTAGTTTCATGATGAGGTGGCCTCCCCAAGGACTGCAAGATAAAAATGCTGGAGTGTTCTCCCTAACTCAATGAGTGCATTATTACTGAAGAGCTGGTTGTAGATCATTGGGTTGACCGCCAATACACTCACTTTGCCCTCCCTCTCAATGAGAGTAATGCGCCCTGGTAGGAAAAGCCCCATGCGAGAGTCGCGAGTGAGTGATTCATTGATAAAACGGAAGTTGGCGAAATAGATGACCCACTGCTTGCTGTTTTCCGTGCCCGCTTCGGCAAAACCGGCATCCAAGGTATGTTCACGGATGATTTGATAGCCTTTTCTTTTGATTGCCGTTCTGAGGCGATCTAATGTCTCATCAAATTCAAATTGTGACACTTTGCTAAACACGCGCGGCTCATTTTGCTGATCACCTGCCTCCCCTGTAGCTTCAAAGGTGCGCAGATAGTGAACAATGTCATTGATATCTTTATCTTTTAACCCCATTGTTCTCACTGAACGCATGGGTGTTTCTGCACGACCCTGGATTAAAGTAGCCTTGATCATATGGTCGCTTGCAGAGGCGAGAAAGCCACTATTATTCAATGCAGGTGCTAAAATTTTTGCACTACGTGGCCGAGAAAATGTGACGCCGGTGCCTGCGCCCCCTTCGCCACTTAGACCATGACAATAGGCACAATGTTTGGCATAAAGCTGCCCCCCTCGTTTAGGGTTTCCTATGATCGCCTCATTGGAATATTTTGGTGCTTTTGAACGCCATTGCCAGCTACGCATATGAGTGATGATTGAGCTAATTTGCTGGTGACTCAACTCACTAAAGGTGGGCATCACACGGCCAGGGCGGCCCAGTTGAATAGTCTTGTAGATGTACTCATCTGAGGCGGTATTGAGAAAATCACTCAATGCCAGAGGCACACCTACACCGCCACTTCCCTCATCGCCATGACAGGCCGAGCAGTAGAGGTCATAGAGACGAGAACCCTCCGTTGCTTCAGCCGTCCGTTTCGATCCTACGCCACTACAGGCAACCATCATAGTTGCCACAATTAAAACAAAAATAACTATAAGAGGGCGCTTATCGAAAGGCATACTATTTACCTACAAAATCTTCGGGCAGACTTTAAAGTATATTCGATCACTCACTGAAAAACGAGGAAGGAGAAGCCTAGCCCCTAGCCTGTAGTACAAAATATTGCTTATCTATCTGGGTTTAGGGCTTGATTCCAAACCCTCTCGCGGTGAGTATTGATACCTATTTCAAATAAGAAGCTACCTGAAAAAACTTTATGACCAATTACGACATCCTTATTGTGGGTGGTGGCATGGTAGGCGCAAGCCTAGCGCGGGCCATTCAAGGGCTTGGGCTAAAAACAGGCATTATTGAGGCCTACCCCTACAACGCTGAAGCTCAACCCAGTTATGACGATCGGGCCATCGCCCTCGCTTGGGGTTCACGCCTGATATTAGAGGGAATGGGGATGTGGAGCCGCCTTCAACCTAAAGTTGAGCCAATTTTAGATGTCCACATCTCCGATCGCGGACACTATGGTTTCAGCCACCTCAACCACAAGCAGGAGGGCGTTGAAGCGCTGGGTTATGTAGCAACCGGCCATGCGCTGGGACAAACACTGCTGCAAGGTGTGGGTGATCTGGCTGATATTGAGCTGATCTGCCCCGCTCGATTGAACCACTTTATTATTCGATCAGATCATGCTGAAGTACATATTGACCATGGTGGTAAAACGCAACGACTCAAAACCAAACTGCTGATTGGTGCCGATGGAGTTGAGTCAATCGTACGTAAAAAAGCGGGTATTGAGCTGGTTGAAAAACCCTACGATCAGACGGCCATCATCGCCAACATCACACCAGGAAAGCCGCACAATAACATCGCCTACGAGCGTTTCACCGACTCAGGCCCACTCGCCATGCTACCGATGACCGGAGGACGCTGTTCACTGGTTTGGACTGCGTGGGATCATGAGGTGGATGAGATTATGAGCCTCTCCGATGAGGGGTTTCTTACCCATCTGCAACGACGTTTTGGTTTTCGACTGGGCCGATTGCAACACACGGGGCAGCGCTCCGCCTACCCACTGAAATTGCGCCAGGCGAAAGAGCAGTACCGCTCTCGATTGGTCTTGATTGGCAATGCCGCACACGCCGTACACCCCGTAACTGGACAGGGTTACAACCTCGGCATTCGTGATGTCTCAGCCTTGGCAGAAGTGCTGGCTGGTGCTGCTAAAGAGGGGGGCGACCCTGGCCAAATATCGCTACTCAAAGCGTATGCAGATTGGCGACAACAGGATCACGACCGCGTATTGCAGATCACCGACACCCTGGCCCGAGTTTTTGCCAACCCACTCAAAAGTGTCACTGTCGCCCGTGACCTTGGGTTGATCGGGCTAGATCTCATACCTTCGCTTAAGCACTTTGCTGCCCAACAATTTATGGGCATGAACGGACGATTGCCACGCCTTTCGCGTGGCCTACCCATCAATTGAAACTAGGATCACAATGAACAACTACGACATCATCATCGTCGGCGGCGGTATGGCGGGTAGCGCCCTCGGCTGCATGTGCGCCATGCAAGGGTTTCAAGTAGCAATTGTCGAGCATCGAGAACCGGCCAGTGAGTGGCCAAAAGATGAGATTGACCTGCGTCTCTCAGCCTTGACCCGCGCCTCACAAAAACTGCTGCAGCAGGTGGGTGCTTGGCCACGTATAAAAGAACTACGCAGTAACCCCTATCAGGAGATGCGAGTCTGGGATGCCAACGGTAGTGGCTCTATCCACTTCGATGCCGCTGAATTGGGTGAACCCAACCTCGGTCATATCGTAGAGAACCGAGTCACCCAGCTTGCCCTATGGGAGCGATTGGCTGAGTTTGATAGTGTGACACGACTCTGCCCAGCCTCTGCCAAAGCCCTAGATCTGACGACTGAACAGCCACTATTAACGCTGGATGATGGCACGCAACTAACCGCCAAACTCATTGTGGGTGCTGATGGCCGTGACTCTGCTATTCGTCGCATGGCAGGCATCACCACCCACGGCTGGGAGTATGACCAACACGCCATTGTCGCCACCGTCACACAGCAAAAACCACACCATGATACCGCTTGGCAGCGTTTCATGACCACAGGGCCACTCGCCTTTCTGCCGCTGGATGATGGGCGCTGCTCAATTGTCTGGTCGACCTCACCAACTGAGACCCAGCGCCTAATGGCGTTAGATGATGTCAGCTTCTGTGCTGAGTTGGGTCAAGCGCTGGCGTATCGACTTGGCAAGATCTCAGCCGTCGGCCCACGTGGCGCATTCCCATTGCGTTTGCAGCATGCCGACAGCTACATCAAACCAGGGTTGGCACTGGTTGCTGATGCTGCCCACGCAATGCACCCACTGGCTGGGCAGGGTATCAACCTCGGTTTTCTCGATGTTGCAGCCCTGGCTGATATTCTTGGTGAAGCCAAAGCCGCAGGACGAGATTTCTCCTCACCGCGCACGCTACGCAAATATGAGCGCTGTCGCAAAGGGGCCAACATGGGCATGTTGGCAGCGATGGATGGTTTCAAAAAACTCTTCAGCAATAATCAGTTATCACTCACCATGATGCGCAATATTGGCCTTAGCTTGACCGACTCAGCAGGGCCGGTAAAACATCTCATCACCCGCCGTGCGCTAGGGTTGATAGGTGAGTTGCCCAACTGGATGAGATGACTTGAGATATTTGTAAGGTTTTTTCCTACAAAGCGCTCAAGTCAGTTACCCCAAAGTCGCTGCATTAGGCCGGATGAACGTCTTATCTTGCGCTTACAGGCTGATTGCAGAATGGGCGTGGTGGCAGATAGGTTGACACTTTGACGGGCGCGGGTGATGCCGGTGTAGAGCAGTTCGCGGCTCAGTAGTTGTGACTCTTCACTCGGCAATAGTAGCAGCACTTGATCAAACTCAGATCCTTGGCTTTTATGTACCGTCATTGCGTAGGCGGTCTCATGCTCAGGCAGCCGTGCCGGTGTGATTTGGATGAAGCTTTCGTTGCCGCTGGGTAGCGTGAGCATCAACTCACCCTCTACCGGCAAGGCGATACCAAGGTCACCATTATATAGATGCAGGTTGTAGTCGTTGCGGGTGATCATCACGGGTCGGCCTGGGTACCACTCACCATGAGCGGGGATGATGCCTTGTCGGCGAAGGCGATGTTCGATCTCTTGGTTGAGTCTCACAGCACCACTTGGGCCGGTTCGTCGGGCGGTGAGAAGGCGGAAGTGGTTGAATGCCGCAAATAGCTCTGGCCAGGGGCGGGCTGCAGCCACCAATTTTAGGTAGTTGGCATAGGCAATTGTTGCCTGTTGTAGTGCTGTTTCATGCTCATTGATCTGCTTGATGTCGGTGATACTCTCATCATTTAACAACTGCATAACTTGGTTGCTATCACCTTGGTTGATGGCACTGGCAAGACGACCAATACCACTCTCACCACTAAATCGATAGCTCTGTTTCAGGAGCACAATACAGCTAGCTAGTGGTGCGTTGCTGTCGCCACCTGCGCAGATATCACCCAGTACCGCACCCGCTTCTACTGAGGCAAGCTGGTCTCGATCCCCCAGTAGAATGAGTCGAGCATGGGAGGGCAGTGCATCTACCAGTTTGGCCATCAGTGCCAAGTCGATCATAGAGGCTTCATCAACAATCAGCAGATCAATCGGTAGTGGGTTGTCACGGTTGTGTCGAAAACGGCGGCTATTGGGGATGACACCCAGTAGGCGGTGCAGAGTGGAAGCTTGGTCGGGCAGACTTTTGAGTAGTCTCTCATCTAATAACTCACTGGCACAGTGGATCGACTCCTGCATTCGAGCAGCCGCCTTGCCGGTTGGTGCTGCGAGTGCGATGCGTAGCGAGTCACCGCCACTCTGCAAACGTAGTAGAGCCAAAATCTTAACCACGGTGCTGGTCTTACCGGTGCCTGGGCCACCAGAGATGATACAGAGTCGCTGACTGAGAGCGATTTTTGCCGCCTCCCGTTGCCAATTGATGGTACCAGCCTCTACGGGGAAAAGTTTATCGAGCTGGTATTCACCCGAGTCAACCTGCTCATTGGCAAGGGCCAGTAGTTGTGCAGCCAAGGCTGTTTCATAACACCAATAGCGATGCAAATAGAGCCGCCCACCGGGATCGAGAATGAGTGGTTTCTCCTCCCCAGGCTTGCCGATGATGGGGCTGGCCTTTAATAGTGGCAACCACTCTTCAAACTCTGGATTGGCCTCACCCGCCACAGCAGATAGATTGAGACAGACATCACCCTTACCGCAGGCGTTACTGGTCAATGCAGC
>JAMOMH010000325.1 GCA_027068675.1 Sedimenticola sp.
CCGTAATGTTGCAGTGTTGAGCCAATCAAATCGGCCAACGGCTCTGCTGCTGTTTGAGTAAAATTGTGATGTTCAAAAATATCATGCAGTGCACTACCTGCCCGTGCGCCACGAGGAAAGGTGAAACCACTGGCTGCTTGTGATCGCTGCTGTATCGGGCTTTTGCTGGTATGGGCATCATAGTCAGGCAGGTCACTCTCAATACCAGCCGTCAGCGCAGAGAAGCTAGTCAAACGTCGGTTAGTGCTAATCTGTTGGGTGAAGGCTCTTGCACTCAAATGTTTGCTATTATCTGGAGCAGCAGCATAACGGCTAATGCTCTCTGTAAGTGCAGGGTCAATACGCAACGCCCCCGCTAACTCATCAGCCAGTTTAGTGAGACGTGATTCAACCCCCACATGGCCCAGTTTTTTGAATGCAGCAGCCATCTGCTGAATGGCATCAGCCTGTTTGGGTTCTGAGGGTGGATGCAGCAGCCAACTCATCGCTGAGTGTTCAGCACTCCTGATAAAACCCCAGCTGATATAACAGCGATGTTTTGCACGGGTGAGTGCCACGTAGAGCAGGCGTAGGTTTTCCGCCATCTCCTCACGTACGGCAAGCGTCCGATGCGCCTCAATATTTTCTGAGCCAAGCTCTAGCTGTGCTTTATAGTCACCCTTTGCATGGAAGGTGAAGGTGCTGCATTTTTTGTCTTGATTGTGGAGTCGGCCATCCCACAGAAAAGGGCAGAAGACGATAGGAAATTCCAACCCCTTGCTCTTGTGGATGGTCAAAATCTGCACCAAATTCTCATCACTCTCCAGGCGCAGTTGTGATGCCTCATGCTGTTTGGGCGGCTCCCGACGCTGTTGGCTGAGCCAGTTGATTAGACCACTCATGCCAGGTTGGTGTGACTGCTCCTGCTGTTGGATAAGCTCACCAAGATGGAGCAGATTGGTTAGGCGGCGCTCACCATCGGCAAAACTGAGCAGCCGTTTGGCTATCTCCTGTTGGTTGAGGAGATGACGAAATAGTGAGACAAATCCCTGTTCACGCCAGCGTTTATGGTAGCTATTAAATAGTTCAATGTGATGATTTAGCTGCTTTTCATCCTGGTTGAGTTGAGCCAAAGCCATTGCATCAAAGCCGAGCAGGTCGGTGGATAGTGCTGCTTTCAGTAGAGGCTCTCGGCTTGGTTCAGCTATCGCCAATAGTAGCTGTTCCAGCTCAAGTGCTTGAGGTGATTCATAGAGACTGGCATGACTGCTTTGCACGCTGAAGATACCGCGTTGTAGCAGTTTGTCACTGATCAGCTGTGCTTGTGTATGGCTACGTACCAGCACTGCAATATCACCACCAGTGAGTGAGCACTCACCAATGGTTGCCTCGCCTAATTGCCCCAGATTGAGTAAGCGGACAATCTCCTCAGCAGTATCGTTAGCGGCAATCTCACTGGCAACCTCCTTGGATAGTGGTTTATCACCCGACTCAATTAGCCGGAAGCGAAATGGCTCCACCTCACCCGCTTGCTCCTGTAGGAGATCCCCCTTTTTGTCGGCTGCTTGCACATCACTGTAGTCGATGCCGTCAAGTAGAAAGCTCTGAGGGGTGGAGAAGAGGTGGTTAACGCCATGAATCAATCCAGATACAGAGCGCCAGTTGGTATTGAGGGTGTGGGTATTATCCTGAGCTGTACGCTGTGCCTCTAGGTAGGTGAAGATATCGGCCCCACGGAAGCCGTAGATCGCCTGTTTGGGATCACCCACATAGAAAAGTGGGTGGTCACTACCGGCATAGATGCTGTTAAATATGCGGTACTGTACAGGATCGGTATCCTGAAACTCATCAATCAGTGCCGCTTGGTAGCGCTGGCGAAGCGCCTCAGCCAGCTTGCTCTCTGGCGGCTGTAGTGCTTGTAGTAGATCGGTTAGTAGGTCGTCATAAGTTTGGATGTGACGCTCTTTTTTCCGCTTGGGTAGCTCTTGCAGCAGGTAGCTGCGCAGCTCACTTCGCAGTGCAACCAGCTGATGGTTATACGCCTGTTGGAGCTGCTGAAAGTGTTGTTGAAACTGCTCACAAACATCGAAAAAAGCGTGTTCTGGCGGCTGTTTGCCCTTATTGGTGCTTTTGGCCAACTTGGTGGTTGTGAAATTTTCAAACTTAGCAAAGAGAGTATTGGGCAGCTGTTCAGACTGTAGTAGAGCGGACATTGATACCTGCCACTGAGTAAACTGTGCAGGTTTATAACTCACCTTGCTTAGTGGTGCCTGCTCAATCAGTGCCATGATTTCAGTCGAGCCGGTATGCCACATCTCATGCAGTGATAACCAGAGTGCTAAGGTGTCCGTTTCATGTTGAGCCAGTGAAGAGGGAGGGGGGTAACTGCACACTTCAAGCTCTGCTCTATCTAAGCTGCTGCTGATTGGCTTTAGTAGTGTTGTTGGTGTGGTGTTGCAGCTGATCAGATAGCGGGTAAAACTGGGTGAGGCATCACACAACTCACGTCGCCAGAAGTCTTGAGTCACCTCTTGAATCAGGGCAGATTGATCAGGTTCTAACTCACGCTCAAAAGGTTGGCTGCTCTCAAAGGCGTGGTCGATTAACGCCCGCTGGCAGAAGCCATGAATGGTGTAGATAGCGGCTCGATCAAAACTGAGGATGGCGTAGTTGAGTTGCTGCTCTGCCTGCTCTCGGCTCTCTACGCTCTCAATCAATGCCTCTATAAGTGAGTCTTCACTAACACCTGATTGAAGGGCCACTTTGACCTCAATCATACGTTCACGGATACGTTCCTTCAGTTCAGCCGTTGCGGCCTTGGTGTAGGTGACCACCAATATCTGCTCCACAGAGAGTGACTGCTCCAGCAGCAAACGCAGGTAGAGGGCCGTAATGGTGTAGGTTTTGCCTGTACCCGCACTCGCCTCGATCAGCCCCAGCCCTTTGAGTGAAATCGCTAGTGGATTCATTAGAGCTCTTCTCTATGCAGTAGATATGGGAGAAAAATCTGCTCACTTAAGGTTTGGAATTGCTTATCCAATGGCTCTTGCCCACGGAAGGCGAGTCTGAAATAGGGTTTTTCACATTCACCACTGCTGCTAAAACCACCCAGCCATTTCTCTCTCGCCTTGCTTAGTGCCTGCTCTTCACTCTTCTCTTGAGCAATCGCCTCGGCATAAGCAAGACTGCTTTTGGGTAGCAGTGGCAAGGGGCTAATTAGCCCTTGCCAGTAGTGTTGTAACAGATTTTTCAGGTGGTCGGCAGCATCGTCTATGGGTTTTAGTTGGTAGAATTTATCACTATCTAAACAACGGCTAACATGCTCAATTCCAGTGGGTTTCACACTATTCAAAATCAGGTGGTTGAGCCAAAAAGTGAGGTGTTGGTTGGCCCAGAGTGGGTGCGGCACGGCCTGCAGAATGCCCTGTTGTGTCACGCCATTGAGTTGGCCATTGAGGCGTAGATTGTCAAATGTGAGGTCAACCTCTACCAATAACGGCTCAGCATTAAAGGGCAGTGCCAGTTGATCCATTCGCTGCTTGAAGTGTTCAACCTCTAGCCAATGGCCATCAAATATCGCTTGGCCTGGCTCACCCTGTGGAAGATGACCGGAGGCAGCCTCCATCTCATAGCTCAGCTGCCTATCGTTACTTGTTAATAGGCGCTCTTTGAGTGAGATGCTGAGCAGATAATCGAGTTCAAATGGTTCGCTGGATTGCAGCAGGCCATCCCCCTCATCCAATCGGATGCCAAGGTGTTGTTGAAGCAGATAACGGGCGGGGCCGGAGAAGAAGCTGTGCAGCTGTTTGAGTGATACCTGCTGCCACTGCACTTCTGGCTCAGGCAGCGGGGCACTGAAAAACGGGCTTATCTCACGCTCCGTTATGAATTTTATTTTCCCCGCTTCACACATCTGTTGGGAGTAGCTAAACAGCGGACTGGTGGAGGAAAAATAGTCATGATTAAAGGGCTGTAGTGGATGCTGCATGAGCAGGCCATCTCGCCCCAAATAGTCAAGCAGTTCATTGACCAGTTCAGATGGTGGCAGGGGTTTATTATCACGCTGATCCTGGCCGGTGTAGCTAATATAGAGGTAGCGGCGGGCGGAGAGCAGATTCTCAAGAAAGAGGTAGCGGTCATCAGCACGGCGGCTGCGGTCACCCAGACGGGGCCATCTAGCCATCAAATTAAAACCGAGTGGGTGCTGCTCCTGTGGGAAGCTGCCGTCATTCATGCCGATCATACAGATCACCGCAGCAGGCAGGGTGCGCAGTGCGGTGGCTGAGCCAAAGATGATGCCACGTCCACCTATTCGATTGCTGCCCCCTGCTTCAACCACAGCTTTGAGGTGTGCGGTGAGAAGCTTGATGCCGACAGGTTGCTCAAACTTTGCCGCCTCTGCTTGCTGTTCGGTGCGCTCTAAAGCACTACGAAGGCTGGCCAGCTCATCATGCTGCTCATCGGGCTTGAAGAACCTATCTAACTGGTGGCGCAACATGTCACACCACGCTTTGATTGATTGAGAACGCTTTAGCTGATCACTCAGATTAAAGAGGTGCTGCAGGAGTTCACACACTCCACCCAGAGTGGCCGCTTCACTCCCCTCAACATCACCTGCAGGGTGGATATTGTCGATGAGTAACGGCTTCTCCCCACCCATGGCATAGCCCAGTAACAGCCGCTGTAGACCCGCCTGCCAGCTATTTTCTCCGCGCTCGGGCAGCCCAAGCTGACCGAGTGATTGGGCATTACGCCCCCAGCGGATGGCGCTCTGTTCAATCCACTGTGTGATGCGTGGCAGCGCCTCATCGGTAATATCAAATCGGTGTCGTAGTGGGGCAAACTCCAGCAGTGCCACCACTTCACTGGCACTCATGCGGCCCTGGGCAGTCTGTAACAAAGCAAAGAAAAAACGGGCAGCGGTATTGGTCTGCAATATTTGGCGGCCAATGATGGTATAGGGGAGATAGGGAGCCTGCTCAGGTGCTGAGAAGAGGGCTTCGATAGCAGGGGCATAGCTGTCAATATCAGGACTCATCACCAGTACATCTTCAGGTGTGAGGTCTGGGTTTTGCTGGAAGATATCGAGCAGTTGGTCACGCAGTACCTCAACTTCACGCATCGGGCTGTGACAGCTATGGATACGGATGGAGCCATCCACTTCTTGATGGTTCTCCGTCTCAAGATTGAGAATGTCGTGCTGCAGTGAAGCGAGTTGGCTCTCGCTACTAGGTTTAATAAATTGTGTCTCTGATCCTGGGTCTAGCTCAAAAATAGAGGCAAAAAAATCACGCCCCTGTCGCCCCAGTGAGGCGAGTATTGGGTTGCCCACCTCCAGGTATAGCTCCGATTCATTACTGGCCGCTTGCTGCCGAGCCTCTTCGGGCTGGCTGACAATCTCGGTCCAGTAGCACTGGCATGGGTTAAGCAGAAAGAGGTGTATATCAATCTGCTGTGCCAGCTGGTTGAGTAGCTGTAAAAATGTTGGTGAGAGGCTGGAGATTCCAAACAGAATCAACCGATCAGGTAGATCAGCCAGTTGGTTATTGGCCAACTGCTGCTCAAAGTGTGTTAGCAAGTGAATCCAGTGGGGGCCGGCATCCGTTGTGGTGAGTTGACGCCAGAGTTCGGCCTGCCACTCATCATCTTTTATCGTTGATCTATTCGCCTCCCAAGCGGTGAGCCAGTCGGGGCGATAGACCAGATACTGGTCAAATGTCTCCGCAATGCGGCCAGCTAATTGGTATTGATCCAGCTCTCCTGCATGCTGTAGGTAGGTGTTGATCGGAGCAAAACGGGCATCACTTTGAAACTGGGGTAGCAGCGCCAAAATGCGCCAGCGTAGGATGTCGGGGGTAAAGCTGCTCTGTTCAGGCACATCAACATCAGCCGCACGGAAGAGATCCCAAATCAGCCGTGCAGGCAGTGGAAACTCAACATTGGCACAGATACCCAGTCGCTCTGCCAACTGAAGTGTTAGCCAGCGTTGCATGCCGAGATGCGGCACAACAATGCGCTCCACCTCAAAAACTGAGGCGTTGGAGTGAGGTAATAGAGCGGCTAACTGGTCAGTCAGCTGTTCGAGATGGTTACTTTGATAGAGCTTGAGCATGGCTCAAGTCTAACAGAGGTAGAGGCTCATTCTATGAGTCTCTAAGCAGAGGTGGAGAACAAATGTATAGCAGATATTTTCAGCTCTTCTCCGCCATCTAAACCGTTGCTGCTTTGTGCTATAATTGCCCGTTTTCCCCATCGTTCCTGGCCAATTTGCGCCTATTGGAGAGACCCAAATGATCAAGCCCGTCGGTTCCGAAACCCTGAACCCCCTCTTTGTCTACGATACCGAAGAGCACCACAAACTGATGAGTGAAGCAGAGAGCCTGCCATCAGTGATTATTAGCTCACAAGCTGCGGGTAACGCCGTGATGATGGGTGCAGGTTACTTCAACCCGCTGAAGGGTTTTATGAATCTGGCCGATGCGATGGGTGCCGCAGAAAAACTGACCCTGGCCGATGGCAGCTTCTTCCCTGTGCCGGTGCTCTGTTTGCTGGATAATATAGATGCTATCAGTGGTGCTGGCCGTATCGCGCTTCGTGATCCAAACATGGAGGGCAATCCTGTTTTAGCGGTGATGGATGTTGCAGCGATCGAAGAGATTAGCAGCGAACAGATGGCACTGATGACCCAGCAGGTCTACCGCACTGATGATATCAATCACCCAGGTGTTAACAACTTCAACAAACAGGGCCGTTTTGCCATCTCAGGCCCGATTCAAGTGCTGCACTTCAGCTACTTTCAGAATGATTTTCCCGACACCTTCCGTACTGCCGTTGAGATCCGTAATGAGATCAGCGAACGTGGTTGGAAGCGGGTCGTTGCCTTCCAAACTCGCAACCCAATGCATCTTGCGCACGAAGAGCTATGCCACATGGCGATGGAGCGTCTTGAGTGCGATGGCTTAGTCATCCACATGCTGCTTGGCAAATTGAAGAAGGGTGACATCCCCGCACCTGTACGTGATGCAGCCATCCGTAAAATGGTTGAACTCTACTTTCCAGCCAACAGCGCCATGATCACCGGCTACGGTTTCGACATGCTCTATGCTGGCCCACGTGAAGCTGTGCTTCATGCCTACTTCCGCCAAAACATGGGTGCCAGCCACTTTATTGTTGGTCGTGACCATGCAGGTGTTGGCGACTACTACGGTGCTTTTGACGCGCAGAGCGTCTTTACTGAGATGGTACCAGAGGGAGCACTGGAGATTGAGATCTTCATGGCTGATCACACCGCCTACTCAAAAAAACTTAACAAAGTAGTGATGATGCGTGAAGCACCCGATCACACTAAAGAGGACTTTGTGCTGCTATCAGGCACTAAAGTTCGCGAAATGTTGGGTAGAGGCATGGCTCCACCAAAAGAGTTTTCACGCCCAGAAGTGGCGCAGATTCTGATGGATTACTACCAGTCACTCGATAGCTAAACCACTATCTGTAGGAGCCTCTCTTTAGAGCAGGCTCCTACAGATAGATGACAATAAAAAAGGGCCGAACCCGATAAAAGGTTCAGCCATTTTTTATGCGTAGGCGGCTTCTTAGGAAACCCCTGAATAAGTTATTTAATCTGCTTGGCTGTGTAACTCAGCGGCATAAAGAGTGTTCTCAAGCAGTGTGGCGATCGTCATTGGCCCCACACCGCCAGGTACAGGGGTGATCCAACTTGCGTTCTCTTTACAGCTCTCAAAGTGAACATCCCCAGCCAGTTTTCCAGTATCGAGACGGTTAATACCGACATCAATCACAATAGCCCCCTTCTTGATCCATTCGCCCGGTACAAAGTTAGCGCGACCAACCGCAGCAACCACCAAATCAGCATTACGAACCTTCTGTTCCAAATCTTTGGTGCGGCTATGGCAAACGGTGATGGTACAGCGCTTAGCTAGTAGCTCCATCGCCATTGGGCGACCAACAATATTGGACTGGCCAATGATGACAGCATCCATCCCCTCCAGTTTCTGGCCCGTTTTATCAAGCATAGTCATCACCCCTTTTGGGGTGCAGGGGCGCAGGATAGGCATTTTCAGTGTTAAACGGCCCACATTATAAGGGTGGAAACCATCGACATCTTTAGTTGGTAAAATGCGCTCAATAACCGCCTCTTCATCAATATGATCAGGCAGAGGCAGCTGTACCAATATGCCATCAATCTCATCTTTCGCATTCAGCTCATCAATCAATGTTAATAGGCTCTCTTGGCTACAATTGGCGGTTAGGTCATGCGACTCAGAGTAGAAACCCACCTCCTCACACGAACGACGTTTATTGCGCACATAGACCTCAGATGCAGGGTCTTGACCCACCAATACCACTGCTAAACCAGGTGCACGTTCACCTGCTGCAATACGTGCCGTCACTTTAGTTTTAATAGTTTGCCGAAGTTCGGCAGCTATCGCTTTGCCGTCAAGAATATTTGCAGTCATGGTATTGTTTCCACAGAGAGTTTTGAAGGTCGCGAATGATATCGCAAATGAAGGTAAATGTAACAAAATTAGGCGTATGAAACGATTGACCTTCGCCACCAAGGCCAGTATTATTCGGCCTCCTCGCAAAGCATATTGGTTTGTAAGGGTGTGTAAGACAAATAACGGGGTGTAGCGCAGCCTGGTAGCGCAACTGCTTTGGGAGCAGTGGGTCGGGAGTTCGAATCTCTCCACCCCGACCATTTTCTGCACGGTAGCATGCGAATAATGCGCCCGTAGCTCATTTGGATAGAGCATCGGCCTTCTAAGCCGAGGGTAGCAGGTTCGAATCCTGCCGGGCGTGCCACTTTAATGGTGGGTGTAGCTCAGTTGGTAGAGCCCCGGATTGTGATTCCGGTGGTCGTGGGTTCGAGCCCCATCATCCACCCCATTTTAAAAAGAGCTGGGCCATTAGCTCAGTTGGTAGAGCAGTGGACTCTTAATCCATTGGTCGTAGGTTCAAATCCTACATGGCCCACCAATAAAATCGATGGGTTAGCATTTCATGCCATGCGATCCATCGGCCATGCGACGGTTGGATTACGGCACCTTAAAACAAGCTGAGTATACTTTTTTCGACCCTGCGATCTTCGCAGTTTTGGTTTCAGCTGATTAACTCCTTTTCATCGGAACCTCTACCCTCCCCTGCGATGTACTCCATAAACCAGACCAAACGCATTAAGAGACCCAGCGTGGAGAATGGCATTAGCTATGTAGGAGTGCCTCAGCTGCAGCCAGCTGTTTCGAGGCTAGTTTTAGGATTTTAAGGCTTTTCTTTGGGGTAAGCTCGCCAAGCTCTAGCTTGTTAAAGGCGGGGACTTGGTCAATCATGGGTACGCTGGACATTCTAGATGTGCCGATGAAACTATGAAGTTGGGCAATAATAATCAGATCAGCATATTCTGCTCTCGCTGAATCGTCTCGATACCAATTTTCTGCCTCTTCTGCAACTTGGATTAGCTCATCAACAAACCCCCAACCGCGTAGAATCATGCCACCCAATGTGCCTCGTAGATCAGTTATCACATGCTCCAACTGAATTTTGTCATTAGCTACACCAGGAAATTTTTCAGCGTATGAGAGAATAACCACTTCACCGATATCATGCAGTAGCCCTGCCAGCATCGCCTCCTCTGGGTTGAACTGTTTAGTTAGTTTAGCTAATACATAACAGAGGGCAGCCACTTGCCGGCTATGCCCCCATAGTGATTGCATACGCATTTGAACAACGGGTGACCGACTTTTGAAAAGCTCACGTAGTGCAAAAGATAGTACAAGCCGGTGCGTTGTTTGAGCGCCAAGACGAACAACCGCTGCAGTGCAGTTATCGACAGGATTATGGCCGGTATATAAGGCACTGTTGGCGACACGGATTATCTTTGCGGTCATTGCCACATCAGACAGGATGATCTTGGCAATATGTTTGGCATCGGTGATGTCATCATTGAGTGCCTTGCCGATGCGTATCGCTACATCGGGCAGGCTGGGTAGTGTAAGACATTTGTTTTTAAGGTCATTCAGTAGACACTGCTTTAGCTCTGATTTAGTCTCTTCAATGCTGCTTTGAGTGAAATACTCACTAAACTCTGCAATTTCAGAGTCGTTATTTGGGGTGAGGCTAGATAGAAGCTGGTTATCAACCTGAATATATTCGATAGATGTTACAGCAATAACATCGTAGAGACGGGGTATCAGTTGGGCGATGGCTCGCCTGGCATCATCACTATCACTGGTGATGGTTTTTCTATTTCCATCCTCTGCTTTTAGTTGAACTTGACCCATTAAAAGAAAGTAGCTCAGATCCTCTTCTGATCCACGCTCAGTCATCTTACTGCCGGAGCTGATAGTTTTGATTGAGAGTGACTTGGCCAGTAGTGAGAGCTGGTCGGCGGATAGCTCTTCAAAAGCGTGGAAACGCTGTAGCGTCTGTACGGATGGGTGTTGGCGTATTATTTCCAAAGTGGTGTACTCCTTTTGACCGCTAACTTTAATCAATTTTGTTGTTAGCTGGACTCTAAATATATTTACTAGAGCCTATTCATCAAACAGAAATTGTAAGCCAATTCCCATATCAGCATGTCGTATTACTTTTGCTTGGTTAATGGGCGGCTCTTCACCATCGCCCAGCATGCTGGTTACTTGTACATTAATAAGAGAGCCTACAGGGGGTAAAGGTGCATCTACAGTAAGAAAAAGACCTGTACTACTAACATTTTGAGACTTTACCTTACGTGTATTGCCTTCAGTATCGGTAATTTTTACATCAACACATATATCAACACGAGGGGTATTACGCTGCTCACTCATAATTTATTTAGTGCCCAATTGGCTCTCTACTCTGGTTAAATTTGTAGTCTGTTCACCATAGTGTAGTGGCTGCATGGGAAGATATCTATTTTGAGCGGTGACTAAATTAATTATCCATCATCGCATTGAGCTGAAAGATATATGGCTCCTCTTTTTCAGAGGCAGCTTTGACACCTTTGATGGTTTCTCGAAGTTTTTCTGATGGTTCATCCTCTTCTAGAGAGGCTATATAGGCGACAATCACAGCATTTTTCTCACCCTGCCGAACCACTTCAAGATGGTCACAAACTGGTCATCAATCATAAAGATGCCATCATCACCGACAGATAGGCCGATATTGCCTCCTTGGCCCATCAACATATAGATGTAGATGTTGCTGCCGACATGAATAGTCTCAATTTTGACATCTTTATAAGGGTCGATCTCCTCTTCAGCAAAGGCAGCTGAGAAGGGTGATAGCGCCAGCAGAAGTAGAGAGAAGAGATATGATTGAAAAGGGGGCATCTAGACTGTTAATAAGCATGTAAAAGTGACCCACTTTAGGGGTTAATCGGCACTTAAAATTGACCCACCTATTCATAGTTTAATACCAAGCTTTTGCTTGGAGTATTTAATAGGTGATATCACTGCTGTCCCGTTAACTAGTAAGTAAAGAGGCCTGGTCCACCGTAATTGGTACAATATGTTTATCGATAACCTATTGAACCAACAAGGAAAACCAGGCCATGGCTCATTGTAATACGATCTTCTCACAAATACTAAAACTTGTTCCGAGACATGAATTTGAGACCCTCGCTAAACAGCATCATTCAGGTC
>JAMOMH010000326.1 GCA_027068675.1 Sedimenticola sp.
CTTAGGCCACTATTTAACTTGCTCACTATGCGCTCTTTATTGCTGCGCAGTGCGTCAAGGTCGATCTCTGCTGGAGGAAAATGGACACCCATCATCCCAATTTCAGCCGCTTCATTGATCACGTCAGCCGCATGCAGTAGTGCTTTTGAGGGGATGCAGCCGACATTGAGACAGACGCCCCCAAGTACAGAGTAGCGCTCGACTAAAGTGACGTTTAACCCCAGGTCTGCGGCACGAAAGGCTGCGGTATAACCACCAGGGCCACCGCCCAGTACTAGCAAATCGACCTCTTTTTCGCACTCTCCAGACATATCTAATTACTCTTTTGCTAAATCTAAATGATCACCCATTGCTCAATTATCCCCTTCCAGGGGTTGAGCGGGGTGGTATTATAGGTTCATTCAGATTCTTGTCTCATTTTTTCTCTAGGACTTTTCAATGACGCTCACCCTGACACGCCCCGATGATTGGCATCTCCACCTTCGTGATGGTGATGCATTGAACCGATCTGTGCCGCATTCAGCGGCTCAATTTGGTCGGGCGGTTATCATGCCAAATCTTCGACCACCGGTGACGGATACTGGTCAGGCGTTAGCCTATCGACAACGCATTCTTGCTGCGGTGCCAGATGGGAGTGAGTTCACCCCGCTGATGACTCTCTATCTGACCGACCAGACGATGCCAGCAGAGATCAAAAGAGCCAAAGAGAGTGGCGTGGTCTATGCGGCGAAACTCTACCCAGCGGGGGCGACTACCAATTCTGATTCTGGTGTCACTGATATTGCCAATATTCGACCCGCCTTGGAGATGATGCAGCAGTGTGACATGCCACTTTTAGTGCATGCTGAGGTGACTGATCAGCATATTGATATTTTTGATCGTGAGCGTATTTTTATTGAGCGTCACATGGTTAAGTTGGTTGAGCAGTTTCCCGAACTCTCCATCGTGTTTGAGCATGTCACCACGCTGGATGCGGTGAATTTTGTTAAGCAGGCTCGGCAGGGTGTAGCTGCAACCATCACGGCTCATCACCTGCTCTACAACCGAAATTCCATGTTGGTGGGCGGTATTCGCCCCCACTACTACTGCTTGCCAATTTTAAAGCGTGAAAAACATCGCCGAGCACTTTTAGAGGCTGCAACCAGTAGTGATCCAAAATTTTTCCTGGGTACTGATAGTGCTCCGCACCCAACAGAGGCCAAAGAGTCAGCCTGCGGCTGTGCTGGTTGCTATACCGCTTTTGCAGCGATAGAGCTCTACGCTGAAGCCTTTGATCAGGCCGATGCACTGGATAAATTGGAGGGGTTTGCCAGCCATTTTGGTGCCGATTTTTATCAGTTACCGCGAAATAGTGGTGAGATCACACTGATAAAAGAGTCGTGGGTTGCTCCCGATGCTTTCACATTTGGTGAATCACATGTTACTCCACTACGTGCAGGAGAGCGCATTCAATGGCGGATTGCTGGGGATAAAAGCTAAGAGGGATAGTGGGTTAGGAGGTGTGGCTCAAAATAGCTCAATGTCATCATTAATCTCTTCAACCTGCTCTACGGGTGCCGTAGCGTGGCTGGCATTGTAGGCCTCGATTAACACCTCTTGCTTGCCTGCAATGGTTCGTAGATCTTTGAGTAAATCAGTAAAAGAGTTGGCGATAATAGCGCTGGCATCAATGCGTGAGGCTGCATCTGCGATAGCGGCATCAATACGGTGTAGAAGATACTCCTCCTGATCCTCTTCAAGCCCCATACCCAGTAGATCATTGTTTAGCTCATGGGTCATCTTTTCCAATACCTGGGCACTGCTTGCTTGGTTGGCAATTAAGCGCTTGGCTAGGTAGTAAAGATTGGTTCTGATGTGGCCAAATGAGCCTAATAACTCAGTACTGTAGTTGTGTAGTGCCTGCTCTGTTTGCAGGGCATGAATTTTAGTCTCCACGGCTGAGAGTAGTACTGGCAGGATATCTTTAATGCGGCCATATAACTCCATGTTATCAAGCGGCATGTTACGTATTAGCAGTCGAGTCCCTGGGAAATTAATAATGGTACGAAGGCCAAAATCAAGAAAACGCTTGCCCTCATCAGCCATCTCAAGCAACTCTTTTTCTAATGGTTTGACGCTTCCATCTGAGGAGAAGAGCCGTGTATCACCGCAGGTAGAGCACTCTTTTTTACAGCTATCACTCTCGTTGTCACCATCGCAGATCATTAAGCAGCAGCTTAATTTAAATTGATCTGTTGTTTGGAATAGGCCGTTGGCCAGTGCTTCGTAATTACCATATGAGTAAGTTTTTTCAATAAATCCCATGGCAATACTTAGCTCACTGGTGCCGGTCATGGCTGTGATGGCTGTCTTTTGTGCTAGCTCGTATTGAGCTTTTAACTCTTTTCTCTCTTGCTGGTATTTGATGAGAACATTGATTTTAGCTAACAGGTGCTCAGCATCAAATGGTTTGACGATGTAATCATCAGCACCCACTTCGTAGCCTTGCATGCGCTCACGCAGGGAGGTGTGTGAAGAGAGAAAAACGATAGGGATATCTGCTGTTGCCTCCTCTTGCCGTAAAATATTGCACACCTCATAGCCGCTAAGGCCTGGCATCTCTACATCAAGAACAATGATGTCGGGTGTCTCTTTACGGGCCTCCTCAAGTGCCTCCTCCCCATTCATGGCACTTCGCAGCCCAAAGCTATTTTCTGAGAGGGCGCGTTGAATCATCTTTTGGGCAAACTTATCATCATCAACGATGAGAATGTCTATAGATTTAGTCATTGTTATTACTCAGAATTCCGTTTTGTAAGCTATCGGCAATGGGATAAAAAACTGAAATAGTAGGTTACTCCAATTTGATGGCTGACTGGGAACTAATATCGTTTTTTTGGGGATTGCTACCTATAGTTTGGCTAGGTTTTGCTGCTGATCTCAAAGAGAGATTTCATCATGTATTGATGGATGGTGTGATATTGTTTGGAAAAGTAGAGCTTCCCTAAGGGTAAAAATTCAAGATGGCAAAAAGTAAAAAATATGATTACCGCGTGATTCCGGCAAAATCTGCTTGGGCGGTGGAAATTATTAGGCGAGTAACCGCAAAAGAGAGTGTAGTCTCTAAATTTAAAGGTGGCTTTGCGAGTGAAAATGAAGCACAAGCGTGGGGAGAAGAGGCGCTAAAATCTTTTTTAAGTAGCCTGTCAGAGCGTAATAAACGCCGTGCAATAAGGCGTGAGTCTGGAGCAGAAGAGTAAAATGGTTGAGCAGTTCAATGGATGGAGCTGCTCAACCAGCTACTTTTAACTATTCAGTTTCTATCAAGGGTAGACTTCCGGTACAAATGTCTGGTCGCTCATTGGCGGGCGGATATATCCGGCGCTATCTGTCCGTTGAGGTAGCTCTATCGCTTTTGGTGTTAGATCCTTGTAGGGGATCTGCTTCAATAGATGGGCAATGCAGTTGAGGCGGGCATGTTTTTTGTTGTCGGACTTTACAACAAACCAAGGGGCTTGCTTGATATCTGTGTGGGCAAACATGGCATCCTTTGCTTTGGAGTACTCAACCCAGCGAGAGCGTGACTCTAAATCCATGGGGCTGAGTTTCCAGCGTTTATGTGGTTCGCTTATTCGGCTCTGAAAACGGCGCTCCTGTTCATCATCAGAGACAGAGAACCAATACTTGAGGATGATGATGCCGGAGCGGACTAACATACGCTCAAACTCAGGACAGGAGCGAAGAAACTCTCGGTACTCCTCATCGTTACAGAAATTCATTACGCGCTCGACACCTGCACGGTTGTACCAGCTGCGATCAAATAGCACCATCTCACCTGCGGCGGGTAGATGGGGTACATAGCGTTGGAAATACCACTGGCTCTTTTCACGTTCGGTGGGTGCAGGTAGGGCGACAATACGACAGATACGCGGGTTGAGATGTTGGTCAATACGTTTGATCACGCCCCCTTTTCCTGCAGCGTCACGCCCCTCAAAAATGACTACGACCTTTAACTTCTCTTGCTTGATCCACTCTTGCAATTTGACTAGCTCTAGCTGAAGCCTAAATAGCTCTTTTTCGTAAGCACGTTTTTTTATTTTTGCTGGAGAGGTTTGAGAGGTCTCACTGTCACTATTGGTTGATTGGCTATTTTTATTGCCCATACTGCTCTCCATTATCTGAATTGAATGGCCGTAATGCCTTAAGGAAGCTCTGAATAAGTCTAAACTCAACCAGATTTATTCAGCGTTTTCTTAAGTATATATGGTTTAGGCGTTTAAGGATGCTTAGTCAACAATGAGCTAGAGGGAAGGTCCTGGCGAATCGGCAAGATTCCAAGTTAATTGGGGACTGGGAATGTTGATTGTTCCGAATCGCCAGGACGCGGAATAGTAACTGCTTCTATCTCACCTGACAAATCGGTTATATCTTTAAATTGTCGGGATGTGGTGATAACCAGAAGCCTACCGACCTAGATAGAGTGGAAACCAGATATAACCCCTGTAATATCACCATGAGAATCTGAAAAATCCCTTTCAACTGTTGCTCTGAATAGGTCTCTTATGCAAACAACGATACCAAAAATAGATCCTGCCGATTATGAACGCATCATATTTTTTACGGGGGCGGGTATGTCGGCGGAGAGTGGTGTCCACACCTATCGAGGGCGTGGAGGTATTTGGCATCAATATAATTGGGAGGAATATGCCTGTGAGACGGCATTCCTCAATCGGCCTGAGGCGGTGATGAAGTTTCATCAGTTGCGTCGAGCTGAGGTGCTGAGGTGTGAGCCTCATCAGGGGCATCGGCTTTTAGCCGAGCTTGAGAAGTGTTATCCGAGTGTGGTGATCGTCACTCAGAATATTGATGGTATGCATCAACGAGCAGGCAGTGAGAAGGTGGTTGAACTGCATGGAAGCTTGTGGCGCTTAAGATGTCCCTATCATGGTACT
>JAMOMH010000327.1 GCA_027068675.1 Sedimenticola sp.
ACCATCATTAAAAATCCTGTAAATCCTGCGAAATCTTGTTCATCCTGTCTAAACATTCTCACCTCTTACTCGGCCGCAAACTATTCGAGGCCCAGATCAGCAGCCCAATGATAAAAAAGGCACTGGGGGGTAGCAGCAACATACCATTAGGGATGTACCAACCACCCTCATAGATGGAAGGCAGCACGGTATAACCCAGCAGTTTACCGCTACCCAACAGCTCCCGAATAGATGCCACAATAATCAGTACCAAGCTGTAACCCAGGCCGTTGCCCAAGCCATCAAGAAAGCTCAGCCCCGGCGGGTTCTTCATGGCGAAGGCCTCCACCCGTCCCAGAATGATACAGTTGGTGATAATCAACCCAACAAACACCGACAGGGATTTACTGAGATCAAAGGCGTAGGCTTTGATGAATTGATCTACCACAATCACCATAGAGGCGATGACGGTTATCTGCACAATAATGCGGATACTGCTGGGGATCTGGTGGCGCATGGTGCTGATCACGGTATTGGAACTGCACAACACGACAATGACG
The DNA here is from genome assembly GCA_027068675.1 of Sedimenticola sp. GTDB lineage: Bacteria > Pseudomonadota > Gammaproteobacteria > Chromatiales > Chromatiaceae > JAKITT01. The sequence goes on from JAMOMH010000327.1 coordinate 540, forward strand.
GCCATACACATGATGAGCGTGGCCTGTAACGAAGTGGTCACCGCCAGGGCGGAGCAGATACCCAGCACATAACAGGTAATGGGGTTACGATCAAAAATGGGGGCAAACAGCACATCACGTGCCCGCCCAGTCATTCGCACAGTTTTTGTATTGGCCGTCATAGGTTATCTCTCCCCTCTCGCAGTTTGGTCAGGAATGGGCCAAATCCATCTGGACCAAGCCAGAAGTGCAGCAGATCTTCAACCCCCCGGCTGGTCAGCGTGGCACCGGAGAGGGCATCCACCTGATAGCGGACTTCTGGGTTCTCTCTGTTTAGCGGCCCTTTGAGCAGACGTATGGTCGGTTTCCAGTCACTGTCATAGAGCTGTTTACCCGGCCATAACGCCTTCCAGGCAGGATCATCCACCTTAGCACCCATACCAGGCGTTTCGGCATGTTCATAGAAGCTTAGCCCCGCGACTGTATTGGTATCAGACTCCAGCGCCAGGAAACCGTAGAGCTGAGACCAGAGACCATAACCATGCACGGGCAGTACAATGGTTTTGATCACGCCCGCCTCATCCCGCACTAGGTAGATTTGGGCATAGTTGGCGCGGCGTTTGATCAGGGCGATATCCTGCTCTGGCGTTAGGGCGATACTCTGCGCTGGATCTCTGGCTGCACGACGGGCATCAAAATGTTCTAGACTCTCCTGCTCAACAAAGGCTCCTGAGGCAAGATCCACTAAGCGGGGTTCCAACTGCTTGGATAGCTCCTCCACACTCTTACCCGGTTCCAGCAGTCCAGCGACAGCCAGCACATTAATCTGTTTGTCCAACAACCGGTTAGCTTGCTGCACGGGTCGAAGCAGCACAGCTGCGGTGGTGACCAGCGCAGCACAGACCACGCAGACCACCAAGGCCACCCTGAAGGCTCTACCGTTGCTTTGATCACCCTGCACTGCGCCGCCTCCTTCTGCTGATGTTTGCCTTCACCACACAGTAATCAATAAGCGGTGCCATCAGATTGGCAAACAGTATCGCCAGCATGGTGCCTTCTGGGTAGGCTGGGTTATATACCCGAATAATCACCACCATCACCCCGATCAACGCACCATAGAACCATTTACCAAGATTGGTCATGGCGGCAGAGACCGGATCAGTCGCCATAAAGACCAAACCAAAGGCAAATCCCCCCAGCACCAGATGCCAGTGAGCTAGAATGGCCAGCAGTGGATTGCTCTCGTTTGCCAGTAGATTGCAGAGGGTGGCCAGTAGCGTCATGCTGATCAATCCACTCAGCATAATGCGCCAGGAGGCAACACGGGTGTAGAGTAGAAAGGCCGCACCCAACAGAATCGCCAAGGTGGATGTCTCTCCTATGCTGCCTGGCAGATTGCCAATAAAGGCATCCCACCAACTGACACCAGAGGCCTCGATGGCCATCATTACCGTATTTTCTGAGATGCTCTGCCCTGCATTGGCCGCAACCGCCAGCGGCGTGGCAGCACTGACGGAATCCACCGCCACCCACACTGCATCACCTGAATTTTGCACCGGATAGGCAAAGTAGAGAAAGGCTCGCCCCGCCAATGCCGGATTGACAAAGTTATGGCCGGTGCCGCCAAACACCTCCTTGGCGATGACCACACCAAACGAGATACCTAAGGCAGCCTGCCACAGCGGGATAGTGGGCGGTAGAATCAAGGTAAACAGTAGGGAGGTGACAAGAAAGCCTTCACTAATATTACGCCCCCGCACCTGAGCAAACAGCACCTCCCAGAAGCCACCCACCGCCAACGTCACCAGATAAATTGGCAAAAAATAGGCCATGCCGAGGATCATGTTATCCCACACCGAGCCGGGATCATGTGTGGCAAACAGCAGCTGTACAAACAGCATGCGCCATCCTTCCATGCTGCTGGCACCCGCAGCTATCGCCTGATTGGCCTGCCAACCGACATTATAGACCCCCGCCAATAGTGCTGGCAGGGCGGCAATGCAGACGATAATCATCACCCGCTTCAGACTAATGGCATCCCGAATGTGGGTCAGTCCCACAGTCACGTTGCCGGGGCTATACAGAAAACCCTCAGCCGCCTCATAGAGTGCGCCAAGATAGTGATATTTTCCGCCCGCAGAAAACTTTGGCCGCTGCTGTTTAAGAAAGTCTTTTAACATGAATTTTAGGCATCCTTCATTACTACTTACGGATAGTAATATCTTCGCCCCTACGCAGAAGCGAGGATAAGCTCATGTAAATTCTGAGAAATATTAACCCTGTCTATATCTTTGCAGCGCCTCCCTCCAGCTCAATTTGGTTCAGCGTCTCACGCAGCAATGGAGCATAATCATATTTTCCTGGGCAGACAAAAGTGCATAACGCCAGATCCTCTTCATCCAACTCCAAACACCCCAATTGCTGAGCCATCTCGGTATCCCCAACAATCAGAGCACGTAGCAACTGAATAGCAAGAATATCCAGGGGCATTACCGCTTCATAGCTACCCACCGGCACCATAGGACGAACCTCACCACCCGTGCTGGTGGAAAAAGAAAATTGCTTGATTGCAGAGAGGCTGGAGCTAAACAGATTAAGCACTGAGAACTTCTCACTGCCTGGAGATAACCAGCCAAACAGCTCCTGTTGATGGTTCTCTTCCAACACCGCAACCTGTAGATGATAAGGGCCCAGATAAGCCAGCGCCTCTTGTGCTTGTCTACCACATAACGGCGACCCCGAAATGATCCGGTTATCTCCAACTTTCAACTCACCTGCGGTCAGCTCAGCCAGATTGGCTCCAACACGAGTCTGCACCAAACGTGGGCGCTCAACCTGAGAACCCGCTAAAGCAATCACCCGTTCAACCGGCAGAGTGCCTTCGGTAAAGAGACGGCCAATAGCCACCACATCCTGATAGTTCAGATGCCAAACACTCTTGTTCTCACCCACCGGCTCCAGAAAATGGATATGGGTTCCTACCAGCCCAGCTGGGTGGCATCCGGTAAATTCATGCACCCGCAGACGGGGATTGGAGCTTTCTGGAATAGTGGCTCCAGCAGCTTTACAGAGATGGAGCTTGCCCGACCCAAGTTTTGCTAAAAGCTCTAGGCCATTGATGAAATCCTCTTCCCGCCCACGCAGTACCACTTGCGGATCAGCGGCCAGCGGATTGCTATCCATAGCGGTAATAAAGATGGCGTGGGGAGTACTGTCTGCTGCGGGGATCTTGCTAAATGGGCGGGTTCTCAAGCAGAGCCACAAACCTGACTGGAGCAGATTTTCACGAACCTGTTCGGCTGTTAATTCTTCCAACTCACTCTGGGAACAGACAATAAATTGAACAGCCTCTTCACGCTCATCCACCTTGATAACAACCGACAGCAGCGCTCGTTTTTCACCGCGATTGATAGCAACCACCACACCACCAGCAGGTGAGGTGAACCGAACACCCGGTCTACTTCTATCGGTAAAAAGCAGCGTTCCTCGACTTACCCACTCACCGACCTCAACCGTCATCACCGGTTTCAGCCCCCTATGATCACTGGCAACCAGTGCAACCTCTGTTACCGGCTTCCCTTCCAGTAACTGCTCTGGCACACCCGTGATGGGAAGATCCAGGCCCCTTTTAATTCTGATCATTATTAAAATATAGCATGGTATCTGACCCGGGGTTAGCTCATTACGCCAATTTCAGAGGGTACCATCACGCTAAAAGAGGCGGTGGATATATAGCTTGCCTACAACTGGACAAGCAGTCTATAGAAGTAGATCGGTCATTTTATCTCTAGCCACTCAGCACCATTAAATAAGCTACTCCAAAGAGAAAAAAGAATCGCCCTGTCAATGGTGTCAGGCAACTCCGTTCACTCGCTTGTAGATAGCGTTTGATAGGGACAAGCAGTGGCAGCGGCAACAGCAGCCACAGCAGATGGAGGGTTTGACCAGAGTCGGAGAGCAAAATAACCAGCAGATAGGCTGTTACAATCAATAACCAGTAGAGTCGTACACTATTTTGGTAACCAATACGTACCGTGAGCGTTTGCACTCCAAGCTGGGTATCTTCACCAAAATCACGCAGTTCATTGCTCAACAACAGCAATGAAATCAGCAGACTAACCGGTAGGGAGAGCAGCAGGACATGGCCAGAAAAGTGACCACCCATGGCCAGATATGCCCCTTGCACCATGAACACACCCATAACCAAAAATACCAGTACCACACCCAACCCACGATGCTTGAAATTGAGCGGCCCCATGTTGTAACTGAGCGCAGTAAGGGCGGAGAGGAGTACGATCACAAACAGCGGCCAGCCACGCAGTGAAACCAAGTAAAGCGCAATCAAAGCCGCTAGTACCAGGCAGAGTATGCCAATGTCTCTGTTGCGGCGGATCATGGTCACAGC
>JAMOMH010000328.1 GCA_027068675.1 Sedimenticola sp.
AAAAAAATAGCTAAAAAGCCAGTGGCTTGGGTACATCCCAGCTATTGGCCATTCAAGCACTATTTAATGGTGGGTTCTATTTCACAGTTTGCTAGGCGCTACAGTATTATTTGGGGTAGCGGTGTAATTGCTGATGAAGGTGAACTGCCAACTCCAGCCAAAGTCGTGGCCACTCGAGGCCCAAAATCAAGGCAGCGTTTTTTAAATCAAGGTATAGATTGCCCTGAAATTTATGGTGATCCTGCGATTCTCCTACCACTGTTTTATCATCCGAAGAGAACTACAAAAAAATGGAAGCTAGGTGTTATTCCTCACTATATTGATAAACCAAGCAGGGTCGTTTCAGAGTTTGAAAAACATGAGGGAGTCCACATCTTAGATATTGAGACCGATAATATTGAAGAATTTATTGATGGAATATTGCAATGCGATGCCATTATTTCCTCTTCACTTCATGGAATTATAGTTGCGGAGACTTATGGTATCCCTGCGGGTTGGTTGACACTTTCTGATAAACTGATGGGAGGAGGATTTAAATTTGAAGATTATTTTGAATCCACGGGACGTTACGGTATGGAACCTCTAAAGCTGGATATTATGAACATCAATGTGGATGAGATCCTAGCCTCCCTGCCAAATAAAACAGTTGTATTTGACCGCAAAAAACTCCTAGAGAGCTGTCCTTTTTTAGCTGCTGAGTAGTGTGAGGGTGAATCGTCTTCATTTTATCCGGCACAACAGATCAATCACAAAGTTGTCTATTACGATAGACAGCCACTCCCCCTCAAAAGCTTCACCGTAAAAAACCACTCTTGGAACAGTGACAGTGCAGCCCTGAGAGTGGCTAAGCGCCCGTTTTCATAGAAAAAACCAGCAGAACTGCATAAAAGCCATACATTCAAAACACAATATATAGTGTTTACCCTGATTTAATTATTTTCTGCTGTGAATATTGTTATGAATAACATAACATATTGTTATATATAATAAATTACTCATTTATAATGCTTTATAGCCACCTTGACACACCCCCTATATAGCCGTAATCTTGCTGCACATAAGCACTACATCTAGTGTTTTACCATTTTTAAACACTACCAGCAGGCACAAAGCCTGCTACTGCGCCATTTGATGCTATTGAGGGATGCCTGCCGCTTTGGTGAGGCCATCACATCCAAAATTTAAGATAGGGAAACAGGGTCCATCTAACTATGAAATCTGCGCATCTCAAAGCTGTGCCATCCAACATATCCGATATACCGCTACAAGAGGCTTCATTGGATATTTGGAACATCAAATATCGCCTAAAAACTAAAGATGGTGATCCTGTTGACCAAAATTTTGACGACAGCTACAGTCGCGTCGCCAAAGCGCTGGCCGAAGTCGAGGAGAGCGAAGAGCTGCGCAAAGAGTGGGAGGAGAAGTTCATTTGGGCGCTACGCCACGGAGCCATCCCTGCAGGGCGCATCACCTCCAATGCGGGTGCCAATCAGCACAAACCGGCCACCTCAACCATCAATTGCACAGTCTCTGGCACTATCACCGATTCGATGGATGACATTCTCGGCAAAGTGCATGAAGCGGGCCTAACACTAAAAGCGGGGTGCGGTATTGGCTATGAGTTCTCCACTCTGCGCCCCAAAGGCGCTTATGTCAGCGGTGCGGGTGCCTACACCTCTGGTCCCCTCTCCTTTATGGATATCTACGACAAGATGTGTTTCACCGTCTCATCGGCAGGCGGGCGTCGTGGCGCACAGATGGCTACTTTTGATATTGGCCATCCTGATGTGATGGATTTCATCCACGCCAAGCGTGAGGATGGCCGGCTACGCCAATTCAACCTCTCACTGCTAATCACCGAAGCCTTTATGGAGGCGGTTAAGCACGATCACCATTGGGATCTCGCCTTCCCCATCACCGAAAAAGAGCGTGATGAAGATAACATTGATCTAGGTGATCCTAAGCAGGTGATCTGGCGTGATTGGCCACAGAAGGATAAATACATCGTCAGCGAGACCGGCAAGGTCGCCTGTAAAATTTATAAGACCATTCGCGCCCGTCGCCTGTGGGATGTGATCATGTCCTCCACCTACGACTATGCCGAGCCAGGCTTTATCCTGATCGACAAGGTCAACCAGAACAACAACAACTGGTTCTGCGAAGATGTACGCGCTACCAACCCTTGCGGTGAGCAGCCACTACCTCCTTATGGCGCTTGTCTGCTTGGCTCAATTAATCTGACTAAGTTTGTCCGCCAGCCCTTCACGGCTGATGCTTGGTTTGATTGGCAAGAGTTCCAACAGGTTGTCACCATCTTCACTCGCATGCTCGACAACGTGGTTGAGGTCAACGGCCTGCCACTGCAAGAGCAGCAAGATGAGATCATACGCAAACGTCGCCACGGCATGGGGTATCTCGGTCTCGGCTCCACCATGACCATGTTACGCATGCAGTATGGTGATAAAGATTCACTCAAATTCACCGAAAAAGTGACTAAAGAGCTGGCGTTGGTCGGTTGGCAAGCGGCTTTAGAGTTGGCCAAAGAGAAAGGCCCAGCACCGATGATGGAGGAGAATTTCACCATCACCGGCGCAATGCTCAGTCAGCGCCCTGAGATGGCAGTCGATGGTTGGAAGATTGGCGACAGTATCAAAGGCAAAGTGCTACATGCCAAATATAGCCGCTACATGCAGCAGGTCGCTGCCGAGAAACCAGAGCTGGTCGCCGAATTGGCAGAAGTGGGCGCTCGCTTCACCCACCACAGCTCCATCGCCCCCACTGGCACCATCTCTCTCTCACTGGCCAATAACGCCAGTAACGGCATCGAGCCAAGCTTTGCTCACCACTATGCCCGCAACATCATCCGCGAAGGTAAAAAGAGTAAAGAGAAGGTCGATGTCTACAGCTTTGAGATGCTCGCCTACCGCAGCCTGATCAACCCTAATGCCCAGCCCTTTTCAGACAATGTTGACGAAAAATTGCCAGACTATTTTATCTCTGCTGATGATATCAAACCGCAGCAGCATGTTGATGTACAGGCCGCCGCACAGAAGTGGATCGACTCGTCCATCTCCAAGACTGCCAACGTACCGACTGATTACCCCTACGAGGAGTTTAAAGATATCTACCTCTACGCCTACGAGCAGGGGCTAAAGGGCTGCACTACCTTCCGTTTCAATCCTGAAGTGTTCCAGGGTGTGTTGGTTAAAGAGGAAGATCTTGAAAATACCACCTACCGCTTCACGCTGGATGACGGCAGTATTGTTGAGGTCAAAGGCAATGAAGAGATCGAATATGACGGTGAGATGCACACCGCCGCTAACCTATTTGACGCCCTGAAAGAGGGCTACTACGGGAAATTCTAATGGCCATCAAAATCGAACAGAAAATCGTCAGCTATAGCGTTGTCGACAAAGAGGCCGAGGCCAAAGCAGCAGAGCCTGCAAAAAAGCCTGAAAGCAACATCATTCAAATGCACGAAAAGGTGGCACGCCCCGAGATGCTACTCGGTACCACCTATAAGATTAAGACACCACTGACCGAACATGCGCTCTATGTCACCATCAATGACATCATCCTCAATGAAAATACTGAGCATGAAGTTCGTCGCCCATTTGAGGTCTTCATCAACTCAAAGAATATGGATCATTTTCAGTGGATTGTTGCACTCACACGCATCATCTCTGCCGTCTTCCGCAAAGGGGGGGATGTCACCTTTCTGGTCGATGAGCTTCAGTCCGTTTTTGACCCTGCCGGTGGTTACTTCAAAAAGGGTGGCAAATATATGCCATCACTGGTGGCTGAGATTGGTGATGTTATCCATCGCCATCTTGTATTCATCGGTCTGCTTCAATCAGATGGTCTTGATGAGCATCAGCAGAAGCTGATTGCAGAGAAACGTAGCCAATATGAAGCGAATGCCAACGCTAACAACACAGAGAGTAGCAGCGAGTTTCCAGATGGGGCAATGTTATGCAAAAAATGCAACGTCAAAGCAGCTATCATGATGGATGGTTGCCTTACCTGCCTCAACTGCGGCGACTCTAAGTGCGGCTAATAGCGGCCCTATTTTTATAACCAACATATTTTATTTGAGAGAGTATTGATGAGCGAACTAGAACTAAAATGGGAAGATGATGCCACTGCTTTACTAGGCAAAGTGCCTATTTTTGTCAGGAAAATGGTCAAAGGGAAGATTGAAAAAGCGGCCAGAGCAGCCAACGAAGAGACCATCACCGTCGCATTTATGGATAAATTAAAAAAAGAGCAGGGTTAAAACCTTGCGGAGATTAAGGCGCTAAACTCGGTACATATTGTGCAAGCTGATCAATCTCAGTATTGGTCAGCTGAGCAGATACTTTTTGCATCACCCCACCTGGATCAGTTGTTCGACTCTCTCGGCAATTCCGTTTTTATAGATCAGTTCCCCTTTTGCCACCGGCTCAGGATTAGACTGTTCGCTGAGTGTTTCACACTCGCAAAATTATCGAGCAGAGCCTGCTCATCAACTGCCAACGCCATCGGAGCCACGATGAGTGGCCCCCCAATGAACAAGCACCAAGCAGAGAGAATTTTAGTAGTGATGGCCTCTCGAATAGATTCCTATATCAAAAAACTAATCCACTTGGTACATTGCCTATATCAGGACACTGCTGTCCCGTTAACTTTCACAGCAAAGCCATCTGATTTATATTGAATTGCCTGTCATGTATGGGCTCCCCTCGCAGTAAAGCCATCAAGTCTCGTTTTTCAAACAGGTTGAGCTGCAGTAGGCGAAGAATTTGCTGCATACTTTTTTTCAGTTTCGACTGGAACTTCAAGAATGCCAGAAGCAGATAAACAGACATTGCAATCCATATCTGGGTCATAACAGCATTCTTGCTGGTACCGATGAAG
>JAMOMH010000329.1 GCA_027068675.1 Sedimenticola sp.
ATTTGATTTGAGTTATGTGGAGAGAGTGATATGAAAAAATGGCAATGTGTTGTGTGTGGGTTTATCTATGAAGAGGCGAGTGGTCTGCCAGATGAAGGTATTGTTGCTGGAACAAGCTGGCAGGATATCCCTGAGGATTGGGAATGCCCAGATTGTGGGGTAGGTAAAGAGGATTTTGAGATGGTTGAAATTTGATACGGTGGCTTATCCAACCCCTCACTGTTAGTGATGACTAACAGTGAGGGGTGTTTTTATGTGTTGATGATGAGTCGTATAGCATCGAGTTTTAATTGAGATTTTTTCAATCGATCATGGAGTGCCATCCCCTCAGCTTGTAGCATCTCGATCTCCTCTTCACGCACATTGGGGTTGACCTTTTTGAGTGCATTTAGGCGTTGAATCTCTTCTGTATAGTGTCCCATCATGGTCTCTGTACTCTGTTTGATCATCTCAGGCACGCTACGATTGGCTAGCTTCTCTGAGTGGTTGACCATCGCGCGGATGCCCTGTTTGTATTGACGTACAATCTGTGCGATGACCGCCTGTTCAATACGGCGGCAGCTATCGTTAATCTGTAGATGAGGCATCTCGGCACTGCGATCAACCCCTTTTTGATCGAGCAGAATGCGGATCATGGTGGTGGGTAGAAAACGTCCAGCCATCAACTCAGGTGGAGCAATGCACTCCAGCAAAAAGAGGCACTCCAGTAGTATCGTGCCTGCGGGTGCAGCTGTTGATTTGATCTGTACGGCGGTACTATTACCCTTCTCGCTATCGAGCAGCATCGCCATGCTGTCGCTCACCATCGGGTGCTCCCAGCTTAGGAATTGCCAATCTTCAAAGCTGAGTGCTGTCGGGCGATGATAGGTGAATGTGAGTCCATCAGCAGGGAGATGTGGAAAGTGGTCGTGCAGCATATGCTCGCCAGGATGAATGATAAAACTGATATCATCATTTCGCTCCTGTTCAACACCGTAGGCGGCAAACAGCTTGGTCATATACTGTTGCAGCTCTCGATCACCATCGATAGTATGGATATCCGCTTGCAGTAAGCTCGCTTGTGGCTCTCTACATGAGTTGAATTCCAAAAGGTGATCACGCCCTTTTGAGAGGGTTTCATTGGTCTCATCCAGCAGTTTACGAGTGCTGAGGATGAGTGCCTCTTGCGCCTCAGCCTCTTCGCCACTCTCCTCTAATGCCTGTGTCAGTGCCGGTTTTAGGCAGCTGAAAATGGCCTGGCCACCTGGACAGGTCTGCTCAAAAGCGTTTAGACCCTCGTGATACCAGCGCGTTAGTGCCTGCTGTGCACCGGCCATGTTGGGTACATGGATCTGAATCTCATGTTTCTGACCAATACGGTCAAGACGGCCAATACGCTGCTCAAGCAGGTCGGGGTCGAGGGGCAGATCAAACAGCACCAGATTGTGGGCAAACTGGAAATTACGCCCCTCACTGCCAATTTCTGAGCAGATGAGCAGGTTGACGCCATCCTCCATATCGGCAAACCATGCAGCGGCACGGTCACGCTCAATGATGGTAAGTCCTTCATGGAAAAGAGCTGCTTGTATCGCCTCACGACGGCGGAGCGCTATACCCAGGGCCAGTGCTGTTTCGGCATGGGCACAGATAAGTAAAATCTTCTCATCGTGTAGCTCACGCACTTTATCAATCAGCCAGTCAACGCGTGGGTCAATAACCCACCAATCCTGCTCGGGGTTCTCTGCTTGAAAGGTGTGTTCAGGCATCAGCAGGTCAGATGTGGAGCTACTCTCTAATTTAGCATAAGCCTCAGGTAGTGGTAGCGGGTGGCTAACCAAATGGCGGGCTGGAAAGCCTTGGATGCGTGCGCGGGTATTGCGGAAAAGAATACGCCCCGTGCCATGACGATCAAGCAGTTGTTTGATCAGCTGCTGACAGGATCTCTCACGGGCCTCACCATCAATAGCAGGGTTGTTGATCTGCTCCAATAGCAGCATCTCATCCTTGCCTAGCATAGCGAGAAATTCAGGGGTGGTTTGTGTCAGGTCGCCGTTATTGAGCAGCTGCTCAATACTATCGGCTACCGCTTGGTAGACCTTCTCTTCATCATGGAACTGCTGAAGATTATGGAAACGATCAGGATCGAGCAGTCGCAGTCGTGCGAAGTGGCCCGCCTCACCCAACTGCTCTGGGGTGGCGGTTAGTAGCAGCACGCTAGGGGTGATAGTCGCCAGTTGCTCGACTATTTGATAATCAACACTCGGTTTATCTTCCTGCCAACTCAGGTGGTGTGCCTCATCAACAATCATAATGTCCCAGTTGCCATTGAGTGCCTCGGTGTGGCGTTTTGGGTTCTGTTTAAAGAGGTCAAGGCTGGTCAGTACCAGCTGCTCAGAGATAAATGGATTGTCCGCCTGGCCTGATTCGACAATGGCCAGGCAGCGCTCTTCGTCAAATAGACTGAACTTGAGGTTGAAGCGTCTAAGTAGCTCAACCAACCATTGATGAAGTAGTGGCTCCGGTACCAGGATAAGCGCCCGTTTAGCGCGGCCAGTGATCAGCTGTTGGTGCAAAATTAGAGCGGCTTCGATGGTTTTACCCAGACCAACCTCATCTGCCAGCAGAATGCGAGGGGCTTGTCGGTTGGCCACTTCATGGGCGATATAGAGCTGATGTTTAATCAGATCCATACGTGCGCCAACCAATCCGCGCACGGGTGATAACTGCTGGTTTTTCTTGCAAATAAGGCTTTGATGACGCAGTTCAAACCATTGGTTTTTATCAGTTTGGCCGGTGAGCAGACGGTCGTGTGGGCGACTAAATTGGATGAGGCTGCTCAGTTCAGCTTCGGAGAGTTTTGCGGGTTGGCCGCTTTCATCTGTACCGATGTAGCGGATCAGGCCATCCTCCTCTTGCACGCTCTCAATGGTGAGTATCCACTCCTCCTGGCTTGGGATTTTGTCACCTTTGACAAATTTTACCCGCGTTAGTGGAGCGCTATGTGCGGCATAGAGGCGCCGCTCACCTGAGGCGGGGTATATGACGGAGATATTGCGCCCCTCCACTTTGGCGATGGTGCCAAGACCCAATTCAGATTCAGTATCACTGATCCAGCGCTGTCCACGAATAAAATTCTGCACTTAATTATAACTCGTTGTTAATTTAGGGGGCGTACTCTAAGGGAAACGCCACCTATATAAAAGGGGTGTAGTCATCTAAAGTGATATCTTCATACCCCGTTTTTTTTTGGGGTTAGATTGCTAACGGTCGATCCTGTAGCCTTTATCCGGTTATGATCCACTCCATATTAAATTTGTATGGTGACTACATTGAAAAGAGTAGAACAGTTTTTTGAAAGTTTCTTGTGGGAGAGCCGTCTGGTTGTTCTGCTAGCTGTGGTGGTTAGTTTGGTGGTTGCACTGTCGATGTTTTTTGTAGCAACGGTTGATGCCTTCTATATGCTCTCTCATTTGGTGCACTACGCCTCGCCTGACCTGACAGGTACGGAACGTATTGAGTTGCGCACCAGTACGGTCACCCATGTTGTGGAGGTGATTGATGGTTTTCTATTGGCGATTGTACTGCTGATCTTCTCATTGGGGCTCTATGAGCTCTTCATTAGCAAGATCGATAAGGCAAAAGAGTCTGAAAACTCCTCCAAAGTGCTATTGATTACCAGCTTAGATGATCTGAAAAGCCGATTGGCGAAAGTGATCTTGATGATCTTAATTGTGCGTTTCTTTGAATATGCGCTACGCATCAACTTTTCAACGGCACTCGACCTACTGATGTTGGCAGGGGGCATTGCATTGATTGGGCTATCACTCTACCTCTCACATCTTGGGGATAATGCACACTAAGGCTCAGCCAACTAACCAGCCCGGCACCTATCTGCTGCTAATGCAGCTAGAGGAGGTGCAACAGATTGAGGTGGGCCGCCTCGGCACGCTCTTATTAAAGGCGGGCTGGTATCTCTACATTGGCAGCGCTTTTGGTCCCGGCGGCATTCAGGCGCGTTGTGGTCACCACAGAAAAATATCAATTCGACCGCGTTGGCATGTTGATTATCTGCGGATAGTCGCCCCATTGAGGGAGATTTGGTTCAGCCATGATCCTGTGCGGCGGGAGCACCAGTGGGCTGAGTTGGTGCGTGAGCGGCGTGGTATGCAGGTGCCTTTACAGGGTTTTGGCTCAAGTGATTGTGACTGTGAGACTCATCTGCTCTACACTGCACAGTCTCCCTCATTTGATGGTTTTCGCCGCCGCACCTATCGGGCTATTGCGGGTCACGCTATGATCAAGAGGGAATCTATCCACGCGCTACCTGAGGATGCGGGCCATGATCACTGAACAGTCCCTGATAAACCGTATCAACGACGCCTTCCCCTTTCTTCATCATGCTGATCCTATTTTTGTACGTTATTTTTTCCTACGTGCGCAGCGAGTCACACTTGATGCGGGTCAACAAATCTGTAGCCAGGGAGCTGAGTGTGGCAGCTTGGCACTACTGCTGGATGGCCGTGCTCGCGTCTATAAATTGGGCGAGAATGGTCGTGAGATCACCCTCTATCGATTAGGGGTGGGTGAGAGTTGTATTCTTACCGCCTCCTGCATTTTAAGTCATGTGCCGTTTCCAGCCTATGCGGTTAGTGAGACAGATGTTGAAGCTATTGTTGTCTCTGTGGCTGATGTAAAACGCTGGATGGGTGAGTCAGAAGCTTGGCGAGAATATCTCTTTGGTCTGATTTCAGGGCGCTTTGCCGATGTGATTAGTATGGTGGAGGAGGTCGCCTTTCGCCGTGTTGATCGGCGCATTGCGGCGTTGCTGCTAAAGCGCTCAACAGAGAGTGGTGATGGGATTGCTGTAACGCACCAGGAGATCGCCTCAGACCTTGGCAGCTCACGTGAGGTGGTTAGTCGTATCCTAAAAGATTTTGAAACAACCGGGCATATTAAGGTGGGTCGAGGCTATGTTCGGCTGCTTGATATCCCTTGGTTACAAGCCAAGAGTGGTGAGGGCGGATTGGTGTAATAGCTACTGCAAATGGCTGTGTGACTATGTCACATACACCCCCTTCAATTTTGCCTATTATTCTTCACAAGAGTTGAAGAAGCCCTGAACAATCAGATTTATTCAGAGCTTTCTTAGTGAGACCAAAGCTCTAAATTATGTTATTCAATGGAGAATTATCATGACTAAGAATGTTGGTGGGATCGATCGTATTGTCCGTCTGGTAGCTGGCTTGGCACTACTCGCTTGGGGTTTTGCACCCGCAGTGAGTGGTGGAGAGATTAATTGGCTCGGTGCTATAGGCGTTGTACCGCTTTTCACAGCACTAATGAATTGGTGCCCACTCTACCCGCTGCTGGGTATCTCAACCTGTGCAAAATGCTCTGCGGAGAAGTGAACTAACCATCAAAATATAAGTCTACAGTGGTAAGGGTGAATAGCGCTATTTTAGTACTCTAAGCCTCTGCTTCTGCCCTATAACAAGAAGTTAAATCCTGTTATAGGGCAGAAGTGTGAGGTTTCTATGCTTTTTTTTGAGTAAATTAGTGATTTGGTAGGGTAATCCCGCTTGACACCCTTTTTTTATTTAATGCAGAATAGCGGCCCCTTTTGCATCTGGAAAGGTACACCATCTTTCTGACAGTCGGGTCAAATTTAACAACGAGGAATTTCCTAATGAAAAAAATCGCTCTTATTGCTAGCACAGCTGTTCTTGTTCTTGGTATGGGTACCGCTTCTGCTGGTGGCGCCGATCTGTATGCTGCTAAAGGTTGTGGCGGCTGCCACGGTGCTGATGCTAAAAGCCCAATCATGCCTACCTATCCTAAAATCGCTGGACAGAGTAAAGAGTACGCTGCTGCTCAGATGAAAGATATCAAGAGTGGTGCGCGCTCAAACGGTGGTTCTGCTGCAATGAAAGGCGTTATGGCCGGTGTTTCTGAGGCAGAGATCAAAGAGATTTCAGCTTGGATCTCAACTCTGTAAATCTGTTACAGAATTTAATTTATTCCTAGCTTACCGCTAAGAGTGAATTTGCTGTAAAAAGGGTGTTAGACTTTTAGTCTTACGCCCTTTTTTTTGCCCATATTTTTTAATATGTAGGCTGTTTATGAGTGAAAAACCAAACCCTATTCTTTGGATGGTCGCAGCTGGCTTGTTCTTGCTACTGTTAGCCGTTGCAGGTGTTAAATTGTGGCCGATGATCACCCCTCAAGTGGTGACTGCCCTGCCCTTTAATCCAAATTGTGATCTGCAGAGTGGGCCTTGTGTGACAGAGATGCCTGGTGGGCAGCGTGTCACCCTCTCTATTGAACCACGGCCGATCCCGTTGGTGGAGCCTCTTCAAATTCAGGTTAAGTTGGATGGCGTGGAGGCGGAGAAGGTGTTTGTTGATATCCAAGGGCTAGGTATGAATATGGGGATCAATCGCCCACAGCTAGAGTTGCAAGAGGCGGGCCGTTTTTCTGGCGAAGGGATGCTGCCTGTCTGTATCCGCAACTCGATGGAGTGGGAGGTTAGTGTTCTGTTAGAGACGGATGAAGGTATGATCTCCGTTCCATTCCGTTTTCTTACTGACCGGCACTAAGAGAGGCTGATATGAAAGGCAAGGCACTGCTTCCTGTTGGATTGATTGGTCTGTTTGTCGTGCTGCTTTTGGCCCTGCTGTTGTGGCAGCCTAAGAACGACAAGATGCCAATGACACCATCACTGCCGATAGGTGGTGATTTTGTTTTGAACTCATCTGATGGAGTGATTGATCTAAAGGCTTACCGAGGAAAAGTGGTTGCGATCTATTTTGGCTACACTTGGTGCCCAGATATCTGCCCAACCAGTTTGAGCCTGTTGAGTGCGGCCCTGCATGCATTGACACCTGAAGAGCTGGAGCGGTCACAGGCTTTCCTTATTACGCTTGACCCTGCTCGTGACGATGTCGATCGGTTGAAAGAGTATGCCAACTATTTCAATAAAAAAATTACCGGTATAACGGGAACAGCTGAAGCGATAGCAGAGGTAGCAGCGCGCTACGGGGCGATCTACCGCCAGACTGAGGCAGATGAGAATGGTAACTACTCTGTTGATCACTCATCACGTATCTATCTTGTGGATGGTGAGGGCAAGTTGCGGAAAATTCTACAGCACGGCACCTCGTCGGAGGTTATGCTTACGGAGTTGAGGCTGTTGCTACAAGAGCATAATTGATCAAAATTTCAAATTATCTAGGAAGAGTAGGGCGATTACTCCTTTTTTGCCATTTGAAAATCGGTATAATCCTCAACCGACCATAATCCGTATTATGGTGGCCGCGTCGGTCCCCTCGCAACGCGAAACTGTTAACCCCGTCAGGCCCGGAAGGGAGCAGCGGCGACAGTGGAGTCGTGTGCCGGGGTGTGGCTGGCGTGGCTACCACCCTTTATGTTTTCCACTAAATGGTGGGTTGTGACTCTGTAACTCCAATGGGTATGTTGCTTCTATGAATCTGAATTTTCTTGAATTTGAGCAGCCAGTTGCTGAGCTTGAGGCGAAAATCGAAGAGCTTCGCCATGTTGGTGATGACAACGAAATCAACATCCAGGAGGAGATCACTCGCCTGGAGGAGAAGAGTCGCGCACTGACTGAATCGCTCTTTTCTGCGCTTAAGCCTTGGCAAATATCTCAATTATCCCGCCATCCGCTACGCCCCTACATGCTCGATTATATTGAGCACATCTTTGATGACTTTGAAGAGCTGCATGGTGATCGCATGTATGCGGATGACCACGCCATCGTGGGTGGTGTTGCTCGCTTAGAGGGTCGTCCAGTGATGCTGATTGGGCAGCAGAAAGGGCGCTCTACCAAAGAGAAATTGCATCGTAATTTTGGTATGGCGCGTCCTGAAGGGTATCGTAAAGCACTGCGCCTAATGGAGATGGCTGAGCGTTTCAAAATGCCAATCTTGACCTTTATTGACACGCCGGGTGCCTATCCGGGTGTTGGTGCTGAAGAGCGAGGCCAGAGTGAAGCAATTGCTCGAAACTTAAAAGTGATGGCAGGTCTGCGCACACCTATCCTTTGTACCGTTATTGGTGAGGGGGGGTCGGGTGGAGCATTGGCAATCGGTGTGGGTGATCGCGTTTCATTACTGCAGTACAGCACCTACTCCGTCATCTCTCCTGAGGGGTGTGCCTCCATTCTGTGGAAGAGCGCAGAGAAGGCAGAGTTAGCTGCTGAAGCGATGGGTATCACCTCAGAGCGCCTGCTTGGGCTTAAGCTGATTGATAATATTATTCCTGAGCCGCTAGGTGGTGCCCATCGCGATGTTGATACCATTGTGCAGAATTTAAAAAGCGCCCTGCTCAATGGATTAGATGAACTCACGGCATTGAGTATGGATGAGTTGCTTGATCGACGTTATCAGCGCCTGATGAGCTACGGGCACTTTATCAGCGAGTAACGGTTACATTCTCGCATATGAGTTTCTCTTCCGCCGCCCTGCTGGCAAAACTTCAGGCGCTGCCTGAAACCTCTTGTTACTGGGTCGCCTATAGTGGCGGCCTCGATTCCCATGTCCTACTCCACGCGATAGCGCAAATTAGCGACCAGCTAAACGCCTCTCTGCGAGCTATCCATGTGCATCATGGTCTGCAGGAGGAGGCCGATCTGTGGTTGCAGCATGCTGAGGATGTCTCACAACGCCTTGGCGTTGAATTAACTTCGCTGAAGTTAAATCTACAGCCGGCCAAAGGAGAAAGTATAGAGGCGGTTGCGCGTGATGCACGATACGATGCCATGCGGGCGTTAATGGGTGCGGGTGATGTGCTATTAACAGCGCAGCACCAAAATGATCAAGCTGAGACTCTGCTGCTGCAGCTTATGCGTGGCAGTGGCCCAAGTGGCCTGGCTGCAATGCCGGAGAGCGCCGCTTTGGGTGAGGCTTGGTTGGTGCGCCCACTGCTCGATTTCAAGCGTGCTGAATTGGCAGTCTATGCGAAATTGCAGGATTTAAAATGGATAGAAGATGGCAGCAATCATGACCTGCGTTTTGACCGTAACTACATCCGTCACCAGTTAATACCGCTAATTGAGCAGCGCTGGCCTGCATCAAGCAGCACCATAGCACGTAGTGCCCGCCATTGTGCCGAGGCGCAGCAGCTTATTGATCAGTTGGTGATACAAGACCATGCGCTAGTACAGGTTGATGGGGCCGAGAGACTCACGGTTATTGGCTTAAGAGAGCTCTCCCCGCCACGTTGCAGGGCTGTGTTGCGTCACTGGATAACAGTGAATGGCTTCCAACTCCCTTCAACCATACAGCTGGATCGTATTCTGGATGAGGTGTTGGTTGCGGCTGATGATCGAGCGCCCGTAGTAACGTGGGCGGGTGTGGAGGTGCGCCGGTTTCGTGAACAACTGTTTATTATGCCGCCACTACTTCAGCATAATGCTGAAGTTACTCTACCCTGGTCGCATCTCTCCCCATTGCCGCTGCCAATGGGGGGTTGGCTCCATCTAAAAGAGCAGGTTGGTAGTGGTATTGGCCTCGATATTTGGCGGCAAGGGGTGGTCGATATACGATTTCGACAAGGTGGTGAGCGGTGCCGTCGGCAGGGTGAACAGCTGAGTCGCTCACTGAAGCGGATTTTTCAGGAAGTGTTGCAGATCCCGCCATGGCTGCGTGATCGTATACCGCTAATCTACATTGATGGTGAGTTGGCGGCAGTGGCTGGTTTTTTAATCTGTGAGCCATTTGCTGCGCCAGTAGGCCAACCAGGCATAATGCTCAACTGGGAAATGGATGAATCAATCGCTGACCAACTGCCAAAATAAACAAATATTTCGGCCATGCTGATAGACAGCATGGCGCTGATTCAAGTAAAATCCAGCAAGTCTACGACCTGCTAATAGAGGTCATCATCTGTATCCAGGTTTTTCAAAGAGGGTAGGCCATTTGGTCTCTCCTTTTTTGTGTGCCTGTCATGGGGGAATTCCTTGAGAAAATCTGCTGTTCTGGTGCTTGAAGATGGTACCGTTTTTCATGGGGTCTCAATCGGAGCCGATGGTCAAACCGTTGGTGAAGTGGTATTCAACACCGCTATGACCGGTTATCAGGAGATTCTGACGGATCCTTCCTACGCACGCCAAATTGTCACGCTCACCTGTCCTCATATCGGTAATACTGGGATCAATGCCGAGGATGCTGAATCGAGCGCTGTGCATGCCGCTGGTCTGGTTATTCGTGATCTGCCGCTACTGGTAAGTAACTGGCGCAGTGAAGAGTCACTCGATAGTTACTTGCAGCGCAACAATATTGTCGCCATTGCCGATATCGACACCCGCAAGTTGACCCGTATCCTACGCGAAAAGGGGGCACAAGGTGGCTGCATCATCGCCGGTGATTCACTTGATGAGAACGCCGCACTTGAAGCGGCCAAAGCCTTCCCTGGTCTAAAAGGGATGGATCTGGCCAAAGAGGTGACCACCGCCAAAAGCTATGAGTGGAGCCAGGGTAGTTGGACGCTACAGGGTGGCCTGCCAGATCCATGCAGCGAGGGGGCTAATTTCCATGTTGTCACCTACGATTATGGTGTTAAACAGAACATTCTCCGTATGTTGGTTGATCGCGGCTGCCGCCTAACGGTGGTGCCTGCCCAGACGCCTGCTGCCGAAGTTTTAAGCTTAAACCCTGATGGGGTTTTCCTATCCAACGGCCCCGGTGATCCTGAGCCATGTGACTATGCCATTGCGGCGATCAAAGAGGTGGTCGATAGCGGTCTGCCTGTATTTGGCATCTGTCTTGGGCATCAACTGTTAGCACTCGCCAGTGGCGCGCAGACAGTGAAGATGAAATTTGGCCACCACGGTGCCAACCATCCCGTGCAAGATCTCGATAGCATGACGGTGATGATCTCTAGCCAGAATCACGGTTTTTCCGTTGATGAAGCGACACTGCCAGAGAGCATGACAGCCACCCATCGCTCACTATTTGATAGCTCTCTGCAAGGTATTCACCGCACTGACAAACCCGCATTTGGTTTCCAAGGACACCCCGAGGCCAGCCCAGGCCCGCATGATGTCGCCCCTGTTTTTGACCACTTCATCAATTTGATGCAGCAAGCTAAAGGATAATTCCGAAACAATGTCTAAGCGTACAGACCTCGAAAGCATCCTCATTATTGGCGCAGGCCCCATTATCATTGGCCAGGCGTGTGAATTTGACTACTCCGGCGCCCAAGCTTGCAAAGCGCTACGTGAAGAGGGTTACCGGGTAATTTTGGTCAACTCCAATCCTGCTACGATCATGACCGATCCTGAGATGGCTGATGCCACCTACATCGAACCGATCAACTGGCAGACCGTTGAGCGGATTATTGAGAAAGAGAAGCCGAGCGCACTGCTGCCAACAATGGGCGGTCAGACGGCACTCAACTGCGCCCTTGATCTAGTACGTGAAGGGGTGTTGAAAAAACACAATGTAGAGATGATTGGTGCTGATCGTGAAGCGATCGACAAAGCGGAAGATCGCGATAAATTTCGCCAAGCGATGATCAAAATTGGTCTCGACATGCCAGAGTCGGGTATCGCTCACACGATGGAAGAGGCGCGTGAAGTGCAAGCGCGAGTTGGTTTTCCAACCATTATTCGTCCATCGTTCACAATGGGTGGCAGTGGCGGCGGTATCGCTTACAACCCAGAAGAGTTTGATGAGATCTGCACTCTCGGCCTCGATCTATCTCCTACTTCAGAGTTGCTGGTTGAAGAGTCGATCCTCGGCTGGAAAGAGTATGAGATGGAGGTGGTACGTGACCACAAAGATAACTGCATTATCGTCTGCTCAATCGAAAACTTTGATGCCATGGGTGTACATACTGGCGACTCCATCACCGTTGCTCCGGCGCAGACACTGACCGATAAAGAGTATCAAATCATGCGCAACGCCTCATTGGCGGTACTGCGTGAGATTGGCGTTGATACGGGTGGTTCTAACGTACAGTTTGCTATCAACCCTGAAAATGGCCGCATGATCATCATTGAGATGAATCCTCGCGTCTCTCGCTCCTCAGCTCTCGCCTCAAAAGCGACCGGTTTCCCAATCGCCAGAGTGGCTGCAAAATTGGCTGTCGGTTATACGTTGGATGAGCTGCAAAATGAGATCACTGGTGGTGCAACCCCAGCCTCATTTGAGCCGAGTATCGATTATGTTGTTACAAAAATCCCACGCTTTGCCTTTGAGAAGTTCCCCAAAGCTGATGCGCGCCTGACCACCCAGATGAAATCTGTTGGTGAGGTGATGGCAATTGGCCGCACCTTCCAAGAG
The DNA here is from genome assembly GCA_027068675.1 of Sedimenticola sp. GTDB lineage: Bacteria > Pseudomonadota > Gammaproteobacteria > Chromatiales > Chromatiaceae > JAKITT01. Next base: position 12,282 of record JAMOMH010000329.1, read on the forward strand.
TCGCTACAGAAAGCGATGCGTGGCCTAGAGACTGGCAAATTTGGCTTTTGTGAGATGGTCGATTTAACCGAAGAATCCGCCAAAAACAGGTTGTGTAGTGAGCTACGCCAACCGAGTGCAGAGCGTCTTTGGTACATTGGCGATGCCTTTCGTTTTGGTATGTCCATGCAGGAGATACAAGAACATACGGGTATCGACCCCTGGTTCTTGGTGCAAATTGAAGAGCTGATCAATTTAGAGGCTGAAGTGCGCAGTGCCGGTGTTGATTCGTTGGATAAAGCGCGTATGCGCCAGCTTAAACGAAAAGGGTTCTCTGACAAACGCCTCGGCATTCTGACCGAAACATCTGAGCAACAGATCCGCGAAAGACGCTGGCAGCAGGGCATCCGCCCCGTCTATAAACGTGTTGATACCTGTGCGGCTGAGTTCTCAACCAGTACCGCTTATCTCTACTCAACCTATGAGGATGAGTGTGAGGCAGCACCGAGTGAGCGCGATAAAATCATGGTGCTGGGTGGCGGGCCCAATCGCATTGGTCAGGGCATTGAATTTGACTATTGCTGCGTACATGCGGCTTATGCAATGCGTGAAGATGGATATGAGACCATCATGGTCAACTGCAACCCTGAAACCGTTTCAACCGATTACGACACCTCAGATCGTCTCTACTTCGAGCCATTAACGCTGGAGGATGTACTAGAGATTATCGGCAAAGAGAAGCCAAAGGGCATCATTGTGCAGTATGGTGGGCAGACGCCGCTCAACCTTGCAGCTGATTTGGAGGCCGCTGGCGCACCGATTATTGGTACCACGCCAGACTCAATCGACCTTGCTGAGGATCGTGAGCGTTTCCAGCAAATGGTTGAGAAACTGGGCCTGAAACAGCCGCCCAATCGTACGGCAACTGAACCTGAACAGGCGGTCAAATTAGCTGAAGAGATCGGTTATCCATTGGTGGTTCGCCCCTCCTATGTATTGGGTGGCCGAGCCATGGAGATCGTCTACCACGAAGAGGATCTACGCCGCTATATGCGTGAGGCGGTTAGTGTATCTAATGATTCACCGGTGCTGCTGGATCGTTTTCTCGATGACGCAATTGAGGTTGATGTTGATGCCATTTGTGATGGCAAAGATGTACTGATTGGTGGCATTCTAGAGCATATTGAACAGGCGGGTGTCCACTCTGGCGACTCCGCTTGCTCCTTGCCGCCTTACACGCTCTCCGCCTCTGTGCAGGATCGAATGCGTGAACAGATCCGTGCCATGGCGCTAGAGCTGAAGGTAGTGGGGTTGATGAACACCCAGTTTGCCATTAAAGATGATGTGATTTATCTGTTAGAGGTCAACCCGCGCGCCTCACGTACCGTGCCATTTATCTCAAAAGCGACCGGACTACAACTCGCCAAAGTGGCTGCACGTTGTATGGTAGGTGTCTCGCTGAAAGAGCAAGGTGTGATGGAAGAGATCATCCCCAAACACTTTTTTGTCAAAGAGGCGGTCTTCCCATTTATTAAGTTCCCAGGTGTCGATACCGTATTGGGGCCTGAGATGAAGTCGACAGGTGAAGTGATGGGTGTTGGCAAAACTTTTGGCGAGGCATTTGCCAAAGCGATCAGTGGTGCAGGAACAGAGCTACCACAAAAAGGAAAAGCGCTGCTTAGCGTCCGGGATGTCGATAAAAAACGCCTGATCAATGTTGCACGCCAACTAACTGAGTTTGGTTTTGAGCTTTGTGCTACTGGCGGCACAACACGTGAGCTGCTTGCTGCAGGCATTGAGTGTGAGCGTGTTAATAAAGTGCAAGAGGGGCGTCCGCACATTGTTGATTTGATTAAGAGTGATGTCATCTCATTGATTATCAATACCACCGATGGTGCGCAGGCGGTTACCGACTCAACTGCCATTCGTCGTGCAGCGCTACAACATAAAGTGAGTTACACCACCACCATCTCTGGAGGTGAGGCAACTTGCCTAGCATTAGGCGAACTTGATGCCGTTAGCGTCAACCGCCTGCAAGATCTGTATTAAGAGGTTTTACCTCTCATCAAATAACGGGTGCACCATTGCGCCAGTGGTTGGTACTCTTAGTGAGTGCTAAATAGACTGTTTTGAGGATAGTAGAATGAGTAAAGTACCCCTGACCGTTAGAGGTGCCGCGCTGCTGCGTGAAGAGCTGCAAGAGCTGAAGAGTGTTAAACGACCGATCGTGATTCAGGCGATTGCGGAAGCGCGTGCCCATGGTGATTTGAAAGAGAATGCTGAATACCACGCAGCGCGTGAGCAGCAGAGCTTCATCGAAGGTCGAATTAAAGATATTGATGGTAAGCTGTCACATGCTCAAATTATTGATGTAACAACCATGAGTGCGGGTGGCAAAGTGATTTTTGGTACCACCATTGATGTGGTTGAGTTGGATAATGACCAAGAGCTAACCTTTCAAATTGTGGGTGAAGATGAGGCCGATTATAAAAAGGGTATGCTCTCTTTTACATCGCCCATTGCTCGCTCATTAATTGGCAAGATGGAGGGTGATATCGCCGCTGTCGATGCGCCTGGCGGTCTGCGTGAATTTGAGATTGTTGAAGTACGTTACGTCTGATCCATATGAGTGGCTTGCTTAATCGGTAGTAAGACAGAAAACAGGCAGCCCACGCCATCACCATTATTTTCAGCCCATACCTTTCCATGATGGGCTTTGATGATCTCCTTACAGATGGCAAGACCGAGACCGGTGCCTCCCGCGCCGGTTTGGCTTTTGCTGCTCTGAATAAATTTATCAAAAATAGCCTCTAGCTCACCCTCGGGCACACCAATCCCCTGATCTTTGATAGAGAGTTGAAGGGCCGGCACTGACTCACCCGTATCGGTCATTATTTGCTGCTGCTTAAATGAGATTAATATTGTCCCCTCTTCAGGTGAGAACTTGATGGCGTTTGAGAGCAGGTTTTTTATAACCCGCTCAATTTTTTCGGCATCAATAGAGAGGCATGTTGAGAACTGTGTAGGAGTAAATGTAATAGATAGTTTGTGCTGATTAATAAGCTCTTCATACTCATTTAATACCTCATTAATGATGGGGTGTATGTCGTTGGTATTGAAATTATAAACGATCATTTTAGCTTCTATTTTGGCTAGATCCAGCAGCTCATTGAGTAGTTTTAGTAGCCGGTTACCACTGATGTTGATGGTATTAAAATATTTATATAGTTTTTCAGGGGTGATGGTTTTGTGGCGGCTGAGGCCCATCTCTGAGAAGCTAAGAATGGCATGCATCGGGGTACGCAGCTCGTGTGACATATTGGCCAGGAATTCAGATTTTGCTATGTTGGCCACTTCAGCCTGCTGTTTGGCCTGTTCGAGGCTCTCTTGGTGTTGTAGTCGATCTGTAATATCACGCAGAAAGGCGGTAAAGAGCATGGTGTTATTGATCTCAATCCTGCCCATGGCAATTTCAATGGTTAGTGATGTGCCATCTGCACGCAGTGCAGGTACCTCATAACGCCGCCCAACAAATTGGCCGCTAGGTAGAGCGGCTGCCATTGCCAGCCCTGTCTTGTGTGCCTCTTTTAACTCACCAGGGATAATAAGGTTGTAGATATTTTGACCAACAGCCTCTGACTCCTGATAGAGAAATGTCTTTTCAGCGGCAGGGTTAAAATCAGTAATAATACCATCACTATCTATTGTGATGATGGCATCGAGTGATGTTTGGATGACCCCCTGTAGAATAAGTTGCTGCTTATCATAAGCATAACTCTTCTGTTCAAAGAGTCTCTCTAGGTGGTGCCGGTGGTGTTCCAACTCCCGATTGATTTTTTTCCTCTCAGTGATCAACTGGTTGAGTGTAGAGGCCATCAAACCCAGCTCATCTTTACCAATTAATGCCTCATCAATTAACTGTCCATTTTTTTGAGCGCGTTGTACCTGATTGGCGATTGTTGCTATGCCAACAGATAGGCGTTTGAAGATGATAAAGCTGATAAATGCAGTGATGAGGAGTGTGCATATAAGAAATAATGTGGTGATGGTCATGCTGAGTTGAGCAGACTTTGCCTGTTGCTTTAGCTGCCTGATAACCCGTTGATGTAGTGTTTTTTGATGTAGGCTGATGATCTCAATGCGCTGAGTGGCAAGTTCAAACCATTTTTCAGGAGATATGATCTTAAAGCCCTGCTCTAGCTGGTGGAGTGCTGAAAGGGCTGATTGATCATCAATTTTAAGCTGTCGGTTGAGTTCATGAGGCTGTTTTATCTGATCTTGACCAAGGTCAGTGATTATCTCTTCAATAATTTTTAACTTGCTTTTGTATATAGTAATTGTCTCTTCGATTATCTTTAGAGCATCAAGCTCAGCAGCTGAGAGTTGGCTTGACTCTCTGTATTGTTTTAGCAGTTCAGTTGCTTCCGTATACGGTTGCCAAAAATGGGTATGGTAGCGCTTATCTTTGTGTATTAGGTAATTGTTAAAATTGTGAATGAGGCCGCCATAACCAATTAATAGGTTAATTTTATTGAGTAGTTCATCCTTTAATGCTTTTTGCATGATCGCTTTGCGAGTTGCCTCTAGCACTGAAAACTTAGGCTGGCTAAGTTGAGATAGGAGAGGCTGTTCCAGCCTGTTGTTGCCGGAGAGAGTGATATGCTGATGAATTAACCTATTTTGCATCCAATTAACAGTAGAGACCCATTGCAAAAGTGAAGATGGGATGGTGTCAGCTGTTAAAATAATATTGACCAATCCACGCTCTTGAGCGGAGTACTCTTGTAGCTGTAGTAGGCTGAACATATGCTGTTGTTGCTCAGCGCTATGAAGAACACTATGGTCTGACTCTATGTAGTGATATTTGATGTTCAGGAGGATGGTATCTATCAGGGAGGTATAGTGCTTAAAAATTAGCTGGGGCTGGCTTTTTAGGTTATCAACCTCCTCCCTTGTTTGTTGAGTCAGTTTTAGGTGTGTTTGTAGTTTATCCCATGTTATGGCATGGCTTTTGTGCTTGTATTGAGCAACCTTATCTAAGGTTTTCTGCCCCAGCTCCCCACTTTTTGTATCACTTTTTTGCCGCTGATGTTGTAACTCTTCAGTAAAATGAGAGCCGCCTGAGGCGACAAAAGCAGCAGATAATCCACGCTCTATCTGGAGTTCAGCTATTAAATCAGCAGCAGTAGTGAGAATCTGTTCCATCGCTTGGGCATGGTGAGCCTTCTGCAGTTGGTCGTAGTCATGTAGTAACTTCTCTGTAGAGAGGTAGAGAGTAGTGATAGTGGGTAGTGCTAAAAGCAGCAGCAGTTGATACTTTAGTTTTATATTTTTGAGTATATGTTCCATCTATGTATCACTTCCTATGAGTTTTGCTTAGGTCAGGATGGTGACTTTCACCTTATTGCCTGTGCCAATATATTCAATGGAATCAAAGCTGAGCATTTTTGCCATAGCGATTCCTCTTCCATGGTTATCAAATGCCCTATCTGGATCGAGCTCAAGGTAGTTGTGCCAGTCAAACCCCCGGCCCTGATCTTTTATTGAGATAGTGATCTTATCTTGATCCTGTTCAAAAGATATGCAGGCCCATTTGTTTTTGTTTGCAGATGACTCTATTCGTCGCTCTATCTCCTTTAGCCACTCTCCTGAGATATTTAATTCACTCTTTTCATCATAACCAATACCTAGGTTTCCATGTTCAATAGCATTGATCATAAGCTCTGAAAGCCCTGTGACTACTCGTGTGGCATTGGGGCATGCATTGGCAAGCATGGTAGCTAGATCACTGGCCTGAGCTAGAGTTTGGAAATTAAAGCGACCAAACTCCATAAGGCTTAGTGTGCGTGTGCTCTGAGCAAGGGCCTGCTGGAGTGATAGAAAGCGCTTACGATCTTCACTTGCTGTCTTGACGATGGTTTTTAGCATCGTCTCTTCAAATGGCTTGGTTAGATAGTAGTTAGCACCCGCCCTCATGCCATCAATAATATCCCCTGTACTGGCGCGTGCTGTTTGTAAAATAACCAGGATGTTGGATAGCTGTGGGTGTTGACGTATTTTTGATAACACCTCCATGCCGCCCATGCGCGGCATCATGCGGTCAAGCAGCACAACATCGAATTTAGTTGGTTCGCGTTCCAACATCTCCAGCGCAATATCACCATCCTCAGCGGTGGTCATCACATAGCCAGAATCCTCAAGGTGCTCAGTAATGATCTCTCGATTTAGTTCATCATCATCGACGATTAGTAGTTGGAGTGCTTTCTCAGCTGACATGGTGGTGCCCTTTTGCTTAGTACATATTTGTCAGTGGTTTGATGGATAAAGAGGCTCTTTTTAACAGCATAGCTGCCTTTAAATTTTGTGTTGTACAGTTAAAATGGATTTTAGCTATATTTATACTTATCGACTTTTTTTATAAGAACTTAACTTCTAAATTTACTTTTGCTCGGACTGCTCGATTAGCTAGGAAAGCCCTGAACAAGTCATGATTGTTTTAGTCAGCCTAAATTTTAGCTGAGCTTTAGCGAACCTTATACTTTAGTGCAACCAGACTTAATCAGAAGTTTCCTAAGTAAATTATGGTGTTGCGTTGAATGGCAGTACACTAGATTTAACACTTTTATTTACAATACTTATGGAGAAGAGGTGCTGAAGAGAATGAGGGTGAAAAGTGACTTGCCTAGCGCACTTTATCGAGCTGAGCAGGTGAGAGCCTTGGATCGTTTGGCAATAGAATCATTTGCACTTCCTGGTGCTGTGTTGATGGAGCGTGCAGGAGCGGCGGTTGTTCGCCAGGTGATTGAGCATTGGGCTGATGCTGAAGAGGTGATTGTACTCTGTGGTGGTGGCAATAATGGTGGGGATGGTTATGTGATTGCGCGCCTTGCAAAAGAGGCGGGGTATCGAGTGAGACTTTTTCAGCTGAGTGATCGCTCAAAACTACAAGGTGATGCCCGTTTAATGGCTGATGCCTTCCATGAGATGGGTGGTGAGGAGGAGCTGTTCCACCCTTTCAGTGCTGACCATGCCGTTATTATTGATGCGATATTAGGTACAGGGCTGGAGCGTCCAGTTGAAGGGAGATGGGCCGATGTAATTCACCATATTAACCATCTTGATGCGCCGGTCGTTGCGGTTGATATTCCATCGGGTTTGCACTCTGATAGTGGTCGTATATTGGGAGTGGCTGTTGAGGCGGATATCACGGTTAGTTTTATCGCTCTAAAGCAAGGGATGTTTACCTCCGCTGGGCCAGAGTGCTGTGGTGAAATCTACTTTGATTCACTCGATATACCACGACAGATCTACCATAGTGAAGCGCCAGCGGCTTGCGCTATTGATTGGTCTAGCCAATCAGCCCTATTAAAACCGAGGCGACGAACGGCGCATAAAGGTGACTGTGGCCATCTGCTGGTGGTGGGCGGTGCGCCGGGGTTTTCAGGTGCAGCTCGGATGGCTGCTGAGGCGGCGGCACGAAGTGGTGCAGGGTTGGTCTCAGTTGCTACTCATCCAGAGCATGCTGCACTGTTGAATCAGGGACGACCTGAATTGATGGTGCATGCTGTATTGAGTGTGGCAGATCTACAACCATTACTTGAGCGTGCAACAGTTGTTGCTTTGGGGCCGGGCCTGGGCTGTTCTGACTGGGGTTGTGAACTCTACGCTACGGTATTGGCCACCTCCTTACCGATAATTTTAGATGCCGATGGTCTGAATTTGCTTGCTGAGTCGCCCTCAAATAGGGTGAACTGGGTATTAACGCCGCATCCTGGTGAGGCGGCTCGGCTGCTTGATTGTAACAGCAGTGATATCCAAAATGATCGTTTTAGTGCAGTAGCCGAGTTGCAGCGGCGCTATGGTGGTGTGGCTGTGCTGAAGGGGGCAGGTACACTTATCCAGCCTATGGAAGATGAGATTCCTCTGCTCTGTCGAGCAGGCAACCCAGGTATGGCCAGTGGTGGAATGGGGGATCTGTTGACCGGCATTATTGCCGCATTGGTTGCTCAAGGTTTGTCACAGGAAGATGCAGCCACTGCAGGTGTGGCGCTTCACTCTGAAGCGGCTGACCTGGCTGCTGAAGCGGGTGAGCGGGGTATGCTGGCAACGGACCTTCTTCCCTTCATTCGTCAGCTGCTGAATGGAGGATAGATCATTGTTAAAAATTCACCTCACAACAGAGCTGGAACAGATGGCGCTGGGTGTGCGTTTAGCGGCTCTGCT
>JAMOMH010000330.1 GCA_027068675.1 Sedimenticola sp.
GCATGCTGCTTATCACCCTCTGGTGCGCCAAAGACAATCATCACACAATCGCCGATAAACTTATCGACCATGCCGTGGCAGCTATGGCCTGCGAGGGCGATATAGCCAAGATACTCATTGAGCATTTTAGCGACTTCTTTGGGCGACATCCCCTCCGTTAGCTGGGTGTAGCCGACGATATCGCAGAAGAGCACGCTACCTGTTAACTCCTCGCCTGTTTCAGTGGGCTGCTCAAGATTGGCGAGCACATGCTGTAGAGCGTGGGGGGAGACGTAACTTGATAGCGCCTGTTCAATTTTGTTGCGCTCACGCACCCCATCAACCATTAGATTAAAGCTATTGATGATGAGGCCAATCTCATCTTGCCTACCCTGATCAACACCTTTGACATGTTCGCCACGATTGATGGCGTTACCCGCCTCTGCGAGTGCTTGAATTGGGCGTGATAGGCGTAGACTCAAGAAGTAAGCCATGAAAACACCAAGAAGTATCAGGCCAAATGTTGAGGAGGCGAGTATTAGCATCGTTTCACGTTGCTGTGCATCAAGCTGGTTACGATTTAAGGTGATCAGGGCGGTGCCTGGGGTGACATCTTCGAATATAATCGGGGTGACAAAGGTGATCGCCTTCTGTTCTCTACCCGCCTCATCTCTCCACGACCAGGTGACTTGACCTGCCTTTGAGTGGATGACCTGCCCAATCTGTTTTGCTGAAGGCGAATGTCCCGCTTCAGTGATGATCTTCTCACCCTGAAGAATGAGAGCACCCAGTACATGCTCATTTTTTGTCTGCCGTTTAACTAGGCCGCTCAATGTGAAGTGGTCATCAGCCATGATCGGTTCACTGGCAGAGTGAGCTAACTGTTCAACCAAAATAAGACCAAAGGCTTCGGTCTGCTGCATGAATGAGTGGCTCTGCTGGCTAATAAGAATCCAGCTGAGTAGCCCCATGACTGAGGAGATCAAAAAGCCAATCGCAAGTGACCATTTGATAACAATAGGGAGGCGTGAATTTCGGTAGAGAGTGCGCAAATTGCTACTATCGCCTACAGGGAGTTGCTCAATTTTTGTAGAGGTATGTGTAGATGGCGAAACGACAGTGGTCATTGAGCAGACCTCGAGTAAACCATCAGGAGTGGTGGACAATAAGCGAATAGTAACATGTATTGATTAGGGGTGTTATGAGGGGGATTTGTCCTTTCTGTGACCCTTTGGTATATGGGGTCTCTATCCCCGCTTTCATTATATGGGAATTGAAAAAAATGCAATGAAACCTAAATAGGTAGCGTTGTTACGCTGTGTTTTGCCAAGGAATATTGGATAATGGAGTATTAGTTGCTTTAGAACCTGGAGAGTTCCATGCCCCAATATCGCTCACGTACTACCACCCATGGCCGCAACATGGCGGGTGCCCGCGCACTCTGGCGTGCCACTGGCATGAAGGATGGTGATTTTGATAAACCGATCATCGCCGTGGTCAACTCATTCACACAATTTGTACCAGGTCATGTCCATCTAAAAGATATGGGGCAGCTGGTGGCGCGTGAGATTGAGGCAGCAGGTGGTGTGGCAAAAGAGTTCAACACTATCGCTATTGATGATGGTATCGCCATGGGTCACGACGGCATGCTCTACTCGCTGCCATCACGCGATATTATTGCCGATTCTGTTGAATATATGGTTAACGCTCACTGTGCTGATGCGATGGTTTGTATCTCCAACTGTGACAAAATCACCCCCGGTATGATGATGGCTGCATTGCGCCTCAATATTCCAGCGGTCTTTGTCTCCGGTGGGCCGATGGAGTCGGGCAAAATAAGGTTGCATGGTAAGGATCTGAAGTTGGATCTGGTTGATGCGATGGTCTCCGCTGTTGATCCCAATGAGAGTGATGAGGATGTGGCTGCCATTGAACGCTCCGCCTGTCCAACCTGTGGCTCTTGTTCAGGCATGTTTACCGCCAACTCAATGAACTGTTTGACTGAGGCATTGGGCCTATCGTTGCCAGGAAATGGTTCATTATTGGCGACTCATGCCGATCGTGAGGAGCTATTCTTAGAGGCAGGTCGTCTGATTGTTGATATTGCCAAGCGTTACTACGAGCAGGATGATGCCTCGGTATTGCCGCGCTCTGTTGCCAGCTTTGAAGCGTTTGAGAATGCGATGTGCCTTGATATTGCGATGGGTGGTTCAACCAACACTGTACTGCATCTGCTGGCTGCTGCACATGAGGCAGAGGTTGATTTTACGATGGATGATATTGACCGACTCTCTCGCAAAGTGCCCAACCTGTGCAAAGTGGCTCCATCCACCCAGCTCTACCACATGGAAGATGTGCATCGAGCCGGTGGTGTCTTCAGTATCTTGGGTGAGTTGGAGCGTGCGGGGCTGCTCAATAGTGACACCAATACCATTCATTCTGCCAGTATGGCTGAGGCGATCAAACAGTGGGATATTACGGTAACGGATAACCAAGTAGCGCTAGATCGCTACCTGGCTGGCCCAGGGGGTATCCCTACTCAGGTTGCGTTCAGTCAAGATTGTCGCTGGCCTTCGCTGGATGATGATCGCACCAATGGCTGCATTCGTAATCGTGAGAATGCCTACAGCCAGGATGGTGGCCTTGCGGTGTTATTTGGCAATCTGGCGGAGGCGGGTTGTATCGTCAAAACGGCAGGCGTGGATGAATCAATCCTTAAGTTCAGCGGCCCTGCACGTATCTTCGAAAGTCAGGATGATGCGGTAGCCGCCATTCTTGATGACAAAGTTGTTGCAGGTGATGTTGTGCTAATTCGCTACGAAGGGCCGAAGGGTGGGCCAGGCATGCAGGAGATGCTCTACCCCACCAGTTACCTGAAATCAAAGGGGCTGGGCAAAGTTTGTGCGCTGATCACTGATGGTCGTTTTTCGGGTGGTACATCAGGTTTATCGATTGGCCACTGCTCACCGGAGGCGGCAGAGGGCGGCAATATTGGATTGGTGCAAGAGGGTGACCCGATCAATATCGACATCCCCAATCGTCTGATTGAGGTGGCTATCTCTGATGATGAGCTGGCGACACGCCGTCAGACAATGGATGCCAAGGGCGCGGTGGGTTGGAAGCCTACGGCAGTCCGTGACCGTGTGGTCTCCCAGGCGCTTCGAGCTTATGCAGCGCTAACAACCAGTGCTGCACGGGGTGCGGTGCGGGATCTGTCGAATCTGAAATAGGGGAGGTTAAACTGTAGAGGAGAGCGGATGATTGCTCTCCTCTATGTAGTATCGTTTACAGAGAGTTCCAAGAGCTCTTGCGGCGCTGAAAACGCAGATGTGGCAGAATGAGACCAAGAATGATGCCACCAATAATGACCGCCGCGCCAATCAAAAACCAATCCTGATCAGATTGATTGGTCAGCTCCCTGTTTTCCTGCTTCAGATCTGCAACATTTCGAGTGAACGCAGCCACCTGTTTACCCAGATCATTGCGCTCTTCAGAGATGCGAATGGCGTTGGCGGCGGTACGGCGAATGCTGTTTAGCTCCTTCTCCAGCTCAGACTTAATCCCTTTTAGCTCTTTGTGTGCGCGGGTTAGCGCTTCGTGCTGTTTAGAGAGGTCGAGTAGCTCGCTTTTGAGTTGATCTGGTGCGCTGCTGAGTGTGGCTATCTCTTCTTTCAGCTGGCTTAACTGCTCTCTAGCCACCGGCTGGTTGAGTAGTTGACGCGTTAGGATGTAACCCTCACCATTTTGGGTGCGAACTTGGCTATAACCTGACTCACTATTTTTGCCAATAACTTCAACCGCCGTGCCTGATGGCAGCATGCGCACAACGCGATACTCTGAGCTTTCGCCAGATCGCATGGTGACTTTGAACTGGTCAGTAACATAGGCAATCTCAGCCAACGTATTGGCAGAGAAGAGAATAAATAGGAGAGCAACGGCTTGTTTCATAAAACACCTCAGCTGGGAGTGGCCGAATTTTGTCAAATTGTTAAGGCTCTGTCTTAATAGAGGTTCACAACTTTAGCATTAAGAGTTCAAGAAGTGCTTTTTGTGAATGCATGCGGTTCTCCGCCTCATCCCAAATGACACTATCTTCGCAATCGATCAGTGAAGCACTCACCTCTTCGCCACGATGGGCGGGTAGGCAGTGCATGAAGATAGCATCCTGATCCGCTTGGCCCATAACCGCATCATTAACTTGGTAGCCACTAAACGCCTTGATGCGTGCATGTTGCTCCTCCTCTTGGCCCATACTGGCCCAGACATCGGTTACAACTAGATCACACCCTTCGGCAGCGACCATAGGGTCTCGAATGATTTCACAGCGATCACCGGCAGCAGCCAATATGTTTGCATCGGGGTCATACCCCTCGGGTGATGCGATGCGTAGTTTAAAATCAAATTGGCGTGCTGCATTGATGTAGGAGTGGCACATGTTGTTGCCATCGCCCACCCAAAGTACGGTTTTGCCTTGGATATCACCACGATGCTCTGCGTAGGTTTGCATATCAGCAAGTAGCTGGCAGGGGTGATAGATATCGGTCAGACCATTGATGACGGGTACTTGTGAATAGGCAGCGAATCGTTTGACCGTCTCCTGTTTAAAGGTACGAATCACAATGCAATCGACCATGCGAGTCATAACACGCGCTGAATCTTCGATCGGTTCACCGCGCCCTAGCTGAGTATCTTTGGGTGTCAAAAAGACGGGGTGACCGCCAAGCTGAGTGATGCCCACCTCAAAAGAGATACGTGTGCGGGTGGATGATTTATCAAAAATCATACCCAGTGTTTTGTGTGTGAGTGGATCGTAGACCTCACCACTTTTGAG